>JAIPCX010000022.1 GCA_021737945.1 Polynucleobacter sp.
TTAGTCCATGATTTTTGCGACGACGCCAGCACCAACGGTACGGCCACCCTCGCGAATCGCAAAGCGCAGACCTTCTTCCATCGCAATCGGGTTGATCAGCTTAACCGTGATCGACACGTTGTCGCCAGGCATAACCATCTCTTTGCCTTCTGGCAGTTCAATCGCGCCCGTCACATCCGTCGTACGGAAATAAAACTGGGGACGATAGTTGTTGAAGAACGGCGTATGACGGCCACCTTCATCTTTGGACAACACATAAATCTCGCCGGTGAAATGCTTGTGCGGCTTGATCGAACCTGGCTTGGCCAATACCTGGCCACGCTCAACGTCTTCACGCTTAGTACCACGCAGCAGTACACCAACGTTGTCGCCCGCTTGACCTTGGTCCAACAGCTTTCTAAACATCTCAACACCGGTACACGTGGTCTTCTGTGTGTCACGGATGCCAACGATCTCAATCTCTTCACCAACTTTGACGATGCCGCGCTCAACACGACCTGTCACAACAGTACCGCGACCTGAAATCGAGAACACGTCTTCAACGGGCATCAAGAATGCGCCATCAATGGCTCGCTCAGGGGTAGGAATGTAGGTATCTAAGGCTTCAGCCAATTTCATGATGGCTTCTTCACCCAATGGACCCGTATCGCCTTCCAATGCCAGCTTGGCTGAACCTTGGATGATCGGCAAATCGTCGCCTGGGAAATCGTACTTGGATAGGAGTTCGCGAACTTCCATCTCGACCAACTCCAACAGCTCGGCGTCGTCGACCATGTCGCACTTGTTCAAGAACACGATGATGTAAGGAACGCCCACCTGACGTGCCAACAATATGTGCTCGCGGGTCTGTGGCATTGGGCCGTCCGCTGCGGAGCACACCAAAATCGCGCCGTCCATCTGCGCAGCACCGGTAATCATGTTCTTCACATAGTCAGCGTGGCCTGGGCAATCAACGTGTGCGTAGTGACGGTTTTGTGTCTCGTACTCAACGTGGGCTGTATTAATCGTAATGCCGCGCGCTTTCTCTTCTGGCGCCGCATCAATCTGGTCGTAGGCTTTCGCCTCACCACCAAACTTCTTCGACAACACCGTCGCAATCGCCGCCGTCAGGGTCGTCTTGCCATGATCCACATGACCAATCGTGCCCACATTCACGTGCGGTTTGGTCCGCTCAAACTTGCCTTTTGCCATCTTGTGCTCCTAACTATTTGATGAGAATGTCCAGGCACGCGCCTGACTTAAACGACAAAACTAAAAAAAATCTGGTGCCCTTGACGTGGATCGAACACGTGGCCTCTCCCTTACCAAGGGAGTGCTCTACCACTGAGCTACAAGGGCCTTACCGTTGCCCGCTGCCCCAATCAACTGAAGCACGTCCAACATGAAACTATGGAGCGGGTGAAGGGAATCGAACCCTCGTCATAAGCTTGGAAGGCTTCAGCTCTACCATTGAGCTACACCCGCAAGGGCGACCAACTTCGGCCACTGCCACTGCTCAACTCTTCCATAAAACCGCTAACAACTTTTGCCTGGTGGAGGGGGCTGGATTCGAACCAGCGTACTCGCAAGAGGGCAGATTTACAGTCTGCTGCCATTAACCACTCGGCCACCCCTCCGCAGGGAACCAATCACTATAGGGGAAGGCTATGGTTTTGTCAATTGGATTAATCCCGTAACCCTTGTTTTCACAAGGCTTTATAAAGGATTTAGAGGTATTGGGCTGACTTATTGAGATTCACAGCATCCGAACAATCGTTGCCGCAAGAAAGGCTGCCACGGACCAGATAAAAGCAGAGCCAAAAGGCAAACAAAAGA
This sequence comes from Polynucleobacter sp., assembly GCA_021737945.1. Classification (GTDB taxonomy): domain Bacteria; phylum Pseudomonadota; class Gammaproteobacteria; order Burkholderiales; family Burkholderiaceae_D; genus Pernthalerella. Next base: position 1,816 of record JAIPCX010000022.1, read on the forward strand.
TAATTCCACGGAACCGGAACCGGAAATCGCCCGGCACCCTACCCACCCAAAATTTATCAAGTATCGGTAAAAGTGGGTAAAAGACGGCAAATAACACAAAAATAGCTAAAACCCAGCGGATCAATGTAGCTCCTTAGATGAATCTGGAAATCAACGCCACACACAAAGAAATCAAAATAGTTGAGGCGAATGGCAGAAATATCTTCTTGCCAAAAAAACTAAACCTCACATCACCCGGCAAGCGACCTATACCCAATCTCTCCAACCATGGCAGCAAGGAAGAAAACACCATTAGCACAAGGAAAATGATCACCAACCATCGAATCATAAATATACCCAACGGAGTAAATGCTTACATTTGATCATAATCGATAACTTTGATCGCAATTTAGTAGCGACTCCGAAACCTCAACCCGGCTAGCCAGCAACAGCACTTTGAAAAGTTCACCCATCTCAGCGGGTGAGGTCAGCTTTTGAACGGCATTCGCCAGCGGCAGCCATAAAGCCGCTTCCTCTGGCCGACTTTTTTCTAGCCATTGCGGCAAGCCGGCGCTGAGTAAAAAAGCCGCCTGACTCATGTAACCAGCCACTTCCAGGCCATGCTCCAGACCCGTTCGAGCTAAGCCTGTGAAATTGACGTGCGCCGTAATGTCCTGGAACCCGACATGCAGAAAGGGATCGCCATGCGCATGGTGCCGGTAATGACACATCAATGTGCCGCCAGACCGTTGCGGTAAATAGTATTCGCGCGCCGGAAAACCATAGTCAATCAAGACCGCCAGACCACCCTCACCGGCTTGCAGCATATCCCCCAATAACCTCACAAAACCTTCCTGGCGGGGGTGAACTTCGGTGAGATAGCCCTCAGGCAGATCAGCAACGTCGGGTATGTGAGCACATAGGGCTTGATCTGCGGGTCTGTCAACAAACACAAACTGGTCACCATCGATGGCCACTCCCCGCTCCCACCACTGACTATTCTTATGAACCATCAAGGGCACGGGCATCGCATCGAGCACCTCATTACACAAAATGAGACCTGTAAACGAACTGGGTGGGGTATCAAGCCAAGATACCTGCCGCTCTCCTGCCAAGCGTTGCTGCTGGCGTTCGCGCAAATCCGAGGAAAGCTCCAGAATGAAGTAATCCGCAACTCCCAAGCCCAATTCACGCGCCGCACGCAGAAAATCTTCAGCCAATTTGCCACTACCAGCACCAAACTCCAGTACCCTTAGTGGCTTAGGCAAGCTGAGTGACGCAGCGAAACTGGCCAAGGTGGCGCCGAACAAAGTCGTTATTTCGGGCGCGGTTGTAAAATCACCGCCTTTGCCTAGCTTAGTCGCAACCCCTGAGTAATAACCAAGATCCTTGGCATACAACGCGAGTTCCATAAAACGAGCAAATGAAATCCAATGCTCACTGGCAAGGATTTCTTCTCGGATCAGGGACTTCAATGCACGCGATACCAGCAAAGCATCGGGAGAAGGAACAGGTAATTGCATCTCACTATTGTAGAGAAACCTGCCCCAAGTAATGGGGAAACTTTTTAACTACTCAGATAAACGCACATCATCATCAGCACGCATGAAGCCAAATAGTATCCAGCGGACAGCTTTAGTCACCGGCGCAGCAAAGCGACTGGGGCGGGCAATCGCTTGCGGACTCGCTGCTGATGGGTGGGATATCGTGGTGCATTACCACTCATCCGAAATCGAAGCGCACGCCACCGTCGATGCGATCAAAGCAATGGGGCGCAATGCTGCCGCTTTGGCCTGTGATCTTTCTGATGAAACGTCCACTCGCAAATTAATTGAGCAAGCCACGCAAGCACTCGGCCGCATTTCCTGCGTGGTTAACAGCGCATCTTTGTTTGACTATGACGACCCCAAAACGTTTTCCATAGCCAAGCTTAACGCGCACATGCATACCAACCTCGCTGCACCGATACTGCTTGCCCAAGCCCTACATACTGCAACACCGGATGGCGAGCAATCCGTCGTCATCAATCTGCTTGATCAAAAGCTGTACAACATGAATCCGGATTTTTTGTCTTACACGCTATCTAAATCCGCATTGCTAACCGCCACCACCATGCTTGCGCAATCGCTAGCGCCTAAGCTGCGCGTGGTCGGGCTGGCCCCAGGTCTGACCTTGGTTTCAGGTGATCAAAGTGAAACCGAATTTGCCAATGCTCATCGCAAAACACCGCTGGGCAAAAGCAGCTCACCGGATGATATTGTTGATGCCGTTTGCTATCTCGCCAATGCCAAAGCAGTCACAGGCACCGTCTTGGTTGTCGATGGCGGACAGCATCTCACACCACTACATCGCGATGTTATGTTTCTCACTAAGTGAACATCGCCGTCATTACTACTTTTAACGAATTTATGCCTTCTTTATTATCACATCCCGAATTATCTGATTGTCGCCGCCTTTTCCTGCGCAACTATAAGATCATGAGCAATATCGGCGTTCATGATTTTGAAAAAATCAGCGAGCAACGCGTGCTATTTAATGTAGAACTTTTCATTCCACTGTTAAATTCAACACCCACTCACGATGAGCTTGATGAGGTCGTCGATTATGATTTCATTCGCGAGACTATCAAAACACGGGTTGGCAAGGGGCACGTACAACTACAAGAAACGCTATGCGATGAAATAGCTCATTTACTGTTAAAACATCCTAAAGTCAGAGCCGTTCTCATCTCAACAGAAAAGCCCGATGTCTATCCCGATTGCGAGTCTGTCGGCGTCGAAGTCTTTCACATCAAAGAGAGATGAAATGATCGCCACAACCACCATGCCCGGTCTTAAGCACGCTGAAAAAATCGCCTACGAAAATAATAAATTACATAAGCGACTGTGTCGGCTGGTTGGCGAAGCGATTAGCGACTTCAAGATGATAGAAGAAGGCGACAAAGTCATGGTCTGCCTCTCTGGCGGCAAAGATAGCTATGCGCTGTTAGATATTTTGCTCACGCTACGCGAACGCGCGCCGATACACTTTGATATTGTCGCCGTGAATCTCGATCAGAAACAACCGAACTTTCCTGCGGATGTATTACCTAATTATCTGCGCAACATAAACGTTCCGTTTCACATTGAAAATCAAGACACCTACAGCATAGTCAAGCGCGTGATCCCCGAAGGTAAAACTACCTGCTCACTGTGCTCTCGTCTTCGTCGCGGTATTTTGTACAGAGTTGCCGATGAATTGGGCGCGACCAAAATAGCCTTAGGCCATCATCGCGACGACATCATGGAAACTTTTTTTCTAAATATGTTCTTCGGTAGCAAACTCAAAGGTATGCCACCCAAACTACAATCCGATGACGGCAAACATATCGTCATTCGACCGCTAGCCTATGTGCGAGAAACCGATACCGAGCGCTATGCTGAAGTGAAAAATTTTCCTATCATCCCCTGCGACTTATGCGGTAGCCAGGAAAATCTACAACGCAAACAAATTAAAAATATGCTGCGCGAATGGGATAAAAAATATCCCGGCCGAGTTGAAAATATTTTTTCATCGCTTTCAACCATCGTGCCTTCGCATTTAATGGATCGTTCACAGTTCGATTTTGCTGAATTAAAAGTCACTGGTACAGATCTACCAGATGGAGATATCGCATTTGATGAAGAGCCGTGCGAAAGTCGGGATACAACAAGCCAAGGACATCAGACAATCCACCTGCACACTCAACGGAATACTCAAAGCGCAGGCGAACTCGATTGATCGCTGCTAAAAATCTGCAGATCTCTGCCATCGACCCTGCAGTAATCGATACCGTGCGTGCTAAAATTTTGAACTTCTTATTATTTTGCCTATGAACGTTGTCATTCTCGCTGCAGGCATGGGGAAACGGATGCAGTCCGACCTGCCCAAGGTACTGCACCCACTGGCAGGCAAGCCACTGCTTTCTCACGTTATCGACACCGCCCGTCAGCTTTCCCCATCGCGCTGCTGCGTTGTTTACGGCCATGGCGGTGACAAAGTTCCCACACAACTGGCAGCAGATGATCTTCAATTCGTACTTCAAGAGCCTCAATTAGGTACCGGCCACGCTGTCATGCAGGCCGTATCAAAACTCAACGACGACCAGCCCACACTCGTTTTGTATGGCGATGTACCTCTGACTACCGTTGCTACACTGCGCGCTCTGACTGAAAAGGCCGGTAAAGACAAACTTGCCATCCTCACCATCGCCATGGACGACCCGACCGGTTATGGTCGTATCGTCCGCGAGCAAAATAAGATCGTTCGTATCGTTGAGCAAAAAGATGCCACTGAAATCGAGCGCCAAATTCAAGAAGTGAATACCGGCATCTTAGTTGCACCAACTCGCCAGCTAAAAGATTGGCTGTCAAGATTATCGAACCATAACGCGCAAGGCGAATACTATTTAACCGACATCATCGCGCTGGCCGTCAAAGACAACGTCGTCATTGAATCAGCACAACCCAGTCATGCGTGGGAAACCCTTGGCGTGAATAGCAAGGTGCAACTGGCAAAGCTTGAGCGCATTCATCAACTCAACCTCGCACACCAGTTACTTGAACAAGGCATCACACTTGCCGACCCCGCACGTATCGATATTCGTGGCGAACTATATTGCGCTCGCGATGTGAGCATCGATGTTGGTTGCGTATTTGAAGGGCAAGTCCACATCGGTCAAGGCGTCAGCATCGGAGCCTATTGCGTGATTAAAAATTCGCGCATTGCTGATAACGCAAACATCAAACCATTCACACACATAGACGAAGCAAGCGTCGGAAGCGATTCGCACATCGGCCCCTATGCGCGGCTACGTCCGGGCACAACGCTCGGCTCCGATGTTCATGTCGGCAATTTCGTTGAAATAAAAAATAGTGAATTCGGCGCACATAGCAAAGCGAATCACCTCGCCTATGTGGGCGACACTAGCGTAGGTTCACGTGTAAACATTGGCGCAGGTACCATCACCTGTAACTACGATGGTGCTAACAAACACCGTACCGTTATTGAAGACGATGCTTTCATAGGTAGCGATACACAATTAGTCGCACCGGTCACTGTAGGTAAAGGCGCGACTATAGGCGCCGGCACTACACTCACTAAAGACGCACCGCCCGACAGCCTCACCGTGTCGCGCGCCAGACAAACCACCATTGCGGGTTGGCAGCGACCCGTTAAGCAAAAGAAATAGGACTTCCTATGTGCGGCATTGTTGGTGCCGTCGCCCAGCGCGACATCGTTCCCGTACTACTCGAAGGTTTAAAACGATTAGAGTATCGAGGCTATGATTCATGCGGAGTCGCCGTACATCAGCAAGGTCTCAAACGTTCGCGCAGCGTCTCTCGTGTAGCAGAGTTGGAATCTCAAGTCGCCGAATCCCATCTCACCGGTCACACAGGGATTGCGCATACACGCTGGGCCACACATGGTGCACCAGCGACGAATAACGCCCATCCTCATTTTTCATCTAAAAACGACGAAGCGAGAATTGCCGTTGTTCACAATGGCATTATCGAAAACTACGAAGAAATGCGTACTGAGCTAACCAAGCAAGGTTATGTATTTGAATCCCAAACTGACACCGAAGTCATTGCGCATTTAATCAATGAGCTGTATGACGGGGACTTGTTGCGTACCGTACAAAAAGCTGTCAAGCGTTTGCATGGTGCTTTCGCGATTGCTGTGTTTTGCAAAGATGAACCGAAACGCGTCGTTGGCGCTCGCCTGGGTTGCCCGCTGGTGGTCGGTATCGGTCAAGGTGAGAATTTTCTGGCGTCCGATGCGATGGCTTTGGCAGGCACCACCGACCAAATCATTTATCTGGAAGAAGGCGATGTCGTTGATATCGGCTTAAGCGGCATAAGTATTACCGATCGCGCAGATCACAGCGTCAGCCGCGAAGCACAAACAGTGAATGCCTATTCGGGCGCGATTGATCTTGGCCCTTATCGACACTACATGCAAAAAGAAATCTTCGAGCAGCCGCGTGCCATTGGCGACACGCTCGAAGGTATTCTAAGTTTTACTCCCGATGTATTCGGTGCTTCGGCAGGCAAGGTCTTTGCTGATATCACTGCCATTCAAATACTCGCCTGCGGAACCAGCTATTACTCAGGCATGACAGCTAAATACTGGCTTGAAGCAATATCTGGATTACCCACTCAAGTTGAAATCGCCAGCGAATATCGCTACCGCGAACCTGCCGTTAATCCTAACGCGCTCGTGGTCGTTATTTCGCAGTCTGGTGAAACCGCCGATACATTGGCTGCGTTGAAATACGCCAAAGAACTCGGACATCGTTATTCACTATCCATATGTAATGTCGCCACTTCAGCGATGGTACGTGAAACCACCTTGTCGTATCTAACGCGAGCAGGCGTTGAAATCGGCGTAGCATCCACCAAAGCATTCACCACGCAATTGGTAGCCTTATTTTTGCTGACCCTAACGCTCGCAAAACTCAAAGGCCGCCTTGATGCTAAAGCTGAAGCAGCGCATTTGAAAAATCTGCGTCACCTTCCCGCAGCACTGACTGCCGTGTTGGCGCTCGAACCGCAAATCATTGCTTGGGCCGATGCTTTCGCTCGCAAAGACAATGCGCTATTTCTGGGGCGTGGGCTGCATTATCCGATTGCACTTGAAGGCGCCCTCAAGCTGAAAGAGATTTCATATATTCACGCTGAAGCCTATCCAGCCGGCGAACTCAAGCATGGTCCATTAGCACTCGTTACCGAAGATATGCCGGTGGTCACCGTCGCACCGAATGATGCATTGATAGAAAAACTCAAATCCAACATGCAAGAAGTCCGCGCTCGCGGCGGACAGCTGTATGTATTTGCCGATGCCGATTCACGCATCGCGCCTAGCGATGGCATACACGTCATACGCCTGCCGGAACATTACGGCTTACTCTCCCCCATCCTGCACGTTGTACCCCTGCAGTTACTGGCTTATCACACAGCCTTAGCTAAAGGCACCGATGTCGACAAACCTCGCAATCTGGCGAAATCAGTGACCGTCGAATAAGTCGACAAAGCTGATAAAGCCGCACCAAAATAAATCTTTTTCTAATCGACGGTCGCACAAATGGTGCAGCACTCGGCAGTGGTGCGCACTTAAAAAGTGCTTCTCGTTGATGCGCCGATATTCGAACTAATTAATCGTCACGACACTCAATTTTTTTAAAAAAAATTTTCTTATCTAGAGACTCTTTTCTCTTGGATGTTACGAACTGGTCTGAGCAGCTTACTGCCAATCAATAAACCTTGATTGTTAAAGCACTCAGCCAATTACTTTATCGAAAGGAAAATGCATCATGCCACACATAAGTAAAAACATATCTATCAATAACAGCTCAGAAATTATCAGTAACGCAGAGTCTTACCCTGAATCGTCTAGCAGCGCCAGTAATAGTTACGGTACAGGTGATGAAGGCAGTTCGGACTCACGTACGAATGTCTCCACCAACAGCCCCCCATCAGAGAGTGATTTGAAGCCATCGATTGTCAGACGCAGCATATTGGTAATTTGTCCAATTACTGCATTAGCACACGCTGTGTCATTAATTTGGGCAGGTATTAAGTTGAATAAAACCAACCTCCCTGACGAATACAGAACAGGGATTAGCGCATTATTCGCCGTAAACTCAGTCATGATTTGTGCGAGTTTAATGAGTACTAAGTTTGCGTACGTTAAACGTCCCAACCCAACTAATCAAGCAGCAACCGCGTAATGAATCATATGCAATCACTCGTACTAGGAACGGGGTAGGGTGATTGCATAAATAATTTTTCTCAGCCATGACTCCCTTATTTACCGATGCCACTTACGCCGTGGAGCGCCTGCCCGATCCGCATATCCGCGATCTGGCGCAGCAGGCTGTTAGCCAATTAAAAAAGCTGCCTGATTACTTGTCTGAATTTAAATCTCAGATAGAACAAAGCCAAACTCTCGCGGCTTGTTTAGCTATCTCAAAGGCTGAACTAGAAAACGTATACGAGGAGTCGTGGGTACTATTTCGACAAAGGGATTTTTTATCTGCGTTGCCATTAGCTCTGTACTGTTCGACGTTTCAATCAACTGAGTCGCGCTACGCATTTCTTACTGCATCATGTCTGCAGAGACTACGGCGACCTGAAGAAGCAGTAAAATTTTACAAAACCGTGCTTCAGCTGAATGAAACGCATATCGCAGCTGCCTATCGCTTGGGAGAGTGCTTGCTTGAACTCGGCGACAAAGAAGACGCCTCACATTTGTTTGAATGGACCATAACCCTCTCGCGCGGCAATTTCGAACACCGCCAATTCCAAGACTGGGCAATGCAGCGCCTAGCGAGCATGGACTAATTAAAAACCAGCGCTGCAAAAGTTTGCGTCGCTGGTTAGAAAAAATCACTATCCTTTTTCGCTGCTTGTTTCTGTTGTTTCTAACCTTTCGTTCGGCACGCTAGCAATACTCAGCTCTGAGTTTGGTAATAGTGTTTGTGATGTTGTTGAAGATGTGGCCGAAATTGAACTCGAAGTACTGCTTAGTGTCGCTTCGTGAGTGTGGCTTGTGTCAGTTGGCATGATGGCAGCACCTGAAAATACTTCCTTTAAAAATCGCTTATCAAAATTCCTGGTAACTCGTGTTGCTCGCCGAATAGCATTGTTATGTAATTCGAGATCTTTAGCATTGTTTAATTTTTCAACAAATTCATCAACCATTTCCATTGATGTATCGTTGATCGAAACCACATTGTTTTTGTAGGAAATCGCCATTTGTTTCAGGTAATCCAAGATTTGAGTGTCATTGATTTCCTGATGAGACACCATCAATTCTTTATATCCATTATCGATAACTCTTAAAAGAGTCTCTGGAAGATGCTTCATTGAATAAAGCTCTTTCATTTTATTCATCCTATCTTTTAATGCTTTTTCTCTCAATTTGTATTTTGAAATTTCTTCCATAGCATCCGATGTTTTGAAACCTTCGCTGACAGCTCTATCGTGACGACGACTTGAATTTAGTCTCATTTCAGAAAAACGGGCTTTAGCTCTTTCCAAATTTGCTTCTTTTTTTTCAAGTTCCTCATCTTTAATCCGTTTAATTGCATTGGTTCTCAAAGTTTCCGGCGCTCTTGAAAACGCGATCTCAAAAAAATCTTCAGAAAAAGTGGTGACGGCTTCCTGCAGCGAATCAAGTATGGCACTTTGAAACCAAATTTCCAGTTGTGTTGCAGGGCTTGAGAGTTTAGAGACGATCAATGGCTGCAGTAAACGAGTAACTAGTAAATTATTTATAAATGAGAATCGTGCCTTGTCGATGTCATCCATCGATAATTCTGACACGCCGCTTGAATCTATTAACTTTTTAAAAAAAGCATGGTCGGAAGTCAAAAGAAAATTAATTATTTCTTTTGGGAGGGGGAAACTTAAAACAAATTTTTCTCGACCAAAAAAAACTTCAGCAATGCGATCCGAGAAAGGCTTCAACATGGATTTAGCAGCCGCTATTTTATTGGGATCCACCTCACCAAATTCATATATGTTTTTAAAATCACTTACTATAATTTCAGCATATATTTTTTCAAATTCATGCCAAGCATTTCCTGATTTTATGTCCTCGGCAAATAAGCTCTGCATCAACTTTTCCGATTTGATAAATTTCTCAGATTTTTTGTCCACGTAGGGCATGAGTATTTGAGGCAGGTGTAATACCAAGATTGCACAGTCTTGTCTTCCTACCGTTGTGACTGTTTTTTTAGTTATGGGAGTTGAAGTGGCCTCTCTAACCAAGATCTCTACTAACGCTTGGGTTGTTTGCGCTGGCTTCAACGTGTCCGAAGTTTCCGATCTTGGAAAGCTAATGGTGGCTCGCCTGACTATAACAAATTGCTCCTGGTTTGGAGCCATAGAGGATGCGCTATTCAGCTGATCCGATGATTTAGTTTTTTTTATAATTTCAGATGATGGTGAAGCTAAATTTTCAATTTTTCGATTTTCAACCTCTGAAATTAAATCCTGCTCAACCTGGGCTGACCACTCTTCCGCGAAGTTTTTTTTAATGTCTTCAATATCGGTGAAATCTTTTTTTTCCGTAGATTGTTTTTTTTCTTCAGGATTTCGTTTGGGCGATTTTAATGCGCGCGGAGAAATGGGGATTTTCATAGCTGGCGGGCTATGTATTTTTAGTTCCGGAATCATGACCAGCGCTTTTCCCTGAGTGTTCTTGTCTGGCGTAGTCACTTTCTTTGATTCTGCAGTTATGGTTGAAACCGAAGTTTCTTCATTTTGAAGGCTTGATTTTGAATCAACGTCCTCCTTTGGGGTATTCGGAAACTCGGTCTGTTTGTTGAGATTTAAAAAAAGTGACATACATTTCCCATATGATGGTTAGCAGAAGTTTCCTCACAATCCACATATTTTTAAAGCAATTTGATCTTTGAAAAATATGGTTTCAGGGATGCTTGGTAACTGATGAACGTCTGCAGTTCCACACTTGGGCGATGCAACGACTAGCGAGTATTCGCTAATAAAAAAAGTACTCAACCAATGAAACAGCAATGAAGCTGATTAACTAGGCTCGGCCTTCTTCATCAAAAATCCCATTCGTGGGAAATGAATATGAACCTGACCAAGCTGCGCATCTTCACGACTTAGCGAGTAGCGGGTGCGAGTAGCGGCAACCAACCGTCCCACTGTGGGTTCCAGACCAAAACTTTCAGCCGTGATCGCAACATTCGAGCCCAAAGCAATGTCGTGATCATCTTGATGAATTTCATCCTCCAGTGTCAGGGGTGATGAATCACGCGCAATCGTTAATGCAGCTTCTGCCGTCATCTGAGTAGCCGAACCATGACCGATACTGGCCATGCGATCCATCCAAGGTAAAACCGCAGGTACGGATTCCAAAATACCGGCTACAGGAGGCACCTGATGACGCGTAAACCAAAGCGCGTGATACACCGAAAAATCTGCCACCGAAGGTTGATCGCCTAATAGCCACGTGTGATGCTCAAGCATATGAGCGATTCGGCGCAAATAACTACGATACGTGGCAGTAGCGTCGGCGGCTGGCATACGCGGCGCATTGTTTCGCATTGCCGCACGATCAGCAGCAAAATGTTTGAGCTTATCGGCATCGGGAAACATGAAGGTCGCTCCCGCAGGCTGAAAGTTATACGCCATCGCGGCCTGAAACAAGGTGCTATCTGCCCACTGCGCCACCGTGCGCGCCAAGCCTTTTTGAGCCTCAGGGTAAAGCGTAGGTGATGGCTGCTGGTGTTCAAGCACATCGCATATCAACGCCGTATCGCAATAAATATCTGCGCCGATTTGCAAAACCGGTATGCGGCGATAACCGCCAGTTAGCGAGACCAAATTTGGCTTAGGCATGATCATTGGCGCCAGCACCGATTGCCAGGATAATTTTTTGTAGCCGAGTATGAGTCGCATTTTTTCTGCGAATGGCGATTGCGGGTAATGGTGCAGAATTAAATCCGTCATCAGGGCTCCAATTAAATTGCGTAATGACTACATCCTACCCGAGCATTGGCCGCCCGAGTCATAGCTTGCTTTTCTGCTAAATCGAGCCAGAAGACAGACCGAGAATGAAGAGGTTTCAGGCTATACTTGAGGCTATTGACGTTAACGTAAGCGTCAACCTAGCCGCAACCGCACGGCGCACATTCCGGAGAATTCCATGACCGATTTATCGGTGTCACAAAAACTGACTTCCTACACACCCGCCAACAAAGTGCGCTTCGTCACAGCTGCCTCACTGTTCGACGGTCACGATGCCTCAATCAACATCATGCGTCGCATACTAATGTCGCAAGGCGCTGAAGTCATTCATTTGGGTCACAACCGATCTGTCGATGAAATCGTTACCGCTGCGCTGCAAGAAGATGCGCAAGGGATTGCGATATCGAGCTATCAGGGTGGTCATGTGGAGTACTTCAAGTACATGATCGATTTACTGAAACAACGTGGCGGTGCTCACATCAAAGTCTATGGTGGCGGTGGTGGCGTTATCGTGCCTTCCGAAATCAGCGATTTGCATGATTACGGCGTGACGCGCATTTTTAGTCCGGAAGATGGACAGCGTATGGGTTTAGCCGGCATGATCAGTTTCATGATCCAAGCATGCGATACCGATTTATCTGTCCATGCACCTAAGACCTTGGCAGCACTCACGCAAGGTGAACTGAGTCAACGTCAGCGTCCATTAGCGCAACTCATCACCGCACTAGAAAACGACAAAGTTTCTGCTGAATTAAAAAAATCGTTGCACGACGCAGCAGCACTCTGCAAAGTGCCCACACTGGGCATTACCGGTACCGGCGGCGCGGGCAAATCATCGTTGACCGATGAGCTGATTCGCCGCATACGCATCGATCAAGGCGATACATTAAACATTGCCGTTATTTCTATCGACCCATCACGCCGTAAATCCGGAGGCGCCTTGCTCGGCGATCGTATTCGTATGAATGCGATTAATCCATGGGGCGGAAAAGAGCGTGTTTTCATGCGATCCTTAGCTACGCGTGAAGCAGGATCAGAAATTTCACAAGCACTACCCGATGTGATCGCAGCGTGTCGAGTGGCTGGATTTGATTTGATCATTGTCGAGACCTCCGGCATAGGCCAGGGTGATGCCGCGATTGTTCCGCAAGTCGATTGCAGCTTATATGTGATGACACCCGAATTTGGTGCGGCATCACAGTTAGAAAAAATCGATATGCTCGATTTTGCTGATTTTGTGGCTATTAATAAATTTGACCGTAAAGGTTCGCAAGATGCCTTGCGCGATGTGGCCAAACAAGTTCAACGCAATCGTGAGCAGTGGGATAAATCAACCGAAGAAATGCCCGTCTTTGGCACGCAAGCATCGCGCTTTAATGATGATGGCGTCACAGCGCTGTATCAAGGAGTGCTACCACATTTAACTGAACTCGGTTTGAAAACAACGGCCAGCAAACTCACTGCAGTCAATGTGCGTTTTTCATCCGGTCGTAATGCCATCGTTCCTCCGGCTCGCAGCCGTTATCTGGCGGAGATTGCTGACTCGGTGCGTGGTTATCATCGCCGCGTTGAAAAAAATGCACTTACTGCACGCGAGCGCCAGCAACTCACCGAAGCTAAGCGCATGATGCAAGCTGCCGGCAAAACCATTGATGCCGATGAGCTCATTACTCAACGCGAGAATGCTCTTGATGCTGAAGCCAAGCAGTTGCTATCGCAATGGCCAAGCGTACAAGCCACCTACTCCGGTGAAGCACATGTCACTAAAGTGCGCGATAGAGAAATTCGCACACAGCTAGACTGGAAAACTCTATCAGGTAACTCGATACGCAAAGTCTCCCTGCCGAAATATGCGGACCATGGCGATCTACTCCGCTGGCTGATGAAAGAAAATTTACCCGGCTATTTTCCGTTCACCGCTGGCGTATTTCCTTTCAAGCGTGAGAACGAAGATCCAACGCGTATGTTCGCAGGTGAAGGCGATGCCTTCCGTACCAATCGCCGCTTCAAACTGGTGTCCGAGGGTATGCCTGCTAAGCGTCTTTCAACTGCATTTGATTCAGTCACACTGTATGGTGCAGATCCAGCGATTCGACCTGACATTTACGGTAAAGTTGGTAATTCAGGTGTTTCCATCGCAACGCTGGAAGACATGAAAGTTCTGTACGACGGCTTTGATCTGTGTGATCCCACCACGTCGGTATCCATGACCATCAATGGCCCCGCACCGAGCATACTCGCCATGTTCATGAACACCGCGATTGATCAACAGGTAGAAAAATTCAAGGCAGAAAAAGGCCGTGATCCTTCAGCTGAAGAAGCCGCTCAAATTCGCGGCTGGGTTTTACAAAATGTACGAGGCACCGTGCAAGCCGATATTCTAAAAGAAGATCAAGGTCAAAATACCTGCATCTTCTCTACAGAATTTTCTTTAAAAGTGATGGGCGACATACAGCAATATTTCGTTGACCATCAGGTAAGAAATTTTTATTCGGTGTCTATCTCGGGCTATCACATCGCTGAAGCTGGTGCCAACCCTATCTCGCAACTAGCCTTTACGCTATCGAATGGCTTCACATTTGTAGAAGCCTATCTGGCACGCGGCATGAGCATTGATGATTTCGCGCCGAACCTATCGTTCTTCTTCTCGAACGGCATGGATCCTGAGTACACGGTGCTGGGGCGTGTTGCACGTCGCTTGTGGGCCATTGCTCTGCGCGAGAAATACGGCGCTAATGATCGCGCGCAAAAACTGAAATATCACATTCAAACTTCGGGCCGCTCACTGCATGCGCAAGAAGTTGATTTCAACGACATCCGCACCACGCTGCAAGCCTTAATTGCCATTTACGACAATTGTAATTCTCTGCACACCAATGCCTATGATGAAGCGATCACCACACCGACTGATGAATCAGTGCGTCGTGCTTTAGCCATACAGCTGATCATCAATCGCGAGTGGGGTCTGGCGAAAAACGAAAATCCTAGTCAAGGCTCATTCATCATTGAAGAATTAACTGACCTAGTTGAAGAAGCTGTATTGCAAGAGTTCGAGCGCATTGCCGAACGTGGCGGTGTATTGGGTGCGATGGAAACCGGCTATCAGCGCGGCAAGATCCAAGAAGAGTCCATGCTGTATGAACATAAAAAACATGATGGCAGCTTACCCATCATCGGTGTTAATACGTTTCGCAATCCGAAAGGTGACACCGTTCAGCAACAGCTAGAATTAGCGCGCTCAACCGATGATGAAAAACAATCGCAACTCAAGCGACTGGCTGATTTTCACCAACGCAATCAAAAGGCTGCTGAAATCGCACTCAGTGCGCTTCAAGAAGCGGTCATCCGCGATGACAATGTCTTTGCTCACTTAATGAGCGCTGTGCGTGTTTGCTCTTTAGGTCAAATCACTGATGCACTGTTTGAGGTGGGTGGGCAATATCGACGCAGCATGTAGTCGCTGTTTTTTCGATAAAACACAGCAAGTACTGAATATTGAATCGACTAGCCTTCGTACTAAATAAGCACGGAGTCTAGTCGGTGGTTAAAATGTCTGCTTAAATTTACACGCTAGAGCCAGACGACCACGTCACCTTGAGATCCATGCCGCTCGTTACCAAAAGATTGTCGACCTGTACCCGCAGCTATGCAGCTTTTCACGGCAGGCAAGCATGAGCTTAGCCGTCGTTTGGTTTAAACGTGATCTGCGGGTTTTTGACCACGCACCTTTGGTCGAAGCTAGCCGCCATCCTGATGTATTGCCTCTATATGTGTATGAGCCGGAAATCATCCGCGCTCCGGATTTCTCTACCCAGCATCTTGGTTTTATTAATGAATGTCTGGATGATTTAGATCAGGCACTGGCCGGTCGTGGCAGCTCACTGCTGATTTTGCATGGTGAAATAACGACAGTATTTAAGCGCCTGCTAGATAATTTCGGACCGTTTACGTTGTACTCGCACGAAGAGACGGGCAATGCGATTAGCTATTCGCGTGACCGTCGCGTGGCTGACTGGTGCCGCAGTCACAACATCGCATGGAAAGAATCGCCCACCAATGGCGTTGTGCGCCGATTACAAAATCGCGACGAATGGTCATCGATTTGGATGCAGCGCATGCGCTCACCTATGCTGAGCGCACCTGATTTCATTCGTACATCTGGTAAAACCTTATCGCCTTCTGGCGTAATGACAGCACGACAATTAGGTTGCAGAGAAGAAGATAAGCCACAGCGCCAGCACGGTGGGCGTAAACAAGCCTCGCAACAGGTGAAGCAGTTTTTCACTCGCCACTTGCCAGCGTATCGTTATTCCATGTCTAGCCCGCTGTCTGCGGAAGAGGCTTGCTCGCGACTCTCACCTTATCTCGCGTATGGCGCGCTATCGATTAAAGAGTTGATGCATAAGATATGGAAAACACGTGCGCAACTGCAATCTGCATCTAATCCTGAATCTTCTTCACGCGTTTTGGCGAGCTTAAAATCGTTTGAAAGCCGCTTGCATTGGCACTGTCACTTCATACAAAAATTAGAATCTCAACCTGCTATCGAAATGCAGAACATGCATAGCGGATTTGATGGCTTGCGCGAGCCTCATTTCAATCCAGAGTATTTTGAACGTTGGAAAAAAGGC
The DNA here is from genome assembly GCA_021737945.1 of Polynucleobacter sp. Taxonomy (GTDB): domain Bacteria; phylum Pseudomonadota; class Gammaproteobacteria; order Burkholderiales; family Burkholderiaceae_D; genus Pernthalerella. The sequence continues at coordinate 17,948 of JAIPCX010000022.1, forward strand.
GAAACCGGTTTTCCACTGATTGATGCTTGCATGCGTATGCTAGCGCAAACGGGTTGGATTAATTTTCGTATGCGTGCTTTGCTGATTAGTTTTTCCAGCTACCAGTTGTGGAATCATTGGCGCGAACCGGCATTGCATCTAGCGCGTGAATTTTTAGACTACGAGCCTGGGATTCATTATCCGCAAATACAAATGCAGAGTGGTGTAACCGGCATTAATACTTTGCGCATCTACAATCCCGTCAAACAAGCGCAAGACCAAGATCCAAAGGGTATATTCGTGAAGCGCTGGTTGCCTGAATTGCACAACGTACCAAATGATTTTATTTTTCAACCATGGACGATGCCCCCTGAGCTACAACGTGAAATTAATATAACCATGGGTAGTACCTACCCCTTGCCTATAGTCGATCATTTAGCAACCGCAAAACATGCGCGCGATACCCTATGGCCACTAGTGCGTAATCCTTCCATGCGATCCGAAGCCCGGCAAGTGTTTATCAAACATGGCAGTCGTCACCCTTTTCGAGAAGGACGCTCACGACAAAGCACCAAGTCGGCTGTCGCTAGCGGCAAGAACAACACTACGCAGCGTAATGACGCAGACACAAAATCAAGCAAATCAAGTGAGTCGTCTCCTCAACTCTCTCTCGGTCTGGATCCCTAATGCTCGCTGGCATACTTAGCACGGCCGCCGCATTTACTATATGGGGTATTTTCCCGCTCTATCTAAGACTATTTAAAAACATCCCCGCCCTAGAAATTCTTTCGCACCGTGTTGTCTGGTCGATCTTGCTAGTGCTAGTCATACTGGCCGTACGCAAGCAGTGGTCGTGGCTTAGCAAGATAGTGCAGCAACCTCGCATAGGCCTTATTTTCGTAGCCAGCGCGGCTTTCCTCGCGACCAATTGGGTGGTCTATGTGTGGGCCGTTGGTGAACAGCGAATTATCGATGCCAGTCTCGGCTATTTCATCACGCCTTTATTCAATATTTTATTTGGCATCATGCTAGGAGAGCGTCTGCGCAATGCGCAGTGGTTAGCTATTGCGTTTGCCGCAAGCGGGGTAATGTGGTTGACGCTAGGCGTAGGACAGTTTCCATGGATAGGCCTAACTATCGCTGTCACGTTTAGCCTGTATGGCTTACTGCGCAAAACCGCTCCTTTGGGCCCGTTAGAGGGCTTGGCGGTTGAGACCTTGGTGATGCTGCCGCTGGCTGCCTTATTTTTACTGCTACCCAATAGCGGCTCATCTGACTCCTTTACGGCAGGCGATCCATTACTGAGTGCCTTGCTAGTTGCGGCGGGCCCCATTACTACCGTGCCGCTTCTCCTGTTTGCCTTCGGCGCACGCCGGATTCCGATGTCCATGCTGGGGCTTTTACAATACATCGGCCCAAGCATTCAGCTACTGCTGGGTATTTGGCTGTACCACGAACCCTTCGGGGGGAATCGTCTGATTGGGTTTGCGCTTATTTGGGCTGGCTTATTTGTTTATTCCGTTCAGGGTTTATGGCACTCTTGGAAACCCAGCAGCCGCGTTAACCTTCCGGATTGATCTGTACCACAGGGCGCCCTTCGGGTATCCTCTGACGGCTTCGCAGCCTTGACTGCCAGATTTATTTTCATACTAGACAATTCACCATGGCTAATTACGTTTTCACCATGAATCGCGTAGGCAAGATCGTCCCGCCCAAACGCCAAATTCTTAAAGATGTTTCTTTATCATTTTTTCCGGGTGCCAAAATCGGCGTGCTCGGTTTGAATGGCTCTGGAAAATCAACCCTACTAAAAATCATGGCGGGTATCGACAAAGATATTGAAGGCGAAGCCACGCCTATGCCCAATCTAAAAATTGGTTATCTGCCGCAAGAACCTCAACTCGATCCCACCATGACAGTGCGGCAGGCTGTTGAAAGTGGACTCGGCGAAGCCTTTGACGCGCGCGCAAAACTCGACGCCGTGTATGCCGCCTATGCTGAGCCTGATGCCGATTTCGATGCGCTCGCTACCGAACAAGCGCGACTGGAAGCGATCATCTCTTCGGCTGATGGCGGCAATCTGGAACTACAACTTGAAGTAGCGGCCGATGCGCTGCGCTTACCTCCTTGGGATGCAAAAATTGATGTGCTCTCGGGTGGTGAAAAACGTCGCGTCGCTTTATGTCAGCTATTACTGTCTAAGCCGGACATGCTGTTGCTCGATGAACCAACCAACCACCTTGATGCGGAATCGGTGGATTGGTTAGAACAATTTTTGTCACGTTTTCCTGGCACCGTGGTTGGCATTACCCACGATCGCTACTTCTTGGATAACGCCGCTGAGTGGATACTTGAACTGGATCGCGGTAGCGGTATTCCGTGGAAAGGCAATTACAGTTCATGGTTAGAGCAAAAAGAAGGACGACTCAAGCAAGAAGAATCGACTGAATCTGCTCGACAAAAAGCACTGAAAAAAGAACTCGACTGGGTGAGACAAAATCCTAAAGGTCGTCAGGCGAAAAGCAAGGCGCGCATCGCACGCTTTAATGAGCTCTCCGAGCACGAATACCAAAAACGCAATGAGACACAAGAGATTTTTATTCCCGTCGCTGAGCGTTTAGGTAATGAAGTGATTGAATTTAAAAACGTTAGTAAAGCCTATGGCGATCGGCTGCTGATTGATAAGCTCTCATTCCGCATACCACCCGGCGCTATCGTTGGCATCATCGGACCGAACGGTGCAGGTAAATCCACCTTGTTCCGAATGATCAATGGCGTAGAGACACCCGACAGTGGAGAAATCGCCATTGGATCAACCGTGCACATCTCGCTGGTTGATCAGACGCGTGATGTTCTAACGGATAGTAAAACGGTATTTGACGATATCTCACAAGGCGCTGATATTTTAACGGTGGGTCGTTTTGAAATGCCTTCACGTGCCTATTTAGGACGTTTCAATTTCAAAGGCTCAGATCAACAAAAAATTGTTGGCAATCTTTCTGGTGGTGAGCGCGGTCGCTTACACTTAGCGAAGACCTTGCTCATGGGTGGCAACGTCTTGCTACTCGATGAACCTTCCAACGATCTGGATGTAGAAACATTGCGCGCGCTGGAAGATGCCTTACTCGAATTTGCTGGCACAGTAATGGTGATTTCACATGATCGCTGGTTCTTAGATCGTATCGCCACGCATATACTGGCATTCGAAGGTAACTCAACGGTCACCTTCTTTGATGGCAATTATCAAGAGTACGAAGCGGATAAGAAAAAACGTCTGGGTGAAGAAGGTGCCAAACCTAAGCGTTTACGCTTTAAGCCCTTAACAGTTTAATTCTCTAGCTGCATAGGCTGCGAGATCATCATCACTCAATCAGTGACTGGTTTCGCAGTGAATCAACTAAGCTCATCATTGTTGCTTAACCTATCTAGCCATTCATGACGACTTCCGTTATCGCCGCTCTTGATATCGGTGGCAGCAAATTAGCCATCACCTTAGCCAATGCTAACGGCCCATTGATCCGACTCGTGCAAGCAACTCGCAAGAGCGGGACACCGGATGCTATTGCGCGCCAATCAATAGAACTTCTTGCCGTAGCCTGTCAGCGCATGGCGATTGATTTTGCAGACGTCGATCATATCGGCGTCAGTAGCTGTGGACCTTTTGACTATCACGATGGTTTGCTCGGGCTCACGCCACCGAATCTGTGTGGTGGTTTAGCGCACTATAAAAATTTACCGAATGACTGGACCTTCATTCCTTTGGAATTCGTTTTGCGCGAGCACTTCACGACGATTCATATCGATAATGATTGTGTCGCAGCGCTGCGTGGTGAACTCTGTTTCGGTGCAGCTCAAAACGAATCGAATGCCATTTATGTGACCTGGAGTACCGGCATAGGATTTGGTCTGTGTGTTGATGGTCATATCTTGCGCGGCAAATCGGGGAACGCTGGCCATGCTGGCCATATGCTGATGTCAGAAATTTCAGAAGCTTTATGCGGCTGTGGCAATGTCGGTGATCTTGAAAGTTTAGTCGGAGGACGCAATCTCGGTCTGCGTCTTGGTAAGAGCTTAGATAAAATTTTTTCATCGGCACGATCAGGCGATGAAACTGCACTAGCCATAGTGCACGAAGCTGCACAGTGGTTCGGTCGCGGCTTGTATAACCTTATCGTTACGCTCGACACACAATGCGTTTTAGTCGGCGGTAGCGTGTGGCGTGAAAACGAGGCATTACTTTCAGCCTTAGTTCAAACTGAAATCAGCAATCGCTTTCCTGCTCTTACAAAGGGTGTGCGCATTCAGAGCGCTTTACTCGGCGAACTCGTGACTGATATTGGCGCGCTCGCTGCCGTGATGCCCGAAGCCTGGGTTACTGACTGGCGCCTGCGGCAGCCTTGGCAATTACTAAAATCAGAATTCATAGCCTAATACTGCTGCCGGCAGTGTTTCTATCGAACCGTTACAATCGTTCCACATAAAAATTGCAGGAGTTCGCTTGTCAACCGCAGCCTCTTTATTTCCCGATACGTTAGCTATAACAAATCTGAGTAAGTCTTTCGGCGCTCGGCGCGCTGTTGATGATGTCAGTTTTTCTGTTCGCGCTGGTGAATTTGTTGCTCTGCTCGGACCTAACGGTGCGGGCAAATCTACCTTATTTCAAATGCTATCAGGCTTGTTTGTTGCTGACTCGGGTCATGCCATGATCGCCGGTACCGATATAGGGCAAGATCCGATCGCAGCCTTAGCAAAACTCGCCATCGTTTTTCAACAACCTGCGCTGGACTTAGATTTATCGGTCAACGCTAACATGCAGTTTCAAAGTGATCTGCATGGCATAGCACGCGATGAAGCTAAACAGCGAATTGAGCATTGGTTGAATCGATTTGAACTAACCGAACGAGCGTCGGAGTTGTGTCGCCAACTATCAGGCGGCATGCGACGCAAAGTCGAATTAGCCCGCGCACTCCTCTCTGAGCCTTCCTTACTATTAATGGATGAAGCCACCGTAGGCATTGACCCGGCTTCCCGAGCTGCAATCGTGGGTGATGTGAAAGCCTTGTGTCGCGAACGCGGCATGGGTGTGTTGTGGGCAACGCACTTAGTCGATGAAGCTGAATCTGCGGACCGCATCATCGTAATGGCTGGAGGTAAAACTCGCTTTGATGGCACGCCCAAAGAATTAATCAAACTGAATGGGCACACGCAGCTCACGCCTGCCTTCTTGCACTTAACTCGCGCGGAGGGCAAGCCATGAAACTACTGCACGCTCGATTAGCACTGGCCGCGATTGCCGGTCGTGAAATTCATAAATTTTTACGGCAACCTGGTCGTCTAGCATCATCACTGGTACGTCCTTTGTTATGGATGGTGGTATTTGCTGCAGGCTTTCGGCAGATGCCCGATCTAGGCAGCGTGATGCCATTTGATCCCCAACTCGACTATCGGCTGTACATGGTTCCTGGCCTGGCTTTGATGATGTGTCTTTTCAATGGCATGCAATCCTCGCTCGCCATGGTGTATGACCGTGAAATGGGAGTGATGCGATTACTCTTAACTGCGCCACTGCCGCGCAGCTATTTACTCGCTTGTAAATTAGCGGGTGGGGCATTTTTATCTGTCATTCAGGCGCTGGCTTTTATGATTTTGGTGGTGATCTGGAGTATCGGTCTCTCACCTTGGCAAGTGTTAACTGCCTTGCCGGTCCTGATACTGGGTGCGCTTATGCTGTCAGCATTTGGGCTAGTGCTATCGGTCTATATAAAGCAGCTAGAAAATTTTGCGGGCACGATGAATTTCGTCATTTTTCCGATGTTCTTTTTATCCTCTGCGCTGTATCCGATACAAAGGATGCATGATGCAGGAGCGGTGTGGATTTATCGACTTGCATCATTCAACCCGTTTACTCATGCGGTAGAAGCGATGCGCTATGCGCTGTACGGACAGATGGCCACGCTATCGATCGTCGTGATTATCGTTTCAACGATCGTGTTTTACATGATTGCTGCCGCAGGCTATGACCCACAACGAGGATTGGTGCGAAATACACGCGGCGGCTGATTCACGCTAGCGCAATTAATGAGTAACAAAGAGGCCTCAATGCGTGTGCATTGAGGCCTTTTGTTTTTATGCCGCGTGGCGACCTACTTCACGCACACCGGTCGTAATTGGTGTGAATTTTTTCAATAGCTCCGCTTGCTTTTCTTGCGCGTTACGCAGATGACGTTCTTTGACGTGACCATAGCCGCGTATATCTTCTGGCACACTAGCTAATGCCACCATCGTCGATAAATTATCGGCCGACAGCTGTGGCAATAAACTCGTTAACGTTTCGCGATACTGAGTAATTAATGCGCGCTCAGATTTGCGCTCATCCGTATGGCCAAATGGATCGATGAACGTACCACGCAAAAACCGCATCTTCGCTAGTAGCGGGAAAACCCAGCCTACCCACGAACCAAATTCGCTCTTAATTAAATGGCCGTTTGCATCCTTAGCCGATAACAGCGGTGGTGCAAGATGATATTTAACGCTGTAGTTACCTTCAAACATAGAAGCAATACGCTGCTTGAAAGCTGGATCGCTATGCAGACGTGCGACCTCATATTCATCTTTATACGCCATCAATTTAAACAAATAGCGCGCCACGGCTTCGGTCAACTTGAAAGGTCCTTGCGGCGAGAGCTTGCTTTCAACAGCACGTACTTGCTCCACAAAACTCTGATAGCTAGTGGCGTAGGCTTTGTTTTGATAGCTCGTTAAAAAGCTAATACGGCGCTTGATAAGATCATCCAAGCTAGGTGCACGTTTGAACTCAATCACTTGTGCAGGAGTGAGCGCTTTTAAATCTTTTTGAAGCGCATCGATATCATGCGCAGCCAGTCGCCCCCAAGCAAACGATTGCTGATTAAAATCGATGGACACACCATTCAACTCAATCGCTTTCAAGAGTGCTGCTTCCGACAGAGGCACCCAACCGCGTTGCCACGCATAACCCAACATAAACATGTTGGTGGCAATCGAATCACCCATTAGGGTCGTGGCAATGTTACCGGCATCGACAGCGGCTACAGCATCGTCACCACAGGCTTTGCGAATGCTATCGGCGGCATCAGCATCGGGATATTTCCAATCCGGATTTTTGACAAATGCGGCTGTCGGTGCGAGTGTGGAATTAATTACTGCATGTGTTCTACCTTGACCCATACGCGCAATCGCATCTTTGCTCGCCGCCACGATCACATCGCAACCCACTACCAAATCAGCCGCGCCAGTGCCTACACGTGTGGAATGAATTTGATCATCACGTTCTGCCAAACGAACATGCGACATTACCGGCCCGCCTTTTTGCGCCAAGCCACTCATGTCGAGTACGCTGCACGCCTTACCAGCCACGTGCGCTGCCATCGCTAAGATCTGGCCCACAGTCACTACACCCGTGCCACCGATACCTGTGACTAGCACGCCATAGGCTTGCTCTAGTGTGGACAACACTGGTGCTGGCAACGCTGCCGCACGAGTCAATGCGGATTCTGTTGTACCACCGAGAGTTTTAACCGCGGCTTTCTTTGGTTTTTTTAGTTGACCGCCTTCGACGGTAACAAAGCTGGGGCAAAATCCAGTCACACACGAAAAATCTTTATTGCAGCTCGACTGGTTGATCTGACGCTTGCGGCCAAACTCTGTCTCCATAGGTTCAACGGAGAGGCAATTTGATTTCACGCTGCAATCACCACAACCTTCGCACACGGCTTCGTTAATAACAGCGCGTTTTGCTGGATCGGGGAATTCATTACGCTTGCGGCGACGACGTTTCTCGGAAGCGCAGGTTTGATCATAAATAATCGCTGATACACCTTTCACTTCGCGCAATTCACGCTGAACAGCATCGAGCTCACTGCGATGACGCACGGTGGTACCGGGCGCCCAATCGGTATTCGAAGGATATTTATCTGGCTCATCGGTGACGACCACAATCGGATGAACACCTTCGGCAGCTACTTGTCGTGAAATAGTAGGCGGGTCTAATGGGCCATCATGCGTTTGGCCACCTGTCATCGCGACCGCATCGTTAAACAAAATTTTGTAGGTCATGTTGACCTTGGATGCTGCTGCGGCACGAATAGCCAGTAAGCCCGAGTGATAGTAAGTACCATCACCGATGTTAGCGAACACATGCTCTTCGGTCGTGAATGGAGCATGACCAATCCAGGTCGTGCCCTCAGCACCCATGTGAGTAAATGTTGATGTCGAGCGATCCATCCACAAGGCCATGTAATGGCAACCAATACCCGCCAGTGCACGACTACCTTCCGGCACACGGGTTGAGGTGTTATGCGGGCAGCCTGAACAAAAATACGGTGTGCGATCTTTTTGTGCGTCAGGCTTTACGCTAACTTTTAATACCGCCTCACGTGACTCTAAATAAGCAACTCGTTCGCGTACGCGCTGCTCAACCGGATGGCCTGCAAAATACTTTGAAATGCGAGATGCGATTGCGCGCGCAATTTGCGTAGGATTTAATTCATAAGTGCCGGGCAGCAGCCACTCACCATGACCGCTGCGACGGGTATTACTCCATTCGCCCGTGTCATCAAATTTACCGACGACACGTGGACGCACATCATTGCGCCAGTTATAGAGTTCTTCTTTGAGTTGATATTCCAGTAGTTGACGTTTTTCTTCGACGACTAAAATTTCTTCAAGGCCGGTTGCAAACTGGCGCGCACCTTCGGCCTCAAGTGGCCAGGTCATACCTACTTTGTAAAGTCGCAATCCGATATCGCGCGCGACGTTTTCATCAATGCCCAAATCTTCCAACGCCTGACGGGTGTCGAGATAAGATTTACCGGCTGTCATAATGCCAAAGCGTGCATTCGGGCTATCCCAGATCACACGATTGAGTTTATTCGCACGCGCATACGCTAAAGCGGCATACCATTTGTAATTTACGAGTCGCTCTTCTTGTTCAAGAATGCCATCGGGCCAGCGTATATTCAGTCCACTAGGCGGCATATCGAAATCTTCGGGCATCACTATCTGCACACGATTCGGATCAATATCAACCGTCGCACCCGACTCAACCACATCCGTGACGCATTTCATACCCACCCACAAACCGGTGTAGCGGCTCATGGCCCAACCATGCAAACCGTAATCTAAATATTCTTGTACCGATGAGGGAAACAAAACTGGAATGCCGCAGGCTTTCAGAATGTGCTCACTCTGGTGCGCGTTGGTCGATGACTTAGCAGCGTGATCATCGCCAGCTAACGCTAATACGCCACCATGCGGTGCCGTTCCGGCACCAACCGCATGCTTGAATACATCACCAGATCGATCAACGCCAGGCCCTTTGCCATACCAAATAGAAAACACACCATCGTATTTAGCTCCTGGGAATAAATTAACTTGCTGCGTGCCCCAGATCGATGTGGCGGCCAAATCTTCATTCACGCCGGGTTGAAAACGCACGTGGTGGGCTTCTAGAAATTTTTTCGCCTTCATCGCCGTTTGATCGACAGAGCCCAAAGGTGAGCCGCGATAACCTGTGATGAAACCTGCTGTGTTTAGCCCAGCCGCCAGATCACGCTGACGCTGCATCATTGGCAAACGAATAATGGCCTGGGTGCCGGTCAGAAAAACACGTCCATGATCGAGCGTGTATTTATCGTCAAGGGAAATAGCGTCCGGCTGCAGTGCCTGCTGCCTATCCAATGGTGCGTTCATAAAGTCCCCCAATCATTTTGTGGGTGGCGGCACTTAATGTGCGTGACCGACTCACCCGCCACTATAGGTTTTTGGCCTATCTAAGAGCCAAAGTATAGGCAGACCCCTAGGTATCGTAAAATCACAAATACGCAAGCATCGTATCCGAAAAACGCATACCTTATCTAGACCATGGCCATTAATAACGTCACCCTACGCCAACTGCGCTATTTCGTCTCAGCGGCACGCAACGGCCAATTTTCCATGGCCGCCACCAGTGAAAGCGTTTCGCAGTCAGCCATCACAAATGCCGTGCTAGCGCTAGAAAAAGAGCTGGGTGTCAGGCTATTTGAGCGGCTGGCGCAAGGCGTATCGCTGACCGCTGACGGTCAGGATTTCTTTGTTCACGCTTGCCATATTTTGGATTCGGTACGCGATGCCACACACAAGCCGCGTTATCGCACGAATGCCTTGCGCGGTAAGGTCAGCGTAGCGGCTTCGTACACCGTGCTGGGCTACTTTCTTCCTGATTTATTGGCGCGCTTTCGAGCTAGCTATCCCGAAGTGGAAATTGATCTGCGCGACATGGACCGGACCGAGATTGAGCGAGCTGTTGTTGATAAAGAAGTTGATCTCGGGGTCGCGATTCTTTCCAACATTGACAAGCTAGAACGATTCGCTCACGCCGTGCTGGTGCGCTCGCGTCGACAACTCTGGGTCGCGCCCGGCCATGCTTTAGCAAAAATTGCTTCGCCCTCGTTCAAAGACATTGCGCAACATCCCTACATTATGGTGACGGCCGACGAAGCCGAATTATCAACACTGGGCTATTGGAAATCGCGTCGCATCAAACCGAATATTGTGTTTCGCACCACCTCGATTGAGGCTGTGCGTGGTCTGGTAGCGCATGGCTTTGGTGTCACTGTGTTGTCTGACATGGTGTTTCGCCCCTGGTCGCTCGAAGGTAAGCGAATTGAAGCGCGCCCAATTCTTGATCTTGTACCACCTATGGAAGTGGGTGCTTTGTGGAATCCAGAAAAAGAAAACAGCACACCCGCTGAAGCTTTTCAGCAATTTTTGCTACATGCCTACGGCTATTAGCTGACAGGCTCTGACAGATCTGTAACAAGCAGTAAATCCTCGGTGATAGGTGAGTCGCGTGAATCACGATAGTGACTTCTGCCACTACAACGAGGTCATCATGAAACACGTCTCCGCTATTTCAATGCTATTGGCTGCGCTCGTCACCAGTAGTATCGCGCTTGCTGATCACCATGAAAGTGGTGGTATGCATGGCGACAAAATACCTCCCGCCTTCTTAAAATTTGATAAAAATGGTGACGGTCGTATTAGCCGCGATGAAGCGCGCGAAGGAAGCGATCGCATGTTCAATGATATCGATACCAATAAAGATGGCTTCATTTCAAAAGAAGAAATGCAAGCCCATCACAAAATTATGCATGACGAATTTCGCCAAGGCATGCGCGAAAAAATGCGTGATCACTGGAAAAGCGCTGACAAAGATGGTGACGGCTCCCTCAGCCGAGCTGAAGTTGAGGCAGCAAGTATGAAACGCTTATCCCGCGATTTCGACAAGTTAGACACTAACAAGGATGGCAAACTGAGTGAAGATGAAATGAAAATGACTATGCGTCCAGGCTCCAAATAAACATTCCTTCACTTCGGCCTAATTTGAATTTTTCATAAATGATGATGTCAATTTTTTACTCCGCGGTGGCTTAACTGCCACGTCTCCACGCTTTACTATGTAGGCGTGTTTACGGATCCGATCAACCCATCGGATCCGTTTTTTTATCGACGGTCTAGTTCAGCTTGCACTGCATTCACACGGGCGGCATGGACTGCGGCAGCAATGTGTTGTGCAGGATTTTGAGGATGATCAATTGCGACCGCAGCGGCAATCTCGCCTGCGTTAACCGCTTTTGCGGCTTCAAGTGAACCTTGGAATAATTCGATTGAAGTAAATGTGTCTTTGTTATGGCTGCTTATATGAATTAATTCATATAGCTTTAATAAATCAGCAAAACGATCTGACTTACGAAATGCATCACAACGCTCAAGCGTTTTGACGATAGCATCCGCCGACATCTCTGCAGCACCGTGAACCGTTGCGCGCTCGCGCGCAGTCATCACTGCAAGCTCTTTGACTTCATTCGGCAGCTTTAAGCGAAGACATAACTCCATCGCCTGCTGTTCACTGGCTAAGTGATAAGCAATTACTGAAAATCGAATAGGTAGCGACAACCCCGATTGTGCGGCGGCATCTAGTTCGCGCCTTATTTTTTCAGTGACGACGACGGAATGTTGTTGGGTATGAATAGTTTGATCAAGCAATCGATCCAGCTCTGGCATCAAGCGCTTGAGCGCCCCACACTCACGCAACACTGCAAACATACGTGAAGGCTGCACTTCCATTAAGCCACGCGCAATCTCTTGCCATACTCGTTCCGACACCAACGCATCCACTTCGCCTGACTCAACCATCTGATGCATAAGAGTGGCCGTCTGCGGTGCAATACTAAATTCCGTGAAGCGCGCCGCAAAACGTGCAAGGCGCAATATACGCACAGGGTCTTCCAAAAATGCGAGTGAGACATGCCGAAACACTTTGTTTTTAATATCGGCTTGACCATTACAAGGATCGATCAACGTGCCGTCGGTATCTTGTGCAATTGCATTAATCGTCAGATCACGACGCTGTAAGTCTTGTTCCAGCGTGACATCAGGCGCCGCGTGAAATGCGAAGCCCGTGTAACCCGGTGCGGTTTTTCGTTCAGTGCGAGCTAACGCATATTCTTCATGTGTTGTGGGATGAAGGAAAACCGGAAAATCCTTACCGACCGCAATGAAGCCTGCTGATATCATTTGCTCAGGCGTCGCACCAACCACGACGTAATCTCTATCTTTGACAGCTAAACCCATCAGCGCATCACGCACTGCTCCGCCCACCACATAGGTTTTGTAGGTCGGCACCATCGTGATTAGTGAGGTGCAAGGTAGCGGGGTGCCACCGCTTCTAATGGCGTGGGGAGCCACGCTGGTGGTGTGGCGTGAAGATCCGAGGCAACGTTATCCACTTTCATAGAGTCGAGATTATCGCGACTCATGATCGGGCCACCCGGTATATGCTCGAGCAGGAAGGCTTGTATACGAGCGAGGCCAGCAGGCAATTCAATCACAGGCCGCGGATGACCGCTATACACACCAGAAAGATGCAGCAGTTCTTTCATGCTGTAGACGGTCGGCCCAACCAACTCATAGGTTTGACCGATGGTGTCTATGTTATCAAGCGCCTGCACAAATGCCTGCGCAACATCACCAACAAACACCGGTTGAAATTTTGTTTGCACACCACCCAAAGCTAATACAGGCAATACAGACTGAAGTTGCGCAAACATATTGAGAAATTTATCTTCAGGGCCGAATATCACAGAAGGACGAAATAACGTCAGCTCAAGGCCTGTTGCAGCTGACATTATTTTTTCGCCCGCCGCTTTGGATCGCTGATACATAGAAGGACCATGCTCGTCGGCACCCAGCGCACTCATATGCAAGTAACGTTTAATTCCCGCACGCTGACATGCCGCCACTAAACGTCGTGGCAACTCGACGTGAGCACGTTCAAAGGCAGGACCCCACGGGTTCCCGCCTGATGAGTGCAGCACGCCGACTAAATTGATCACAGCATCTGCATTCTGCATCAACCGATCGAGTGCCACCGGGTCAAATACATCCGCTTTAACTAATTGAACTGTCGGCAATACGGTTAAGTGATGTGCGCGGTGCGGTCGGCGCGTGGGCACAATAACGCGGCGACCGGTCGCCGCAAGTTGCGCCACGATGTGTGAGCCGATAAATCCACTGCCACCAATAACTAAAATAGATTCGTGTCGCATAGTTGCCATCTTAGGGTAAATCACCGATTTCATTCAACATGGCGTCGCGTGGCGATATGATGCCCAAACGAGATTTCAAGCTAGGTCCTTTATTCTCAAACAACGCTGAATAACAGGTCGCATTCGCCAATACATTTTTTACATAGCCGCGGGTTTCTGAAAAAGGAATCGTCTCTGCAAAGATAGCTCCTTCGATGGGCTTTTCCAGCGTCGCTCTCCATAATCGCGGACGACTTGGACCGGCATTGTAAGCAGCTGTAGCTAAGGTCTGCGAACCACCGAGATTTCCCAACACCATATTCAAATAATGAGTCCCGAGAGTGATATTCGTTCGAATGTCGTTCAGGTTACTGAGCGTAAAACCAGACATACCTATTTTGCGCGCCACATAGTTTGCTGTGGCAGGCATGATTTGCATCAAGCCAGATGCGCCTACACTCGAGCGCGCCGCTTTTACGAAACGAGATTCTTGCCGAATCAATCCATACACCCACGCTTTATCCAAACTCAGCGGCTGAATAGCTGTTTGCATGATGTCGTCATGCGGCGTTGGAAAACGCTGAGTGAAATCTAACTCCACCTTTGCACGATCGGCTGTTGTGACCATCCGATCTAACACGCCACTCTGACGCGCAAATTCACCGGCCGCTAATAATTGACGATCATTGAGTTTACGTAATTGCCAATTCCACTCACGATTGCCTTCGAAACGTAAATCAAGATCAAGTAGCTTGAGTGAATTACGAAAACCTGGGTTCGACATCGCCTCAGACAATTCTTCTGCAGTGGGTGCTGATGGACGCGTTGGCACCACGAATTTTTGACCTAACTCTTCCGAGGCCAAAATTCCATAAAAAGTAGTCTGACTTGCGATGGTTTGAAATAATTTTTGCGCATCGTCAGTGTGATGCTGTGCGAGGTGAGCGCGACCACGCCAATAAATCCAAGTCGGTTCTTTTTGAAGGTCGCGCGGCATGCTGTCGATCGCGCGTGCCACCATAGACCAATCACCATCGCGCAAGGCCGCACGAACGCGCCATTGATATCCATCGTGTGACAAAGTGGCATCCCAGGTCTTACGCCAAAAGTTAGCCGCTTCTTTTGAGAGTCCCATCGAGGCATGCAAGGCTATCTGCGCCCACGCTTGCGCTTGTTCTTCATGGCTTAGTCGAAACAATGATTTATGCAATGCGCGTTCTGCTTTGTCTAGATTCTCTTTCGCTACCCGACCTAAAGCAATCACAAATAATTCACGCACCGCTTGCGAACCTGCTGCACCTCGCTCAACAAATGCAGAGGACCGTTCAATCGCTGGCATCAGCTGGCGCTCGCTAACATCAATGAAGTACGCAATACGTCGCGCCACACCCGTTGCACCGTATTCAGCAGCCAAGCGAACTTGACGCCAAACATCTTCTTCACCGAACTGCCTGTTCTGATACAAACGATGAATTAAATCAACACAAGCTTCGCCATAATTCTTGGGTTGTACTAATAATTCGCGCGCTGCTTTAACGACATTTTCACCTTTCGCAACACGCGATGACAGCGCATAGCACTTCACTTGTAAATCATCATTCAAAACAAATAAAGGATATTGTTCATCAAACAATCGCCAGTCGCGCGCTCGACCCAAGATCAGTAACCAATCATTCCGCAAACGATCTGCAATAGCGGTACCGTCATAACGATTCAGATAGCTACGAATTTCACCTTCCGGTGTCGAGACAAGTCGCGGGTAGAGACGATAATAGTCAACATACGATTGAATCGGATAGTCAGTTAAACGAGCCGCAAGGCGCCCGGTATCACCCATATCGCCGCGCGCCGATGCATCGCGCAAGGTGATGAAGTCTGCATCTGCACCACCGCCGATCAAGATGGCGCGTTTATTTGCTGTCGTGGCATGCGCCATCGGAACCAGCGCCGTGACTAGCAAAGCCACAGAAAGATGCTGCTTCATGGCCGAAAAAACCACACGAGCCGCGAGCACCATCAATACATCCGAAATTTTCATGAATGAATTACTAGATAAAAAAAGTGTAAAAATTTAAAGTAGTGACAAACTTTCATGCCTTTACAACATGCATAGCGTCGTTCCTTTATAGTCTCTTAGAATACCATGCAGCATTCAGAACTATCGACATGAAAGTGGCTATTTTTAGCAATGCAAACCCCAACAAATAAAGTGGAATTACGCCAGCAGCTGATCTCAGCTCGCCGCAACATGAGCGCTGATGCAAAAGCCTTGGCGGATGCACGCATATCGCAGCGACTCTCAGATTGGTTAGATTTACATCAGCCGGCATCACTTGGGGCTTATATCGCGATGTCGTCGGAACCTGAGCTTATAGCTCTGTACGAAACGCTAAGCTCTCGCGGCATCACGCTGGCCATGCCTGTGGTTTTGGAAAAAAACCAAGCACTCATCTACGTTCGCTGGCAGCCAGGTGAACTATTAGCGCGAGATGCCAGCGGAACAATGGCACCTGCTCAACATAAGCACACCCTACAACCTGCCGTCGTGCTTGCACCCTGCGTAGGATTTAATGATGAAGGATTTCGAGTAGGTTATGGCGGCGGCTATTTCGATCGCACCTTGGCTCAAAAACCGAGACCCACTGCGATAGGAATTGCATATGCCATCACTCGCACTCAGTTTGCAGCCGAAGCGCATGATATCCCGCTCGACCTCATCATCACGGATTAGCGCTGGGCTTTTACTACTTTGCACATTTTTTTATTTCGTGCTTTAACCGTGATTGAGTTGCCGCCAAATAGCTGTCGTTGGACCCGCTTGATTCAATGAATAGAAATGCAAACTCGGAGCACCGCCCAGCAGCAGTCGCTCACACAGCGCAGTGACCACATCTAAACCGAACGCTCGGATTGCCTGGCTGTCATCCCCAAAGCTGGCTAGCTTGAGCCGTATCCAACGCGGCATCTCTGCGCCACACATTTCTGAAAAACGCATCAACTGCGTGTAATTAGTAATGGGCATAACGCCGGCCACTACTGGTACATCAACACCTATTTTGTGCGCATCATCCACAAAACGGAAATACGCATCGGCATTATAAAAGTACTGAGTGATCGCTGAATTAGCGCCTGCTTTTACTTTACGCGCAAAATTTTGCAAATCATCTTGCGGTGATTTGGCTTGCGGATGCATCTCAGGATACGCAGCGGCTTCGATATGAAACAAATCACCCGTTTCAGCACGAATAAACTCAATCAATTCATTGGCATGATTGAAGTCACCTGAAGAGCCACCAAAGCCGCTTGGTAAATCGCCACGCAAAGCAACTAAACGCCGTATACCTGCTGATTTGTACTCAGCCAGAATTTCACGCAAGTCAGCACGCGATCGACCTATGCATGAAATATGCGGCGCTGCCTCAAAGCCTTCTTTTTGAATCTCGAAAACCGTGTCACGCGTGCCCGATTGGGTGGAACCACCGGCACCAAATGTGACTGAGAAATACTCAGGTTTTAATTGTGCAAGTGACTGACGCGTAGCACGCAGCTTATCAGCACCCTCGCTAGTTTTTGGCGGGAAAAATTCAACGCTAAAGTGGCGCTTAGATACTTTAGATGACTCGACCATTTAATCTCGAATAAATAGCGTAGACAAAACCCATGAAGCAATACTGTAGATCATCGCTCCCAGCATAGCTGCTCCAAAACTATCCACCTGAAAGCCGTTCACAAGATCAGCTACAGCCCAAAACATCAAGCCATTGATCACGAAGATAAATAATCCCAACGTGAGAAATGTGACCGGCAGGGTGAGGATTATCAGGATAGGGCGAATGAGTGTGTTTACCAACCCTAGTACTAGTGACGCTATTAATGCTGTGGAAAAGCTGTCTATATGCACTGTATCCACTAAGCGTGGAATGGCAAATAGAGCCAGTGTATTTATGAGCCACAATAGCAGTAGTCGCATGGTTTGAAGGAATGATAAAGCAGGTTAAGGGCAAGTCCGCCTGCCACTGAGTAACAGGCGGAGCTTGTCATATCCCGCAAAACCGTTTCAACAACCCAAAATAAACAGGCTATTAATAACGGTAGTGCTCAGGCTTGAATGGGCCTTGTTGCTTCACACCGATGTATTCAGCCTGCTCTTGGCTCAGCTCGCTCAACTGTGCATTGAGTGTTTTGAGTTGCAAACGCGCGACTTTCTCATCCAAATGCTTAGGCAAGGTGTACACGCCTATAGGATAGTTTTTGGTTTGCGTAAACAACTCGATCTGAGCAATCGTCTGATTCGCAAATGATGAACTCATCACGTACGAAGGATGGCCCGTACCGCAGCCCAAGTTCACCAAACGACCTTCAGCCAACAAAATGATGCGCTTACCATCTGGGAAAATAATGTGATCAACTTGCGGCTTAATGTTTTCCCACTTGTACTGCTTAAGTGCGACAACTTCAATTTCATTATCGAAGTGACCGATATTACAAACGATGGCCTGATCTTTCATCTTCTTCATGTGCTCAAGCGTGATCACGTGGTAGTTACCGGTGGCTGTAACAAAGATGTCCGCATGTTCTGCCGCGTAATCCATAGTCACAACTCGATAGCCTTCCATCGCTGCCTGAAGCGCACAAATCGGATCGATCTCTGTCACCCACACTTGGGCTGACAATGCGCGCAGCGCCTGTGCCGAACCCTTGCCTACGTCGCCGTAACCAGCCACGACAGCAACCTTACCTGCGATCATGACATCGGTCGCGCGTTTGATCGCATCAACCAAGGATTCACGGCAACCGTAAAGGTTGTCGAACTTTGACTTGGTTACCGAGTCATTGACGTTGATTGCAGGGAAAGCCAATTTGCCTTCTTTATGCATCTGGTACAAACGATGCACGCCGGTGGTGGTTTCTTCGGTCACGCCTATGATGTGTGCCAAACGTGTCGAATACCATGTTTTGTCGGTTGCGAGTTTTTTCTTGATTGAATTAAACAAGCAAACCGATTCTTCTGAATCAGGGTTGTCCAACACACTGATGTCTTTTTCTGCACGTGTACCCAGGTGCAAAAGCAGAGTAGCATCGCCACCATCATCAAGAATCATGTTGGAGTAACCGCCATCCGTCCATTCGAAAATACGATGCGTGTAATCCCAGTACTCATCCAATGTTTCGCCTTTGTAGGCAAACACGGGGGTACCGCTTGCAGCAATCGCTGCCGCAGCGTGATCTTGTGTGGAATAGATGTTGCATGAAGCCCAACGAACTTGGGCGCCGAGCGCTTCTAAAGTTTGAATCAGCACGGCGGTCTGTATCGTCATGTGTAACGAACCAGTAACGCGCGCGCCTTTCAGCGGTTGTGACGCAGCAAATTCTTGACGAATCGCCATCAAACCAGGCATCTCGGTTTCGGCAATACGCATTTCTTTATTGCCAAAGTCAGCCAGACTGATGTCAGCTACGTGATAGTCGTGGGTAGTTGCGGATTTTAATACGGCGCTCATCACGCCCTCCTTTTCTTTGAAAAAAAGTAACGTGAGCGCAGTTGCGGTATGAAGGCCAAGCCTGGCAAAGTATGAACTTTGTCGCAACGCTCCTTGGCTGGGCAGTATTTTAATCGAAAATCACTTTTCGTTCACTTACCCACCACAAGCACACCCAAAGCAAACCTGAAGCAGCTCCATACACATGCGCAACAGACACGACGGGCATGCTAAAAAATGAGTGATTAAACAAAATTAACTTAACAACTAAAGCAATTCCTGCACAAATGGCCAAACCTTGACGCCCACTCAGCCATGTCAGTGCTGCGCCCGCCGCCCACAATCCATACAACACACCAGATAAACCGGCATACCACTGCAAAGATAATTGCAAATACAGTAGCAAACTGCTAATACCTAGTGCGCATATTAGTAGCAAGCTCGTTAATTCGAGCGCAGTCATTGATTGACACAAAATTTCTACGATTAACAGCAACCCGAATAGATTCAATAGCAAGTGAGGAGCATTCAGATGCACCAGATGAGCCGTCAGCAGACGCCACCACTGACCCGTATCGATCGCTGCGCGATCCCACATAAGTAACTGCAGTGAGTCTGGATAGATAGATGCTATTGAAATACACAGTACTAACGAGATCAATAGCGCGAAAAAATTCGTGCGCTAGTGGTCATTCATACAACGTTGAGAATGTTTGATAAATTCAGTTTCAGAAGACACGTCGACAACGCGTAACAACGAGTAAGCTCGTGATCGCTATTAACCACTCGACATCGATAGCACCACCGCCACCCGAACTGCTACCGCTACTGACACCTGCGCTCGTCTGCAGGCCTTGTGGCACTTCAACAGTAAAGCTCATCGTGCTACCCGTGGCATCCATATCGCTGGCAGCCACGCTAATGGTGTAAATCCCCATAGGTGAAGCGTGCGCCCGGTTGAATACACCTGCAGCACTCAGTGTCGCCCCATCAGGTAATGCAATCGCATGAAATACGGGTTTGTTGCCATCCGCATCCATCGCTACTAACTTAATAGTTAGAGTTTTTCCAGCAGCTACCTGATGCGTCGTCACACTCTGAATAACTGGCGCGCTATTGATGCGCACAGTGGCACTCGCGTTACTAGTAGTCCCGCTGCTGTCGGTTACGAGCACTACGAACTGATATGTGCCCGTAGCAGGCGCTACAAAACTAGCATTCGCCGTATCGGCATTTAAAACGCTAATAGGGATTTTGTTGGAGGGCGATGCATGCCATTCATAGCTGATAACTTGATGGCCGCTAGGCGAAATAGCGCTGGCATCTAAATTAACTAGCGCGCCGGGCGACGCCACCTGAGATAGATTCGCAATATGTATAGCGGGCGCAATGGATGTAAGCGCTGCATAGACATCGAGAATACCTGCACCGCACATGCCACTATTCGCACGCAAGAGACAAGCACTACCTGCAGGAAAAGCTCGCGCCGAAGCTCGCAATAATGAAACGACTTCATCACGCGATAGCGATGGATTAAGTGACAGCATCAACGCAATCGCTCCGGACACGTGGGGTGCTGCCATGCTGGTGCCGTATTTAATTGAGTAGCCATCGGATGCGGGCCTGCTAGCTCCGGTATTTCCAAGCGAATAAATACCTAACCCGTTTGATGAATATATTTCGACGCAATTGCGTGCGAGAGTTCCACAACCGCCACCGGGTGCGCTAATTAACGTTTGCACACCAAGGTTGGCGTAAGTCGCGCTATCACCATCAACGCTGTGCGCAGTTACGGCGAGTGTGCCCGCGCAATTAGCTGGCTGATTCACGCTGCTATAACCACCATTACCGTTCGAAACCACCACGATAGCGCCTGCAGCATTCACATCATTGATCGCTGCTTGAAACGCACGCGAACACGTGCCTGGTATACCTAAGCTCAGATTGATGATGCGAGCCGGATACGCATTTTTGGGCGCCCCTGGAACGGCCAAACCTGCAGCCCAGCGCATTCCATCAATGATGTCGGAGGTATAGCCTCCGCATTTACCGAGCACTCTGACGGGCACAATCCGCACATTAGGCGCCATACCAGTGCCATACAAACCATTGTTCATTAACGCGGCAATAATTCCCATCACGTGCGTGCCGTGCCAACTGGATCGCGCAGCAGCTGCCCCTCTGCCGCATTCATTCGCCACCACTGCATCACCGGGATCGCTCGCATCAGCATCTCGACCATTGCCATCATTTGCTATCGCCACACTACTGACAAAATCATAGCCAGGCAGCACAGCCTGCAAATCCGAATGTGGCCGATACCCTGTATCAAGCACTGTGACTTCTACCGTTCCATTACCCAGTGTCATGTCCCATGCAGGTGGCAAATCAGCGCCTCCAGCGTTGCTACCTATGGGCGTCATGAAATGCCATTGACCTGGCGCCCCTGAGTATCCAGGATCGTTGGGCATAAAAGCATGCGCTTGCATTCGCACGTCGGGCTCTACGGATTCAACTTCAGTATTTGTGGAGAGCTTGGCAGCCAGTGCGCGCGCTTCGTCTAAAGAAACGGCTCTATCCAATTTAAGTAAATGTGACTTACCCGATAACTGTCGCTCAATACTTAATGACCTTGCTGCGATACTTGAAAGATGACTATCGTTACGACGCTCAAGTTGTTCGCTAAGCTTTTTGCCTTTAATTACGCGGGGAGTGATGATCAGATGATCGACCTCTGTAGGAGCGGCTATCTGATTCGATGATGTCGCTTGAAGACCCGCTTTAGCCTGAGGTGTGGCCTCTTGAGCGTAGCCAGTAACACTAAACGTTAACTGCAAAGTTAATGATGCGAGTACTGCATAGCTAATCAACCCACACCGACGCAAAAGAATGCACATAGTCATAACACTGCAACAGAGTAATGCGATTAACTGTAGCAGCAGCTATTTTTTTTGCGCTCAAGAATAGACTGAGTTTTACTGCTCTATTCGTCGACGATGTCGCAACAAAGAAAAAGGGCAGGCAGCGAATCGCTAACCTGCCCTGCAAGACTACGACAACACTAATTACAAGCCAGCAGCTGCTTTCAATGCAGCTGCTTTGTCGGTGCGCTCCCAGCTGAATTCGGGTTCTTCGCGACCGAAGTGACCATAGGCTGCGCTCTTACGATAAATAGGACGCAGCAAATCGAGCATTTGCACAATACCTTTAGGACGTAAATCGAAATGCTCACGGACCAGCGCTTCGATTTTTTCATCGCTGACCTTACCGGTACCAAACGTTGTCACCATCACCGACGTTGGCTTCGCAATACCGATAGCGTATGAAATCTGAATCTGACATTTTTCTGCCAAACCAGCAGCGATAATATTTTTCGCTACGTAACGACCCGCGTATGCTGCCGAACGGTCAACTTTGGAAGGATCTTTACCTGAGAATGCACCACCGCCGTGAGGTGCTGCGCCGCCGTAGGTGTCTACGATAATTTTGCGGCCAGTGAGTCCGCAGTCACCCTGTGGACCGCCGATAACAAAACGACCCGTTGGGTTTACCAAAAAGCGCGTGCCATTGAGCCATTCTTTAGGAACGACCGGTTTGATGATTTGCTCGATAACGGCTTCTTCAATCTGCTTGTGCTCCATTTCTGGCGCGTGCTGAGTCGACAACACGATCGTATCGATAGAGACCGGCTTGCCATCCACGTATTTGAGTGTGACTTGTGATTTTGCATCCGGACGCAACCAAGGCAAGCGACCATCTTTGCGCAACTGCGATTGGCGCTCGACGATGCGGTGAGCGTAGTGAATCGCCGCCGGCATCAGCTCAGGCGTCTCGTTACAGGCGTAACCAAACATCAAGCCTTGGTCACCCGCACCCTGATCCAGATCGATACCTTTGCCTTCATCCACACCCTGAGCGATATCGGGTGACTGCTTGTCGTAGCAAACCATCACGGCGCAACCACGGTAATCAATACCAAAATCGGTGTTGTCGTAGCCTATGCCTTTGAGTGTGTCGCGCGCGACTTTAATGTAGTCCACATTCGCCGACGTGGTGATTTCACCTGCGAGCACTACCAGACCGGTATTACACAAAGTCTCGGCAGCTACGCGCGCGCGCGGATCCTGCTCAAGAATCGCATCGAGAATCGCATCGGAAATTTGATCAGCAACTTTGTCCGGATGACCTTCGGACACTGATTCGGAAGTAAAAAGATAGTCGTGTGACATGCAAG
Organism: Polynucleobacter sp.; assembly: GCA_021737945.1. Lineage (GTDB taxonomy): Bacteria > Pseudomonadota > Gammaproteobacteria > Burkholderiales > Burkholderiaceae_D > Pernthalerella. The sequence goes on from JAIPCX010000022.1 coordinate 41,245, forward strand.
CTCCTAATTATAAAGATTGACAACGTGTCGCGGCAATCTCCTGAGCCTGCGACGCTTTAGCGAAATTTGTAGACCGCCTCGCAAGTTGTCTGATTAACTCGGCGGTGAAAACTTTCGTGGTATTTTACGCCTCTCTCTTGTTTTGAGTAAAGTCTCCGTTTACTTTCTCCGCATGCTGCTGCGCGTATTCCAGATTTTGGCTTGGCTGCCGCTGCCGCTGATGCATGCACTTGGTGCTGCTGCAGGCTGGCTCACCTACGCCTCTTCGCACACCTATCGTGAGCGTATGCGATTGAATTTAAAGCAAGCCGGCTATCTCGCGGCACTCGATCAGACAATCGCAGAATCCGGTAAAAACTTATTAGAACTTCCATTTATTTGGTGTGGTAGTTCATCGCGCGTTCTGCGCTCGGCCAAGGTATATGAATGGGAAATTGCTCAATCAGCCATAGACAGCGGGAAAGGCGTAATCTTTTTGACACCACATTTAGGCTGTTTCGAAATCATTGCGCAAGTTATCGCTAGTCGCGCGCCACTGACTGCGCTGTACCGACCACCACGCATGGCCATGCTTGAACCATTGTTGGAAAATGCACGTCAGCGTGATGGCCTTGCGCTAGCTCCGGCGAATTTATCGGGCGTTCGCACACTATTAAAAACACTGCGCAGAGGTGGCTCAGTGGGACTTTTGCCCGATCAAGTGCCGCGCGCTGGTGAAGGTGTGTGGACAAAATTTTTCGGCAAACCCGCCTACACCATGACGCTTCCTGCCAAGCTAGCACAAATGAGTGGTGCGACCGTTATCTTATCGTATGCCGAGCGACTAGCTTATGGCAAAGGCTATGCTGTTCACTTCGTTCCATTTGACCGTCAGTTAACAGGAACACCTGAAGAGCAGGCAGGAATCATAAATGCTGCCATGGAAGATTTAATTACGCGCTGCCCCTCACAATATTTTTGGAGTTACAACCGCTTTAAAGGTCAACCACCTGCAATCGCTTTATCTTCGGACCAGGCATCATGAGAGTACTACTAGCGATTATGTGGGTACTGCATTGGCTACCGCTGCCCATCTTGGGGCGGATAGGTAAATTCATAGGCAGTATTTTATTTATCGCGATCCCCGAGCGACGTCACATCACACTCACGAATTTGCGCCTCTGTTTTCCTAAAATGACAGAGAAGCAGCGCATCGCTATTGCTCGCGCCCATTTTCAAGGTTATGCACGCAGCATCTTAGAACGCGGAATACTTTGGTGGGCCTCACCCGATCGGCTGCGTCGCTTAATCAAAGTGACGCCCGCCATTCCCACGAAATTGTCAAAAGAACGACCCACCATTTATCTTTGCCCACATTTTGTGTGCCTTGAAGTCGCTGGTACAGCCATCACCATGGCGGGACCCGCATGTTCAATCTATGTACGCCAGCACAGCGAACTGTTTGATGAAGCACTGCGCAAAGGACGATTGCGCTTTACGACTGATGAACGAAATTTGTTGGCACGCAATGCAGGCATTAAACCCATTATTCGCGCCATGCGCAGCGGCAGACCTTTCCTCATGCTTCCGGATATGGATTTCGGGCGCAAGGAATCGGTATTCGTATCATTTTTTGGAATTCCGGCAGCCACATTGACTGCACCGGCACGACTGGCAGCAGCCACTGAAGGGCAGATCATCCCCGTCGTGACTCGATTCCAGCCGCATTATCGCGGCTGGGAAGTGCGTTTTTTCCCGCCTTGGGAAAACTATCCGGGAGACGATATAGAGCAAGCGACACGCTTCATGAATGCATTCA
>JAIPCX010000048.1 GCA_021737945.1 Polynucleobacter sp.
TTGGAAGGAGTGTGATAATTTTTTCAAGTATAATCGCGACCACGTTGAGATTCGAGTAGCAGTGGTGCAGGGCTTTCTGTAATTCCTTACTTGGTTGAGACGCTTTTCTGGCGGTACCCCCGCCGTAACCGAACTAAGATAGGAAGTAAGATGGCAACAGGTACTGTGAAGTGGTTCAACGATGCAAAGGGATTTGGCTTCATTACTCCCGATGAAGGTGGCGAAGATCTGTTCGCACACTTTTCCGCAATTCAGTCGCAAGGCTTTAAATCATTGGCGGAAAACCAGCGTGTCAAGTTCGACGTAACGTCCGGACCTAAAGGCAAGCAAGCTTCGAACATCCAAGTAGTATAAGTAAGTCAAGCCCCGGTAACCCCGGGGCTTTTACTTTGAGTGGTAGATTTTTGAATGTCAGTTGTTGAGCAGTCTAGCCGTCCCTAATTCTGCCTTGCTTAGTTCAGTTTTCCCTTCCAGTTTTTTCTCACTTCTTCCAATAGTTCTCTTCCGCGAATGCGCGTCTGAGAAAATCTACAAACACTCGTATTCGCAGCGGCAAGTGCTGGCGCTGAGCGAAGACGGCATAAATATCATTCCCCGGAGCAGAGAATTGGTCGAGTACCGTCTCCAGCGTGCCCGATTCAATCTCCTTACCCACTTCCCACATCGAGCGCCAGGCTAAGCCCTTACCGGCGAGCGCCCAGTCGTGAAGCACCGCACCGTCGTTGCACACCATGTTGCCGCCGACTTTGAGGGTGACACTCTTGCCTGCTTGCCTGAATGTCCATCCGCGCTGGCTGCCCGCGCTGGAAATCGCCAGGCAGTTATGGCGCGACAAATCATCTGTTGTAGTGGGCCGACCATGCTTACGAAAATACTCTGGCGATCCGACCACCACGCGTTGATTGTCGGCGAGCTTGATGCCAATAAGACTTGAATCGGACAAGTCAGCAATACGAATGGCGATGTCGACGCCTTCGCCGATAAGGTCAACCACGCGATCATTCAGATTCAGGGTGACGGTAACGTCTCTATGCTCGGCCAGAAATGATGGAATCAGTGGCGCCACGATCTGCCGACCAAACCCGGCTGGAGCCGATACGCTAAGGTGCCCGCTAGGGCGAGCACTGCGCTCAGATGCCTGCGCTTCGGCATTTTCTAAATCTTGCAGTATGCGTTGGCAATTTTCTAGGAAAGCGATGCCCTCAGTCGTCAGGGCGATTTTGCGGGTAGTTCTTTGCAAGAGCTTGACGCCGAGTCGCGCTTCTAATGCATCAAGCCGACGGCTGATCACTGCGGGCGCAATGCCTTCAGCTCGCGCTGTTGCCGATAAGCTGCCACGTGCGGCCACATCAACGAAGGTGGAAATTTGTTTGAATTGATCCATGGCGACTGACCCGACATGACTCCATCAGGCCGCTATTTATGACTAAAACACAATAATAGCGCTTGTTAGCTCGGTTATAAGCTCTTTAGGCGTCTTAATGCGCTCAGTTCAGGGTGCAAGCCCGTTCAGGCCTTGAATGTAGGTGGTAATACCTGCTAACAGCATTTCTATTGCCAGGGCCGTCAGGATTAGACCCATCAAGCGTTCGAAGGCGGTAATTACTGCAGGCCCGAGTGCTTGTAGCAGACGTTCCGCTGAAAGCAGAACAATCAACCAAACTGCCGCCACCATCATTAGCGCAATAACGTATAACCACATACTCATGCGGTGGCTGGTCGAAAACAGCAAAACAGTCACCAATGCCGATGGGCCTGCCAGCGCCGGAATGGCTAGAGGTACGATAAGGGGTTCGCCGCCATGTTCTGGCATTGGGCCAAAAATTCCATCTCCACTAGGGAAAACCATTTTTAATGCGATCAAGAAAAGAATCACGCCGCCACCGATACGCAGGGACGTTGAAGTTAACTGCAGCGCTTCCAAAAAATACCGACCTCCAAACATGAACGCCAGCAGCAAAACAAAGGCGATTAGACATTCACGAACCACGACGCGCGAGCGCCGCTCGGGTTTGACGTGGGCTAATGTGCTGATAAACAAGGGCACGTTGCCGAACGGGTCGGTGACGAGCAGCAGCAAAACAAAGGTCTGAAAAAAATTTTCAGTCATAGTTTTTTGGATCAGTGATTAGCTAGCTAGGTGTAGTTATTTGTGGCAATTCGTGCGCGCTGTGAGATGACGATTGCAGAAGTTTTATGAGTCTTTTCCTAAGATCGGCTAGCATTCGTTCTGTTTACCTTAACCATTGAGGATGTAGTCATGTTTGACCAGCCATCGGGGCAATTCAATCGTCGCCATTTTTTGATCGGCGGTGCGGCGCTTGCCGGGTCGTTGGTCGTGGGCTGGGCGCTAATGCCGCCCCGGCAGCGACTGGATACCTCAGCTTTACCCCCAATGCGCCACGGGGATGTGAAGCTCAACGGTTGGGTCATGGTGGGTAAGGACAATCGCGTGACCGTCGTGCTGGCCAAGAGTGAAATGGGGCAGGGAATTATGACCGCCTTGCCGACCCTAGTTGCGGAAGAAATGGATGTCCCATTGACTTCGATCAGATTGGTACAGGCACCGTTAGACAAAATCTATGGCGACACCACGATGCTGGCGGATGGTTTGCCATTTCACCCCGAAGATCAGAGTGCTATTTATCAGTTAGGTAAGTGGCTATCGCGCAAGGTCGAACGCGAGTTAGGAATTCAAGTCACCGGTGGTTCAACCAGCGTTAAGGATAGCTGGCTGCCTATGCGTGAAGCGGGTGCCTCAGCCCGAGCGCGCTTGATGCTGGCGGCAGCTAATCGTTGGGGTGTGCCCGTTTCTGAGTGCAACACCAGCGATGGACGAGTGACTCATTCGGGCGGATTAAAAGCCAGCTATGGCGAATTGGCTGCTGATGCGGCTGAATTAGGCGATGTCTCGTTTCAACTGAAAGAAGCCTCCGCTTTTAATCAAATCGGTAAATCGCTGCCGAGACTCGATATTCCAGCAAAGATTGATGGTAGCGCCGACTTTGGTATGGATATCAAGCCCAAGGGAATGGTGTATGCCGCCCTGCTGATGTGCCCGCATATAGGCGGACGTTTGACTAGTGTTGATATGCGTGTGGCGAACGATATGCCGGGTGTATTAAAAGTAGTTAAGCTCAATCAAGAGCGCTCCGGTTCGCCAGATGCCGTGGCAGTGATTGCCGGCAGTCGTTGGACTGCACAAAGTGCGCTCGATCTATTAACACCTGTGTGGCAAGCCGGGCCGCATTCACAACTGACGAATCAAGCAGTGATGCAACAGCTACGTCAGAGTCTGAGCGATGAATCAGGATTTACGTATTACAGCGTCGGTGATGAGATTGATGACGATCAGCTGCCCAAAGCAATCAAGGCCGAATATAGCGCGCCCTATCTTGCGCACACGCCGATGGAGCCGATTAATTGCACCGCACAGTTTATCGATGACCGCTTAAAACTATGGGTGCCGACGCAGGCTCCATCGATAGTCGCAGCGACGGCCGCTCGGGTAGCTGATATCTCGGTTGAGCAAATCGATTTGACTGAAACGTTTTTGGGTGGTGGCTTTGGACGTCGACTAGAAACCGACATGGTGGCGCAAGCCGTTGCGTTAGCGATGGAAATGCCGGGTGTTCCCGTGCAGTTGATGTGGCGACGCGAAGACGATATCGCCCATGATTTTTATCGGCCTGCCTGCGTTGCGCGAATGGCGGCGGTTCTGGATGAGAAGGGCACGGTTAACGCTTGGCAAAGCAAATCCGCATCGGCGGCGCCGATTCAACAATTGCTGCAGCGTGCGTTTGATTTGTCGCCCTTTGGTCCTGATAAAACAGCGGCTGAGGGTTTGTTTGATCACCACTACGAAATCGAAAATCAACAGGTTGAACATGTGATTGTGGAGTCGCCTTTGCCTGTCGGGCCGTGGCGTTCGGTCGGGCATTCTCACCATGCGTTTTTCAAAGAGAGTTTTGTGGATGAATTGGCGCATGCCGCTAAAGTCGATCCGGCTGAATTTCGTCGTCGTATGCTCGGATCGCATCCCCGGCATCTGGCTGTATTAAATGCCGCAGTTGAGCGCGCTGGTAAGCCTCAACAGTCACGCGCACATGGTATGGCCTTGCATGCCTGTTTTGGCAGTATTGTGGCGCAGGTAGCCGAGGTCTCGATAGAGCAAGGCAAACCACGCGTTCACAAAATCACTTGCGCGATTGATTGCGGTACGGTGATTAATCCTGAAATCGTTGAACAACAAATGGAGTCGGCGATTGCGTATGGTTTGTCCGCTGCGTTGTATGGCGAAGTTCAGGTGAGTGAAGGACAAATCGTGCAAAAGAATTTCAACGATATGCCCATGTTGCGGTTCGATGAAATGCCGGAAGTCGAGGTGGTGATCATGCCGAGTACAGCAGCACCGGAAGGCGTAGGAGAACCAGGAACTCCACCGGTTGCACCAGCAGTCGCTAACGCGCTGTTTAATTTAACGGGCAAGCGTTTACGTAGCTTGCCTTTGAAGTTGAGCTGATTAATTCGATGAGCTGATTGATTAGAATTTACAGCTCGGCCAGTTTGGTGAGTAAATTACATTCTTGCTGCCAGAGTGATCGTTCGGAAGTGCTGCTGGCTTCGCGTCGCAGATCGTCTTCGCTGCGTTCAATCTGGGCTTCAAGTAACCGCCCGACCTGTCTGGGTTCGGGCATCATCGTGCCGTAAAAAGCGACGATGTCTTTGCGCTGTATGAGGATGGTCGGAAAATTCTCAACATCCAGATCGCCGACCAGATCGGATTGATCTTCAATATCTATCCATACAAACTGCTGCTGGGGATACTGCTCGGCCAGCGCATCAAAACCCGCACGATATTGTTTGCATACATCGCACCAGCCAGCGCACAAACAGGCCACCACCCACTGACCTGAAGCGAGCGTGGCGGAGAGTTGTGGAAACGTGTCGGGAGTTAGAAACAGACTGCTCATGGCTTTATTTTACCGTAGGGACGCGACGTTTTAACTCGTTACTGCGGTTAGCTTATCGTGATGACATGACGATGCTCCTGAATATGCGGAGCGCGCACGGTAAAATGGCGCCCATGTCGATTGTTTATCCCACCCTTATTGCGATTGAAACATCCACTGATCTCGCCTCTGTTGCACTATTGCGAGCTAATCAGCTGAGTTTTCTTGAATCCCAAGGTTCACAGACTCACTCGCAGACGGTGCCGCGTTTATTGCAGGCTTTGCTTGAACAGGCACAACTCAACGTGAGTCACTGCGATGCGCTGGCGTTTGGTTCAGGCCCGGGTTCATTTACCGGTGTGCGCACCGCGTGTGGACTTGCACAAGGTGTCGCGTTTGGTGCCAATCTACCCACAGCCCCAGTCATTACCTTACTCGCGATGGCTGAACGAGCGCGGCTCGCCGGTGCTGGCAATGACGTGTTGGCCTTGCTTGACGCGCGCATGGGCGAAGTGTATTGGGCGCAGTATCGTTTTGATGGTGGTTGGCAGCAGGTCATTGCCCCACGTTTATCGCACGCTTCACAAGTCAGTCCAGAAGGTTCACCCGCGCTATGTGGCAATGGTTTGATACATCATGGCGATGAGCTGACTCATTTGAGCCATGCACAATCACTGCCAGAGATTATGCCGCATGCTGCAGAGGTTGCGCGACTGGGTGCTGATTTATTTTTAACTGGCCAAACTGTTCATGCGCGTGATGCGCAACCTGTGTATCTGCGAAATAAGGTCGCATTGACGACGCTCGAGCGTCAGTCTGGAGTTCGTGTATGAGTCACGTTCCAGAGAGTGAGATTTTTTCAGCAACCTCGTTGTTGATGGCGACTATGCGCGCACAAGACGTAGAAGAGGTGGTGTCAATTGAAAATCAAGCCTATCCGTTTCCCTGGACCCGCGGTAATTTTTTAGATTCATTGAATAGTCGTTACGATGCATGGATAGTGCGAGAGTCAGAAGGTCAGATAGCGGGTTATTTTTTGGCAATGCCGGTAGTAGATGAAATGCATTTGTTAAACATTACCGTGCGCCCGACACGGCAAGGAAAAAAACTGGGTCGATGTCTGCTGGATAAAGTCATCGCATTGACGCGCGCAGTGAACATGCAATCGATACTGCTGGAAGTTCGTCCGTCGAATCCGCATGCACTGGCGTTTTATCAGCATGTCGGGTTTGAGCAAATTGGTATTCGTAAAAATTACTACCCTTCGCATGGCGCTAGTCGCGAGGATGCCATCGTTATGCGTTTGATGCTCACCGATCATAGCCATGAATCCTGAAAAATTATTACGATTAGAACGCATGGGCTTAGGGCCTGTATGGCAGCTACGTTCACACGCTGATGAGTCTGTTGGAATGGCAGTAACCGCGGCTGCGGCTCACGTTACTACTGAATTCGCGACTGACCTTGCAACTGAACTTACCGCTGACCTTGCCGCACTTGATTGGGATGAGTTAGAGGCAACGATCCGCGAGTGTGCGCGGTGTGGTTTGTGCCGTGGCCGCACACATGCCGTACCCGGTATCGGCGATCGTAATGCGAGCTGGTTGTTTGTAGGCGAGGGGCCGGGTCGCAACGAAGACCTTGAAGGCGAGCCGTTTGTTGGGCCTGCGGGTAAGCTACTCGACAACATGCTCAAAGCTCTCAAGCTTGCGCGCGGCGTCGATACCTACATCGCCAATATCGTTAAATGCCGTCCAGTCGATGCTGACGGTCGTGACCGTCCACCAGTGCGAAATGAAGTCGCTACCTGCCGACCTTTTTTGGAGCGTCAAATTGATTTAATCAAACCGAGAGTAATAGTCGCTTTGGGGAAAACTGCCGCGATCTCACTCTTGGGCTTGAATGAAGAAACCAGCTTGGCATCATTGCGCGGAGAGTCGCATTCTTATCAGGGTATCCCAGTGGTGGTGACCTATCACCCCGCGTACTTGTTACGCAAGCCAGAAGACAAAGCGAAAAGCTGGCGTGATCTCTGTCTGGCTCAGAGTCTGTATGATGAACGCTGAAATGCGTTCGTATCAACTTGCCTTCCATGAGCGCTGGCACCACCTAAAAAATCCACATGTTCGGGCATTGGCGTGGTTGCTCGATGCGCCGAATCTACTCGATAGCAATGCGCCTCAGTGGCAAAAAAAAATTGCGTCCTTAGAAAATTCTGTTGACGATAATGTCAATGACTGGTTGATTGATCTTGACCGCCAACCGGATGAGTTACAAGCGATTTTAGATATTAATCGATTTACGCGATTAGGTCGTTACGCTGAAAAATTACTTGCGGTGTACTTCGCGCATGTCAAACGATTGCATGTACATGGCTTGCAGGTGCGCGCTGGCAAAGATGAAACAGTAGGTGAGTTTGATTTTATTTTGCGTGAAAAAGAAGGATTGGTGCATTGGGAATTTGCGACCAAGTTTTATCTGCTTTGCTCACGTAATGCTGCCTATGCACAAATTCAGCAGGCCGATTATTTTGTCGGTCCCAATTTGGCGGATACGCTAGGCGCTAAGATGAAAAAAATTTTTGGGCGGCAGTTATTGCTGGGTACTCATCCCGCCGCACAAGCACTGTTGAGTGAGCCTTTGGTCGCTGCGCAGGCGCTGGTCAAGGGTTGGTTGTTTTATCGAAAAGAAGAGCCTGTCAACACCATAGCACTGGGTATCTCGTCTTCACATTGTCATGGTTGGTGGTGCACGCTGGCTGAGTTTGACGATCATGTGGGCGAAGATTGTGCCGTCCTGCCACGCCTTGCGTGGCTGGCGCCGGAGCGATTGCCGCTTGAAGAAGGAATGCAGCGTGCGAATTTGCGCGACTGGCTAACCCAACACTTTCATGATGACCCGATGCCGGTCATGGTTGCCACGTTTAAAAAACAAGGCGATGAATTATTGGAAGTGGATCGCGGTTTTGTGGTGCCGAATGACTGGAAGGAGCGCGCTAACGAACGCGTCAGAGGAATAGTAGCGCCTAGCCACTGATAGCCACATAGTATTTCAGCTATCGATGTGTTTTTTCTCGCCGATTAAATGCATGGAATCGTATTCACGTTGATTGGCTGCGTGTCGGCGCATGACCATCCACATAATGCCGGCCACAAATAAGCCAAATAAAACGATCACTGTGTTGACACTGAAATCTAGTTTAATCAGTAAGGCATATAAGGCCAGCATCATCAGAATGGATGCATTCTCACTGAAGTTTTGCACCGCAATCGAATGGCCCGCGCTCATGATGACGTGACCACGGTGCTGCAAAAGAGCATTCATAGGTACGACGAAAAAGCCGGAGAGTGCGCCGACCAAAACTAATAATGGGTAGGCTAGTTCCACGCTATGTGCCAAGGTCATAAGGGTAACGATGATGCCCATCGCAAATCCTAAAGGCATAACCGCCAGTGATTTTTTCAGTGGTATGAGGCGCGCAGCAGCCATCGCACCAAAGGCGACACCAAATGCCACCACGCCTTGAAGAATGGCAGCCTTGGCCAGCGGCATGTTGAGCGCTTGCTCTGCCCATTTCAAAACAATAAATTGTAAAGTCGCTCCGGCACCCCAAAAAAGTGAGGTGACGGCAAGGGAAATTTGCCCGAGCCTATCTTTCCAAAGGCTCATGAAGCAGTGAGAAAAATCGAGTATCAGTTTAAAAGGATTGCGCTCTTGCGCCGCGTAACGTGCACCGGTATCCGGAATTTTGAGATTGAATGCCGCAGCCAGCAAATAAGAACACATCACTACGCCCAGTCCGACTTCTAGGGAGATACTCAGTTCAAGATCATTCACCGGCAGCATGGCGGTGATGGAGGCTGCAAATTGTTCGCTGACTAATGTACCGCCCAATACGGTGCCAAAAATAATCGACAACACGGTCAAGCCTTCTATCCAACCGTTGGCAACGACTAATTTTTCAGGGGGCAGAAGTTCAGTAAGGATGCCGTACTTTGCCGGTGAATAGGCGGCTGCGCCAAAACCAACCACGGCATACGCTAGCAGTGGATGAACATTAAAGAACATCATCATGCAGCCAACGACTTTAACTAAATTGGTGATGAACATCACCCGACCTTTAGGCAACTCATCGGCAAACGCGCCAACAAACGGCGCTAGCAGTACATAGGAAGCGACAAAAAAAAGCTTGAGCATGGGCGTCATCCACGCAGGGGATTGACTCGACGCCAGCACAGAAATGGCTAGGATAAGCAGCGCGTTATCGGCAAGCGACGAAAAAAACTGCGCTGCCATGATGGTGTAGAAACCGCGATTCATTCAGAAAAATTCAGCCAGAGTATGACGACAGGCGGTCTTT
>JAIPCX010000023.1 GCA_021737945.1 Polynucleobacter sp.
TTAGGCTGATTTCAAGCCCTTAGCCAATGGCATGCTACGAATACGCTTGCCAGTTGCAGCAAAAATCGCGTTCGCAACAGCTGGTCCGATCAGCGAAGTGGAAGGCTCACCTACGCCACCCGGCTTGTTCGCTGTTTCAACCAGAGTCACATCAATCACTGGAGCCTGATTCTGACGAATCGGCGGGAAGTCATTGAAGTTAGCCTGTTGGATACGGCCATTTGCCAAGGTGTTCTCAGTGTACAGAGCACCTGAGAGACCATAGATAATGCCTGATTCCAACTGCTGACGAACGATCTCTGGATTAACCATGTTGCCTTGATCGCTAACCACCCAAACTTTGTGTACTTTAGGATTGCCGTCAGTAACCGAAACTTCAGCCACTTGTGCCATGTAAGTACCGTAGCCTTCCATGATTGCGACGCCCAGAGCACGGCCCTTAGGCAGTTTACGGCCCCAGCCAGCTTTCTCAGCTGCGATCTTCAGCACGTTGGTGATGCGTGGCTCATTGCCAAGCAGACCCAAACGATACGCCACAGGATCTTTGCCTGCTGCCAGTGCCAACTCGTCCATGAAGGATTCGTTAGCGAAGCAGTTCATGGTGTGCGATACCGCACGCAGGTAACCAACACGATAGCCTGTGTCGTGAATGATCACGTCATGCGCTGTGTTTGGCACGCTATACAGTGGAACCGACGCTTCGACCATGAATGGATCCAAGGTGTTCTTTGGCAAGCCAAATGCACGTTGTGTGATCGACTGCGAGGTCAACTGGAATTTCACGCCAACTGGATTGCCTGACGCATCCAGACCAGCTTCCAAACGATTCAAGCCAGCTGGACGATAGAAGTCATGCTTCATGTCGTCTTCACGGCTCCACAGCACTTTGACCGGACGGCCAACGGCTTTGGATACTTGAACAGCTTGCGAGATGAAATCGAGCTCGATACGACGACCGAAACCACCACCCAAGTAGGTAGTGCGAACAGTGACGTTCTCTGGCTTGATGCCGAGTACAGCAGCTGCCGTACCTTGTGCACCTTGTTGGAACTGAGTTGGGCCAGTCAAATCACATTTATCGCCTTTTACATCAGCGATCATGTTCATTGGCTCGAGCGGCTGGTGAGCCATCATGGCTGTGGTGTAGTTAGCCTTAACGACTTTAGCTGCACCAGCGATAGCACCCGCTGCATCACCGACATCAGGACGAATCTTGATAGCTTTGATGTCTTTCTCAGCGCCCTTGATTGCTGCCCACATACCAGCGGACGACAGGCCACCCGATGCGCCATCTTCGAACTTAACTGTTAGACCTTTTTTGCGTGCGTTGTAAGCGTGCCAGTAAGTGTCAGCGACAACAGCAACGCCATCAGAGATCTGAACCACATCGATCACGCCAGGCATAGACTTGGCTTTCGTGCCGTCAAAGCTAACTGGCTTACCGCCGATAACGGGACTCTGCTCGATTGAGGCGTAAACCATACCTGGAACTCTAGCATCGATACCGAATTCGGCTGTGCCATTGACCTTAGCAGGTGTATCCAAACGATTAGCTGGCTTACCAACAACACGGAACTGTGATGGATCTTTCAGCTTGACGTCTTTTGGTACTGGCAGCGATGCGGCTGCAGATGCGAGTTCACCGTAGGTTGCGCTCTTGCCACCACCGGAAACAACACCGTTGTTCGCTGTTAGTGAAGAAGCATCAACGCCCCACTTGCTAGCAGCAGCTTCGATCAGCATAGTGCGCACTTGTGCACCACCTATACGCAGCTTTTCCCATGCATCACGAATCGAGGTGGAGCCACCTGTGATCTGTGCGCCGAGCAAGCCGTTAACGTAAGCAGGATTCGCAGGAGCGGTAGCCACTTTAACGTTGTTGATGTCTACATTCAGTTCCTCTGCAATCAGCATAGGCAGGGCTGTGTGCACGCCCTGACCCATCTCTGACATGTGCGAGAGAAGCGTAATGGAGTTGTCATCTGCAATGTGTACCCACACGTTCGGGGTATGCAGGGAACCTGCAGCTTTAGCTTCGTTGCCACCCATACCTGGCACATACATGCCCAGTACGGCAACGCCAGAAGCAACTGCAGACGTTTTTAGAAATTCGCGACGATTTGTTGTCATTTGTTTGTCTCCTCTACCTTAAGCGCGACGCAATTCAGCAGCGGCATCTTTGATCGCAGCGCGAATGCGGTTATAGGTGCCGCAACGGCACAGATTTCCACTCATCGCGTTATCGATGTCTGCATCGCTCGGATTTTTGTTTTTCGAGAGCAGCGCAGCTGCACTCATCAACTGACCCGATTGGCAGTAACCGCACTGTGGTACCTGATGCTTGATCCATGCTTTTTGCAGTGGATGCGAGTTATCAGCAGAAAGCGACTCAACTGTAGAGACTTTCTTACCTGCGACTGCCGAAACCGGAGTTTGGCATGCGCGAATAGGTGTGCCATTCAGATGAACTGTGCAAGCACCGCAAAGCGCTGCGCCACATCCGAATTTAGTACCTGTCAAACCTACTTCATCACGAATTACCCACAACAGCGGGGTATCCGCTTCGGACTGGACGGATACCGTCGAGCCGTTCAGATTAAAACTGATTGCCATGTTTTACTCTCCTCTTTCTCATGGTTTCACTGCAACTTAAGCCAATGATCTCTCATTAGATTTTTTTGAAGCGGGCTAAGCTTAAATTTGTTCTGCCCATCGTCACCTTTCTGCATGTCCTTCTTGGGGAAATTGCAGTGGGCGTCTTGCTTCCGCGTAGCCTTTACACGCCCCAAAAGTGTTGTCTTTTAGGAGCAAATTTTTACGCATGTGTCTATATAGCACCGTTATTTAGCAAAATCAATAAAACCCACCTACTACTTTATTGATACATCACCAACATTATTGACTTCGCAAATTTTTTGCTTTCTAAACGCCTCGCCTAATTCAACGCTGAATACTCTCGCCACCATTTCGATTGATAATTACTTGATAATTTTCTGATCAATCACTCGGTAGAAAATCGTTATTTGTTTAATGATTACTGAAGGTGTTTTTTTATCGAAGTTAAATAAATCAATGACTTGGACATACACAAAACCTAAACAACGACTTTTCTTTGCCTGCACTGTATTTAGCCATCAACTACTTCTGAGCTTCGGGCTTTTTATCTATCTAAGTCAGAGATATAAGCGCAGTCACTTTGTTGCACCGCAGCTTATCAAAAAACTTATGTGATCAGCGTCGTATCTGTTCGAGAATCACCTTCGGTGTCGACCCAAGTAATTTCTACTTTGTCGCCAACCTTACCGCCTTTGAACTTAAATGAAAAATACGGGTCACGAGCCACCGATCCACCAAAGTGAACATGCAGTACAGGCCGACCATTGCACGATCCACGTAAGGTTTGTATGAAATGCGGAAGTATTAATTGACCCTCCGTACTCCATGACAAACGACTCAGCATGCGATGCTTCATCAGCACTTTGACTTCGACGACGCCACTGTTATTCACAGCGCGTACACGCATAGGCTCACCCAAGGCAACCTCCAATCATGACGGTGATGTCGCGAATGGCGTAGTACCATTTTCCTTGTGAACGCGCGACAGCGATTATTCCTGATGTTTCAGCCACCTTAATGCGAACTGAATACGATGGCTCGTTATCGGGCAAAACATGAAAGCCAACGCATACCGGGTTAGGATTTAAATCGGCTAACAGCGCAATGAAATCTGTTTTGGGAATTTTGCTGGTGATTGTGACAGGTACATTCGTGCCATTTTCGGCTAGCTCAGGTGCATCAATGATGAGCTGATTTTTGGGAGCCTCACTCAAACCGGGAGCGCGTCCACGCTCTGTTACTGTTCGAGGTGTGTTGGGGGTTGTAGTATCGCCACTCATGGCAATCACAAAGGCTTCGAGACTTTTGGCGGAATAGACAGCGCCATTCCAGTCTGAACCCCAAGCGACTTCTGCGGCCTCGGTCACTTCAGCGAACACTTCGGATGGTTTTAGCAAACCGGCACTAAAGGCGATCGCCAATCCCGAGGCAATACGCATAGCGTCGCGCCGACTCTGATCCAATTTTTTCTCCATCAAATATTTTTCTGCATTGTGCCACCGATAGGGCACCCTCTGCAGGGCGCAGCGCGCCAGACGATTTATCGCTTAACGCTAGTGTCCACGCCTCTGACTAAACCGTAGCTGCGATTTTGCTCTGCGAGATTACCGTTAAGGCCATTCACAGAAGTAGGTAATACGACAAGAGATTGTTCATTCACGGGACAATCGTTCATGCATGCTTGGCTAGTAACATCTCCCTTGCCTTTCACATCGAACATGCCATGGGCAACACTCATTCCATCGCGGTTAGGCATTTTTGCCTGAGCTTGCGCGATATTTTTTTCTGTCAGCGTGAAATCAGCTGGAAGAATATCTGCCAAATGTAAAAGATAGGCGGTTGCTGCATATACTTCATTAACCGATAAACTTTTTGGTGCATCGAACGGCATCGCTCGACGTATGTAATCCCATAACGTCGATACAGTCGCCAACTTCATGATGGTCGTTTTAGAATTTTCTGTGACAGCTATCAAACCGGCAGCACGACCGCGCTCGATATCAGCGTTAGTAGTACCGCCAATCAGTGGTGGAAAAACAGCGGGTGATTCAGCGAAGTCTCCATGACACGATGCGCATTTTTTTTCCCACACCTTCATGCCCTGACTAACGCTACCCGACCCTACCGGCAGACCACGAAAGTCAGGTCGCACGTCGCTATCCCATGCCGCAATTTCAGCGACGGTCGCAGCGCGACCAATGGTTGGATAAGTTTGCGCCTGCACTGGTACCTGCGCTTGCACGCAACAGATGCAGAGCAGCAGAAATAGGCGGTCAAGAAATTTGAACATTGACCACCTCACCTGCGGCCTCGACTCGCCAGGATTGAATCGCGTTGTTGTGATACACCGAGCGCGTACCCCGCACCGCGCGCAATTCAGCGAGTTTAGGCTGTACATAACCTGTCTCATCGATCGCGCGTGACTGCAAAATAGCAGGCTTGCCGTTCCATACCCAATCAATATTAAAACGCGTCAGGCATTTAGAAAGTACGGGCGATTCTAATCGCGCTGTTTTCCAATTTTTACCACCATCGACTGAAACATCCACGCGATCAATTTTTCCACGCCCCGACCAGGCAAGCCCTGTGATGTTGTAGAAGCCTTTGTCTAGTAAACGCTGCCCACCAGAGGGCGTAGTGATGACCGATTTACATTCTTGAATTAGCGAATATTGTCGCGACAAGCCATCGGGCATCACATCAGTGTATTGCGTCGATTCTTCGCGCGTGGCATAGGGTGCATCACCTGCTTCAATACGACGCAACCATTTCACCCAACTCACCCCTTGCGCACCCGGTACGACTAAGCGTAGCGGGTAACCATTCTCTGGCCTAAGCATTTCACCGTTCATGCCCCAAGCAACAATGACATCATCCAGTGCGCGCTCAATCGGAATCGTGCGTGTCAGACTCGCACCATCAGCACCTTCAGCCAAAATAAATTTAGCATTGCGCTTATCAATACCGCAGTCTTCTAATAACAACGACAAAGGCACACCGGTAAATTCACAGCACGACAACATGCCATGTGTGTACTGCACTGAAGGTAGCGCAGGTGAGGCCCAATCCATGGCGGTATTTGCACCACATTCAATGAAATGCATGCGCGATACGGACGGTAAACGCATCAAATCGCCCAAGGTATAAACCTTAGGTTTAGCTACCAAACCATTGATCATCAGTCGATGTAAAGCTGGATCGATATCGTGCCATCCTGCATGGTGTCGCTCGAAGTGCAAACCGCTGGGAGTAATGATCCCGAACAAACCCTGCAAGGGTGTAAAGGCTACGCTGCTCTCGCGCTTTCGCGTTAAGCCGGGCGACTCACGTCGCTGTAAATTCGATTCATAGTTAGACGGCAAACCATAGGGTAGATGGGCCACTGGATTGCCCAGCGACGTACTATGTTTAGGCAGCGTTAAGATCGCTGGATCGCCTGCACCACTAGGATGATCTGCCGCAGCGACTGCATGACCAGACACCAACGCTGCGCTCGCTGCTGCAAAACTTTTGCGTATGAAATCACGCCGATCAGCATTCAGACCGTGCTCACGAATGTCATCAATCACTGCATCGGAAATAAAATTTTCCGGCGCGCGAAGAAGGCGACCAACGATAGTCTTAACTGCCATAACGATGCTCGTCTCTGGCTATTTGGAACAAACCATTCGCATCAACGTCTGTTGAACGCTGCCATTCACCACTGGCACCCATGGGCCTGGCTTATATGCGGCGTGCACCATGTGGCTGGCGCCCATGCCGTCTTGATGCCACAAATAGAACATATCGCGCCGCACACCTTTGTCGCAATCAAATTCATCCTGACCTTTAATCGAGCGAAAAGGGCTGCCATTGAAATCTTGATCCGCCTTGAAATCGACCAAGTGCCACATCAAAATGGTACCCCGTCCGGAATCCTGACGCGTATCAGTATCGATATACAAACTTAACTCTTTGCCGCTATGTTCCACACGAGTCCAATCGGCATGCACCCAACCGGTAACACTGCATAGAGCGATTAATAAATATAATTTTTTCTTCATGACTCACGACTCCAGATTAACCAATTTCCTGAGTATATCAGCGCAAGAATTTACGGTTACAATCAAACCATTCGATGATCGTACTTGCATCCCGCTTCTTAATGCGGCTGATACGTCACATTCCATACTCCCGCAGGAGCTATAAATGACACACTACCCACTGACCAAACTAGCGTTGGTCTTGGCCCTGATGATAACTGGCGAATCGCACGCCGTTGAACAACAAGCCCTTTACACGCAAAGTCTGGCTGCTACCTGCGCCAATTGTCATGGCACGGCCGGTAAAGGCATCCCGAATGGCTCCATCCCAAACTTAGCGGGCCTGAAGAGCGACTATTTTGTCGAACAAATGCAGGCTTTCAAATCAGGAACTCGCCCAGCCACTATCATGCATCAGCTCGCTAAGGGCTATTCGGATGAACAAATTCGACTGCTGGCCAGCTACTTCGCCAACCAGCAACCCTGAGGTCATGATGATGAATCGTAGAAGTTTTGTGCAAGCCGGTATCAGCCTGGCGCTGCTGGGCGGCAGCGTATCGGCGTTCGCTATGCGCGGCGCCAAAGTCGTGGTTATTGGTGGTGGCTACGGTGGTGCTACCGCGGCTAAATACATACGCTGGTTATCGATGAATCAATTAGATGTCACTCTAATTGAACCCAACAAAGAATTTATCTCTTGCCCGCTTTCAAATTTAGTGGTGGGTGGCAGTCGCAAATTATCGGACATTAGTCGACCTTACTCCACGCTAGAAAAAAATCATGGTGTGCGCATCGTTCGCGATATGGCAACCCAGATTGATACGACTGCACGCAGCATTACGCTCTCGAACGGCTCGCAAATGAGCTACGATAAATTAGTGCTGTCACCCGGCATTGATCTGAACATGGCTAGCATTGAAGGTTTACCTGAAGCGCATGCCAGTGGCCAGATACTGCAAGCATGGAAAGCGGGCGCCGAAACACTATCCTTGCGCAATCAGCTTGAATCCATGCCCGATGGTGGCGTGTATGCGATCACGATTCCCGAAGCACCGTTTCGCTGCCCACCTGGCCCGTATGAACGTGCATGCCAAGTAGCTTGGTATTTCAAAAACTTTAAACCAAAAAGTAAAGTGTTAGTGCTGGATGCGAATCAAGATGTCGTCTCTAAACCTGGCCTCTTCAAAAAAGCGTGGGAAGATAATTACAAAGGGATCGTTGAATATCGCAATCAACATAAAGCGATTGCCGTTTCAGCTAAAGAAGGATTGATTAAATTTGATGTGCAAGGCGATGTAAAAGCCGACGTCATCAACGCCCTGCCCGCCATGCGCGCTGGAAAAATCGCGCAACAGACTGGCTTGGCGAATTTGGCAAACAATCGCTGGTGCGGAGTGAACTATCAAAGTTTTGAATCGAGCATTGCGAAAGATGTATTCGTCATTGGTGATGCCATTCAAGTCGCCCAGTTAATGCCTAAGAGCGGCCACATGGCGAATAACCACGCCAAAGTCGCAGCCGCCGCGATAGTGGCGCAACTGAACGGGCTGGAGATTAATCCATCACCTGTGTTAACGAATACTTGCTATAGCTTTATCGATGATAAAAATGTGGTGCATGTCGCCAGTGTTCATGAATACGTCGCGAATGAACGTACTTACAAAGTCGTGCAAGGTTCAGGAGGTGTATCGACAGCACCCACTGAGCTTGAAGGCAGCCATGCCAACACCTGGGCACGCACTATTTGGTCGGATATGCTGGAGTAACCGGACTCGACAATGAAACGTTTTTTTTCGCTGTGTTTGTTACTTTCACTAATAGCGAATAGTGTTAACTCCCTAGCTGCCGATAAATCGGTCGATCGACCGATGGCAATTGATAACGGTGGCACGATGACGTTTGTGCTTGCTGTCCGCAGCGGCAAACTCAGCCCTGAACAAAAAGCAGCGCTTGAAACTCGCCTCCAAACAGAATGTGGCAATCCGACAAATTCCATCACACTGGGCATGATAGAAACGCGTGGACCCGGCAAGTGCATGGCCTTTGTTCGTAACCAATGCAACTGTACTGATTGCGATATGCCGACCTACTGCCTGCCCGAAAATGAACGACAATAATTTGTAGCCCGCGATGAATCCACGCATTGATTGGTATTTTGATTTCATCTCACCATTCGCTTATCTGCAATGGCACAAGTTACGTCGTGAGGCTTCACACGTCACGGTCACGCCTTATCCACTGCTATTTGCGGGATTACTAAGCCATTGGGATAACAAAGGGCCGGTAGAAATTCCACCCAAGCGCGGTTGGACCTACGCCCATTGCCTGTGGATCGCCAAACGTGAAGGGATTTCATTACGATTGCCTTCTGCACATCCGTTTAATCCATTGCCCTTATTGCGATTATCGATTGCTGCTGGCGCAACGCCCGAGGTTGTGGATCGTCTGTTTAATTTTGTTTGGCAGGATGGGCATTTACCCACCGATAACGACGCCTGGCAAGCACTGCTAAGTGAATTTTCGCTCGATGAATCAGCGCTCAACACACAAGAAGTTAAAACAGCATTGCGACGCAATGGTGAACAAGCAATCGCGCAAGGTGTTTTTGGCGTACCCACCACTGTTTTTAATGGACAGGCTTTTTGGGGGGTTGATGCCACTGATATGATGCTGGCGTATCTGGCGAACGACGCATTTTTTTCTTCTGATGACTATCAAAAAGCGTTTGCTTTACCCGAGGGCATCACTCGGAAGTGAGTGTTTTGTTCGTTGATCGTAATTCAATTCACAGTCTTCGCCTCTTCAAGAGGCATCAATGTCCACAGTTGAACTGATTTTACGCAAATTGTTTTAGGCGACAAAAATCAATCACTTGGCTCGCTTGATGTGGATTAATCCACAGAGATACCCACCGAAATTGTGGATAAGATTGGCGAGGAATTTTAGGGTCAGTACTTTTTTGAAAAAAGTGCGCGAAGAAAAACAGAAAATAAAAAACGAAAAACCCAACAAGCAAAAAACTTCACGCAGCCACACTTTCCATACACGTCGCTGCAATATCTAGCGATTGCAGACGCAGTTCAGGCTCGTATATATCGCAGGTCAACATGATTTCATCCGCTTGCGTAGCTTGCTGCAATTGCATCAAGCCTTCACGCACTGTGTCGGGGCTTCCAATCACTGCAGCACCCAGAAAACTTGCAATACCGCGCTGTTCATCCTCTGACAAGGATTCCATGAAACCCTGCTGGGGTGGCTGCAGCGGACGCCGATGGCCGGTGAGTATTCCCAAAATGCGTTGAAACACGCTGCTGGCAAGATAATGTGCTCGTTCATCTGTTGCCGCAGCAACCAAAGGCACGCCTATCATCACGTAAGGACTTTTCAAAGACTCTGAAGGCTTGAACTGACGTCGATACAAACTGATTGCCTGCATTAAAAAACGCGGCGCAAAGTGTGAAGCAAACGCAAAGGGTAAACCACGTTCAGCTGCCAGTGCTGCGGAAAACAAACTCGATCCCAAAAGCCATATAGGCACTTGCGTACCTGCGCCTGGCAAGGCGACGACACGCTGACCCCGCACAGTCGGTGCAAGTAAGGCCTGCAATTCGGCGACATCGCGCGGGAAATCATCTTCTGTTTCAACTCGATCGCGACGCAAAGCACGCATGGTTATTGAATCTGTTCCGGGTGCGCGTCCCAGACCCAGATCGATACGCCCAGGGTACAACTCGGCTAAGGTACCGAAAGCTTCCGCCACGGTAAGCGGTGCATGGTTCGGTAACATAATCCCGCCCGATCCAACACGGATACGTTTAGTACCACTCGCAATATGCCCCACCAAAACTGCCGTTGCCGAACTGGCCACGCCTTGAAGATTGTGGTGCTCAGCGACCCAGTAGCGTGAAAAGCCGAGCTTCTCCACATGCTGCGCCGTGCGTTGGGCCTGCCAAAGCGCATCAGAAATGCTGGCACCCTCTCTTACAGGGACCAGATCCAGCATGGATAATTTGATGGGTTGATCGGTGTTCATGCGCTCGATTGTAATCCTAGTCGCCAAACATAGACGATTTGTCAGTCTATTCACTGAATTGAAAAAGAAAAAGGGATCGCGGCATCTACGCTGCGATCCCTAAAGGCAGGATTTATTTCAGCACTACGAGGGGTACAACTGTTGTCTTACTTGGCCTTGTCGGCTGGTGCTATCTCGGCCGGCTTAGCATCGGTTGATTTCGATTTTGCCGCTGTATCTTTGCTCTGCGTAGTTTTAGCATGCGTGGTCTTGGCAGCGTCATGGGCAGCTGCTTTAGTGGGTGCTGCGGGTGTAGCGTCACTTTTAGCTGTTTCTGCAAAAGCACCTGTAGAGGCGAGGATCAGACTGGACAACAAGACTAGCTTTTTCATAGTAACTCCCTTAAATGCATCAGTGGATAATTAGCGCGTCTCAGAAAAAACTGTTAATTCGTTGACGCGAATGCATCGTAAAACGCTGATTCCACCTTGCAGATAAACGTTACATTTGGCTACCCTCGGTTACATTCAGAAATATTTAGAATAAAGTGCTGTGGCATTTTGGATAAACTCAGGCCATGGCAACGACCTCAGTAAAAATCAGATAAGACTATGATTCGTAGACCTTTTTCTTTACAAGTGTACCGTGCTTGCGCTCTCATTCTTATGCTTTGCGCAGACATCACGCGTGCTGATACCTGTGACAATTTAATTAAGATGGATGGCTTGTTTACCAAAGCGCGAACTGAATGCCGTTTTACTTATTACGCTTGGCGGTTTCAACAAGATTCGCAGCAATGCATGGAAAAAAAAGGCAAACCAACATCCAAAGAACTCTTTAGCCAAGGCCAATCAGCCTTTACCAGCAAGGCCACCTCTATGGGCAAGGAAGCGCTATGTCAAAAGCTGTTATCAGATTTCCCAATGACGGTTAAACGATAGACAGTCCTATCGAGCATGTGGGAAGAATTACAAACTGTCGATTTCAAGGCGCTGACCAAGCAAGTGAACTCTGACATTCCAATCTCATTCGGGCGAAATGCGCAATCGACTAACACGGTCGTTCCCTGATACTAGACTAAATATTGATAGCCTGTAACGCAGCCCGCCGCACCAAGAAAACTTAGTTTCATGTGGGCTGCTACCAAGTGATTTGGTTAAACATGCAGATACGCTAGTGCACCCAAACCCACGCCAATCGCTGCGATTCCATACATTAAGAACTCCATCCAACGTCTGCGCGTCAACAGCGCTATAGCAGCCAAAGCAATCGATACCTGAATGCTGGTGGTCGCTTGTGCCCAGCGATGATGCTGATGCATCTGCTGCTCGGATTGTTCATCCCAATCAAGTGACTCTTTTTCTAAGGCCTCAGCTTTAGTCTTAATCTCTTGTTTCTCGGTTTTATACCGCTCTACAGAGTCGAGGTATTTTTGTTTTTTATCTGGCTGAGTCATGATTTCAGCCGACAACTCAGCCATATTTTGCTTGGTACTCTTGGCCTGATAAAAATTCCACTGATTGGCTGCTTCTGTTTTTTTGATCGCCGCATCGTTTTTAAACAGCGCAGCATTTGCCTGCGTGTAGCCACCCATGTAAGAAAACACGGCGCCAACGGTGGCCAATATGGCCGTGGCTACCGCCAGGCTAGATGAGCCTCCAGAATGCGATGCGTGCTCCATTTCATGCTCATGTGCACCATGCACGTGAAACTCGGAACCAGACATACTTTCTCCTATTGTCAAAGATTGGTTGTCACTGATACGTCACAATCCATCGTTAATAAAAGTTATTTTTTGAACATGATGCCAAACTTTACACATGCCATTGCCAAGCGCCAATAAATTAACACTAGTAAATGGCTCATCACAAGTCCTCCGTTAAAAAAAATTCTGTGCTTACTGGCCTATCAAACGAGCAAGTAGCTCAGCGTTTGCTTGAGGAGGGCACTAATGACTTGGGTCTTAGCCAGCGCCGTACATTATTGGTAGTAATGCGTGACGTGCTCTTTGAGCCCATGTTCTTGCTATTACTAGCGGCCGGAGCGATCTATCTGCTAACCGGCGAGCGTAATGAAGCCATGGTGCTACTGGGTTTCGTGCTGGTCATTATGGGTATGACTGTTTTTCAGGAACGTCGAACTGACAATGCATTAGCTGCTCTACGCGATTTATCTAGCCCGCGTGCGCTAGTGATTCGGAGTGGCGTCGAACAACGTATCGCTGGTCATGAAGTTGTACGAGAAGATGTATTGATTCTGGCCGAAGGTGATCGCGTACCTGCAGATGGAACGCTGTTGCAAGCACATGAATTATCGCTAGATGAATCCATGCTTACGGGTGAATCTGAACCCGTATCAAAGACCGTTGAACAATCGGTGTTCGCCGGCACCTTGGTAGTGAGTGGTCAGGGTGTCGTCAGCGTGACACTCACCGGCCGAAACACACAGATGGGAAAAATCGGTCAGTCGCTCGACGAGATTGAGCCACAAGCTTCGCCGTTACGCGAGCAAATGAGTTCACTAACGAAACGATTAGCTATCATCGGCATCATTTTTTCTTTGTCACTGATGGTGCTTTTTTGGTGGCTGCGTGGCGGATGGCTTGATGCGATGCTCGCCGGTATCGGGCTGGCCATGGCGCTGCTACCGCAAGAGTTTGCCGTGATCATGATTATTTTCTTTGCCTTTGCTGCACGCAGATTAGGCAAACAACATGTGCTCACTCGCCGATTACATGCGATTGAAACCTTGGGTGAAACCACCGTACTGTGCGTTGACAAAACAGGCACATTGACACAAAACCGTATGCAAGTTGAAGCTCTGTGTACGTTAAATGAGCAGATATTTACTACTGATTTAGCCAAACAATCGCTACCTCCTGCATTCCATGAGTTACTTGAATACGCAGTGCTCGCGAGTGAAATCGCTCCGCACGATCCTATGGAAAAAGCCTTCCATCGCCTCACAAGTGAACAACTACAAAACGATAACCGCCGCGATTTGACATGGGTACTCGCTCGCGAATACGAGCTATCGCCACAGCTGCTGGCAATGACGCATTTATGGCGACTAGAAAATACTTCACACGACTTAGTGGCCGCCAAAGGTGCGCCTGAAGCTGTCGCTGCTTTATGCCATCTCTCTACTGAACAAGAAAAAATAGTGCTGCAACAAGCCGAAGCGCTCGCTACTCGCGGACTTCGCGTCTTGGCGGTGGCTGAGGCCTTACACCCTACCGATCAACCTTGGCCTAGTACACAACATGACTTTGATTTCGAATGGCTGGGCTTAATAGCACTAGCCGATCCGCTGCGCCCAGAAGTAGCTGCTGCTGTTGAGCAATGCCATCGCGCTGGTATACGGGTAATTATGATTACGGGTGACCATCCACGCACAGCGATCGCGATTGCGCGGCAAGCAGGTCTGGAGCCGACAGGCGTTTTAACGGGCGACGAAATCGCGGGCATGGATCAAACAACACTCAACTCGCGCATTCAACTTATGAATGTATTCGCACGGGTTAAACCCCACCAAAAACTCGCCTTGGTCGAAAGTTTAAAAGCGCAAGGTGAGATCGTTGCCATGACCGGTGATGGCGTCAACGACGCACCCGCACTTAAGGCAGCCCATATTGGAATCGCGATGGGAGAACGCGGCACGGATGTAGCGCGCGAAGCAGCATCACTAGTACTTTTGAAAGACGATTTTAATTCTATCGTTCACGCTATTCGTGAAGGTCGCCGCACATTTGCCAATATGCGGCAAGCGATGATTTACACGTTGGCAGTGCATGTGCCTATCGCTGGCTTAGCGCTGTTGCCCGTGTTAGTAGGGCTACCGCTTTTCCTCGCCCCACTCCACATTGCTTTTCTTGAGTTAGTAATTGATCCAGCCTGCTCGGTGGTTTTCGAAGCCGAGCAAGCAAGGGCCGATATCATGGATCACCCGCCGCGCAGCATTACCGAAACCTTACTCAGTACGCCACAAGTTATCCGCAGCCTTGTGTATGGCGCGTTCACGACTGCTGGAGTCTTTGCTTACTATACGTGGATGCTTAATTTTTCAGAACCAAGCTCTGCCAATGCATGTGCTTTTGTGATGCTGGTTACAGCGAATGCTGTATTGATTCTCGCCACACGATCGGCTTATTTCAACTGGAAAGATCTATGGTCACGTTTCACCCCTATTTCACTCTGGGTTCTGGCTGTGACTTTCGTAGCACTGCTAACAATTACTACCTATGTCCCGTTAGCGGAGGCGTTTAGGTTTACACCTGTGTCAACGTTGGAATGGACGAGAAGCTTACTGTTTGGTCTATTCATGCTTCCAATTTTTCTTGGGTTAAAGTGGTTAGCCCAAACAACATCAGATCATTCAAAAGCATCAATGCGGACTCACAGCCACTAATCGTCCAACACGATCAAACGGGGGTAAGATGTTTTTCGATACGAGTTGCATGATGTCTGCCGCCGGCAATGCACGCGAAATAATAAACCCCTGCACTTCATCGCAGCCGATCGTTTGAAGTAAACGTAGCTGCTCTAATGTTTCTACACCTTCGGCTACCACGCACATTTTCAATGCCGCCGCCATTGAAACTATTGCACGGTACATCAACTCACCTTCCGAACCTCGCGACAAGGCTTGTGTAAAGGCCTGATCTACTTTGAGCGTATCGACATCCATTCTATGCAACTGCGCTAATGATGAATAGCCGGTACCAAAATCATCAATCATTAAGCGCACACCTAATTTTTGAATTGACTCGAGCTCTTGTAAAACAATAGGCGTATTGTCGACCATCGTCGATTCGGTGATTTCAACTTCCAATAGCCGAGACTCAATGTCGAATGATTGGAGCACTTCGGCGATACAGGCTGCTGTTCTACCAAACTGCAACTGTCGCGGCGAGACGTTGACGGAGACAGGAACAACTCGCACGCCTTCCGATCGCCAAAGTGAAATCTGCTGACCCACTTTACGCAGCACGCTTTCACCTAATTGAACAATCAATCCAGTTTCTTCAGCCAGACTGATAAATTCAGCAGGCATCACTAACCCACGCTCAGGATGCTGCCAACGCACTAAGGCCTCAAGACTGCATAATTTCCCCGTTTTTGTATCGACCCTCGGCTGATAGTGAATGATAAATTCATCATTTTCTATAGCGTTGCGCAAGGCAAGCTCTTTATTCATACGAAGAATTAATGCATCCGATAACTTGGGCTCATAAAAAAAGTAGCGGCCCTTGCCCGCGGATTTAGCCGCATACATAGCGACATCAGCGTGCTTGATTAGCGTATCTGCATCTTCACCATGATCGGGATATACGCTAATACCCACCGAAGCCGATACACGATGGCCAGCACCATTCGTGAGCTTGAGCTGCCGACTCAAGGCTTCAAGAATACTATCTGCGACGCGCGCAATGTCGCTAGGATCTTCCATCTGCTCAAGCACCACCGTAAATTCATCACCACCTAATCTGACTACATGATCACTTGAGCGGACCGCACCTTTGATCAAACTTGCGGCCTGCACCAACAATTCATCTCCCGCTTCGTGACCTAGCGTGTCGTTCACTACTTTAAAATTATCCAGATCAATAAAAAATAAAGCGAGTCGTCCTCGTCCGCGCGCCGCGCGCCGTACCGCCGCTGGCAAAAAATTCATCAGCCAACGTCGATTGGGGAGCTTAGTTAAGGAATCGTTATTGGCTAAATCGGCCAGCGCTTGTTCATGGGCTTTGACTTCAGAAATATCACGCAAGGTGAGTGCAATACCTGCACCTGAATGTACCGCACGTCGATACAACCATGTTGCCTTCAACCAGCCGCCAGCAGGCACACGAAATTCATCCTCATATACACCATGCGCTAAGGCTCGCTGACAAATCATTAAAAAATCAGCGTGTAATTGCGGCGCCATGCTTTTACTCGCTCGAAAACCAACCAAATGTCCGCGCAACATCCCAAGTAATGCTGCTGCGCGCTCATTACAATCTTCAATTTGAAAATCGACTAAAACATTGTGGCTATCATGCACAGGTAATAGCATGTAGAAGCCTTCGTTGGCGGCATCGGTTGCCATGCGATAGGTCTTACGAACATTCTCTTCAGCGCGCCGGCGCAGCGCTAACTTGGAGGAAAATACCCAGCCCACTAAGGTCAGCAAAATAAATAATGAACTCGCGATAATCAATGTCAGGCGATAGCTTTTAGCAAGCGCTCGAAAAGTGACCAATGAATCTTCTTCCGCGAGTCCCGCCAGCGCGACGAGCGGATAATCATCCAAGGTACGCCAGGCCACGTAGCGTGCTCTCGCATCGTCGAAATGCTCACCCACCTCTTGAATCGATCCGCGCATCTGATGAAAGCCAGGATCTACTTTATAAACTAGGCCTCGCTGACGACTATCGCCCCCCATACGCGTGGCTAGCACCGATCCACTCACTAGACGAGCACTAACAAAATCATGATTCCCGGGCAAAGCTTCATTTTGAAATGAAGTGAGAAATTCCGGAGCAACTGTAATCACGACAACGCCTGCAAAACTTCCATCAGCGCGATTAACACGACGTGAAAATTGAATGGCACTCCGCCCTGTCGTTTGACTGCGTTCGACAGAACTAATTAACATTCCAAGGCAACAGTCATCCCTATGTAAGCTAAACAATGATTCTTTTGATACCGTTACAAATTCTTTTAACCTAAACGACGCTTTTACGATGCGTCCATTGTGATCCGTAATGAAGAGCGCAAATCCAAAACGGCTTGGGAAGATACCGCGTTCTTGGTCTTGCTCGAGATTGACTGTTTTAGCGGAGTCTTGCCAGGCATTCGCGACGCTAAGCGTCATATGATTCATTTGATCTACCACGTGCTGTAATTGCCCTGCATACGAATTAGCAAGCGATACTGATTGCCGCATAGCGAGCCCGCGTGCCTCTTGTTCGGCTAAATGAATTTTTTGTTCAGTTACCCACCATAAACCTCCAATAACTAAGCTCACTAGGGATAACCAAATAAAAAAACGCAGCCAATGACTGGCTAATGCAATTCGAGACCATAGAAATAAACCAGACTTAACTATCAATACAGACTCCCGGAAACCACGGCATATGAAAGGTCTGAATTCCCCGGTCAGCTTTGCAGCCAAGATTCGCAGAATTTTTCAGACGCCCAAATTAAACGCCAACTAGTGCGAACGACTGTCGCGCGAAAGGTTCCTTTGTTAGTCCAATGAATACTTTATTGAGATGAATCAGAGTTGAATCAGATAAGCGTCGATAGGACTTTGCTAGCCATAGGAAGCAGGCAGAAAGCTAACCACTGCGCAGGGCATCCAGAGTGGCGTACTTCTGGCCTAGCTCTGCCCGCAAGCTGGTGTGACCAGACTCCAAGCCTGAGCCGGGCTCTGAAGTTGATTTTTTTTAAATGACTTTAAAATCCGCTCCAGCGGTCGATATATCTTAGGAATTAGTATTTATCCCTTAGGGATGAAGTACCCAACCCCTTTTTATGTGCTGTCCCATGAAAAAAATACGTCTACTGCTCGTTCTCAGCATGGCCCTGTTAGCGGGCGCTTGCGAAACCACGTATTACCTCAATGGTGATAAGTATGTGGGCGACCTAAAAAGCCTGAACCGCCAAGGCAAAGGCACCTATTACTACTCCAATGGCGATGTGTTCGAGGGTGAATTTGTTAATAACCAGAGGCACGGACCAGGGACGCTAACGTATGTCAATGGCAAAAAGTGGGTGACGGAATTTCGTAATAACTGGCCCGTCAGCTCCGGGCTATTGATCTATCCGAATGGAGACCGGTTCGAGGGCGATATCAACAAAGGCATAGCCAACGGTCGCGGGGTCTACACTTTTGCCGACTCCAGCCGCTATGTGGGGCCGGTAAAAAACGACCTGATCAACGGTCACGGCACGATCACCTATTCCAATGGTGACCGTTACGTGGGCGATCTATGGAAGGGTAAGCCACAGGGTCTGGGCCGCAAAAAATTCGCCGAAGACCGAGTTCCTCTGGAGGGTCGCTGGGACGAGGGGCGTTTTGTGAAACCCGAGCGGATTCGCTAAAAATTATCTAAAAGATATCCATTGATACCTATCCAACACAGGTCAAAAAACTCATATATAGCCTTGCATTGCAGTCCACCAATACTGTACATTTATACAGTTATTAATCGCCATACGGCCGATCGAGGTGAGTCATGCTGCCCAAACCAATCTGTAGTCGAAATGAATACGAAATGGCACTTCGCGAGATGGAAGTCTATTTTGAACGTGAGCCTGAGCCAGGCAGCCCAGAGGCCGCGCGCTTCGATGAATTATTACGCAGAGTCGACAATTTCGAGGCTGCACACTACGTCATCGAATGCCCTGGCTGCGGCGAGATACGACTAGAGCTGCAGGAAAACCATACAAACACCCTAGATAATCTAAACAGCGTTACCGAGCAAGTGCTGGCTGAATTTTGTCAGGGGTGTGCTTCCCATCTCAATGATCAATCCTGGCAAGTCAGCGATAGCCGTGTCTCTCCGTGGGTTGCTGGTTACACTGGAACAAAACACACTACCCAAATTCGTAACAAGCGCTAGGCAACATGTAAAGAATTGGGCGTATCTGCCGATTCAGTCACTACATAAAACCTAAAACCTACTTGTAGGTTCGCGCCATCATGAACGTCATCGCCTCTGAAGATATTGATTTGCTACTCGCCTTTAACAAAGGGCAGAGTGATGCTACTCATCGCATGGGCGAGAAGCAAAGACACAAGATGATCAGCATGGGATACATTCGCCATACACGGTCTGGATACGTGATTACGCATCTCGGCGAAAAAATGGCTAAATCACTGCAGCTGGCCGTGGGTTAAATCAAGCCAGCATCACTAAAAAATTTATCGAATTTTTTACGCAGAAGTCGCCACGGGTAATTCTGCTGTGCGCCCCCACTCATCCCACGAGCCGTCATACACTTTCCAATCGTCCTTACCTAACAAGTGCAAACCAAGTGCAAGAATGCATGCGGTTAAACCTGATCCACAGGTCAGTGTCACCGGCTTAGTCAAATCAATACCTGACTTCGTTATGCGATCACGCACCTCATTGAGCGGCAACAGCTCACGCGTGTTGGTATTGAGAAGATCTGCCCAATACAAATTCATGCTGTTAGGGATATGTCCAGGTCGTGCACCTGGATAACGATCGACCTCGGTCCCAGCAAATCGCCCAGCAGTGCGTGCATCGAGTAA
This sequence comes from Polynucleobacter sp., assembly GCA_021737945.1. Lineage (GTDB taxonomy): Bacteria > Pseudomonadota > Gammaproteobacteria > Burkholderiales > Burkholderiaceae_D > Pernthalerella. The sequence continues at coordinate 19,918 of JAIPCX010000023.1, forward strand.
CTGCTCATTACCATTACCGGAAATGGTCAGCACATGCTGCCACAACGCGAGCAAATCACGCTCGTGATCTACATGGAATTGCGATGGCACGAAATCGACTGTACCCGCTTCGACGGCTAGCCCATGCGTTTTCCATGATTTAAGGCCACCATCAAGAATCGATACATGGTCATATCCATACTGGCGAAACAACCACCAGACACGCGCAGCGCTATACAAACCCGGCGTATCGTAGGCAACCACATGCGTCTGATTATCTATACCTAACTTACCCACTTCGCGTATAAAAATATCCTTAGGTGGAAATTTACGTGGCAAAGGATTGTTTGGATTCGCAATCACAGACAAATCAAAAAACCCTGCACCAGGAATATGCTCCTGCAAAAATTCTGCTTTCGCATCGCGCCCGGTATCGGGCAAATGCACCGTAGCATCAACAATACGTATGTGAGGTTGATGACGATGCTCTGCCAGCCACTGCACACTTACCACGGCACCGGGATAATTAATGGGGCTGTTATTCATTTTGATTGCGATGGTGGCAAACCATTTTGTATCGCTACAAAATCAGCCAACATAGGCACATAGCGTTGTGCCTGACCTGCAGCTTCCATCCCCGCGAACGAATTTTTTACCATGGCCTGTATCGGATGAAGCGCACCCACTTCATTAGCCAAGCTACTCAAGTAGCGCATATCTTTGTGAGCGTTACTAATCGTGAAGCGATGCGCGTTTTCATCGCCTTCCATCGTCCACTTCATAAAGGTATCGTAAAAACCATTGCGCATACGGCTACTGCCCACCACCGCATGAAACTGCTCTTTCGATAATCCCGCTTTGCGTGCAATACCTATCGCTTCTGAGTACAACGCCGCATAACCCATCGCAATAAAATTATTAATTAACTTCATTTTGTGTCCAAGACCAACCGGTCCCAGATGCACCACATTACCGGCCCAGCAATCGAGAATCGGTTTGACTTTATCAAACGTCGCCTGATCTGCTCCCACCATCGTATCCAGCGTTCCAGCTTCTGCTTCAGCGGGTGTTCTACCGAGTGGCGCATCAATCAATGTCATACCATGGGCCAGAGCTGACTCTGCCAACGCCATAGTCGATACCGGATTCGACGTCGAACAATCAATCACTACCAAGCCTTTTTTACCTGAAGCGAAAATACCATCCGGCCCATTCATAATCGCTTCAACCTGAGGGGAACCGGTAACACATAGATGAAGAATATCTACCTTCGCAGCCAGCTCTTTAGGTGATGTCGCCTCAGTCGCACCGAGTTTTTTCAAACGTTCAACTGGCTCGCGGTTGGTATGGCCCATGATCACCAAAGGATATCCCTTAGTGAGAATATTTTTAGCCATACCTGCACCCATTAAACCCACTCCAATAAATCCGATCACTGGCTTAGTCATGTCTGTCCCTTTAATTATTATTTATTAATTATTTTTGAAAATTAAAACTACCCATACCGCTACGAAAATAGGATTCAAAAAGCGAGTCTAACCAAGGCCACCCTACTCGGCCAGAGTTGTTACCCCAGAATAGTCGCACCTTTCATCAACTCGGCACAACCCATACAATTCCAACTTGGGCGCCAAAGGGAATTATCAAAATTTAAACTTTGAATACTCGCGTAAGCTATACGATCTTAGCGTTGTTGTGGACTGGATAGGCTATCTGGACAGATCGTGAACGAGTACATCTTCTTCGGTATTGGCATCACCAGCTTGGTGATTTCCTTGATACTGCTATCAAGGTTCATTGCCTTTTGGTGGTCATTACTGATGCTACTCACCACCCCCGCCTGGTTCTATCTTGGGCTGACCCTTGGTAGCCAGCTTGATGCACGTACTAACCATAAAAAAGGTTCAGAGTTAGAAATCAAGTTAGAGCAACTGTCCGAAGAACAGCAACGCCTGCGCGAACAAAATCTCAAAGAAGAAAAAGATTTTGAAGAGAATCAGCGTGTGCAAACTGAACGATGGAAAAAAGAAATCGAGTCACCGGGTACCAAGCAAGATTAATATCGGAAGTATCTGTTTTGGACGCGCCGAAAAATAATCATCTACGCAACTACCTTTCTTAACGCTATAAATAAACCACCCTGAGAAAGGGTGGCGCTTCGTGTTCAGCGAATACCTAACGAGATCGTTTTATCTCTAGGCTGCTCGATCTATCGGCCTAAGCGCACCTAAGAATTGCGATGTCGCGGCATCCCAAGAAAATTTAGCACCATAGTCAGCCACCTTGCGCCGATCTAACTGCAAGGCCATCAGCGACGCAACGCGCAAGTCCTCTCTCAACACACCGCCCTCGCTATTTCCCACAACGTCAATCGGTCCTGTTACTGGATAAGCCGCTACCGGTGTTCCACATGCCATGGCCTCGATCATGACTAAGCCAAACGTATCAGTACGACTTGGAAATACGAATACATCAGCCGAGCGATACAAGCGCGCCAATTCTTCGCCAGATAGCCAGCCAAACCAACGTACCTCTGGATATTTTTTTTGTAATTCTTTACGAGAAGGGCCTTCACCGGCAACCCATTTCTCACCAGGCAAATCCATTGCCAGAAAATTTTCAATACTTTTTTCAACAGCGATACGGCCAACATGCAAAAAAATCGGTCCATTTCCTCTTTCAATCGTATCGCCATGGGGTGTGAATAATTCAGAATTCACACCTCTGCTCCAATGAATCACCTTCGTAAAGCCTTGTTCACGCAATGTCTCAAGCATAGCCACCGTAGGCACCATGGTTGACACACCCGCATTATGAAAATTTCTCAATGCGTTGTAACTCCATTCCAGTGGAAATTTCACACGCATGTGAATGTATTCAGGAAAGCGGCTATGAAATCCCGTACTAAATGGCCATCCACGTTGAATCGCCACTTTGCGAGCAGCCCAACCTAGCGGCCCCTCAGTTGCGATGTGCAAAACATCCGGTTTAAATTCATCAATCTTTTTCCGTACTTTATGAGTTGGTGCAATCGTCAATCGAATTTCTGGATACGTTGGGCAAGGAATATTAAAAAACTGATCAGGCGTCAGCATTTGAACCTCATGGCCCAAATCAGTTAATTGTCGAGTAGTCATTTTCAATGTACGAACCACGCCATTGATTTGCGGATCCCATGCCTCAGTGACGATCATTATTTTCATTTATGCCCTCTTTTGAAAGACTACTCATCGGAAATAAGAAATCAGAATTCGAAAGCGTCACACGCTGTAACCACCCAACAAGCAAGCTAATGAGTAGCGTAAAAAAGCCTAGGCTTATGAGCAAAATATGAGGTGACACTCCATTTGTATTAGCGAATGCCAAAACAATTAAAGCGACGACGATGCCTAGACATTCATTAAAATTTTGAACCGCAATAGATTCACCGGGACTCAGTAAATTGACGCCACGATGCTGCAAGAGCGCATTCATAGGAACCACAAGAAAGCCCAACACCACCCCAACAGCGAGCATTAGAATGCTCACTAAATAAATATCATTGAGCATTGGCGCAAAAATCACCAACGCACCAAAAACATAGGCTAACGGCATCACTCGAAGAGCACTTTGCAACTGAACGAATCGACCGGCTAACAAGGCCCCAAGAACAACAGCTATTTCGGTAGCACCTTGCAAATAAGCCGACTCGGAAATAGCCAGGGAAAAATCTTGTTGAAGCCAGCGAATAATCAATAGCTGCAAACCGGCGCTAACTACCCAGATCAGCATGGTGATCATCAACGCAATGCGCGCAATCGAATCACTCCAAAGCGTACGATTGGATTGAAGAAAACGACCCACGCTAATCGTCGCGTTGTGCTGCACTACCGATTGAGGAACACCCCAATTCAATCCAGCAGCAGCCAAATACAGTAAAAGAAGAACAAAAAGGCCAGGAGTCGTACCCCACCCGGCAGAGTCTGGAAATTGCGATATCAGAAGTTGTTGGAGGGTTTCACTCGACAAAAATCCACCCAGCGCTGTCCCCAAAATCACCGCCAAAATTAATGTTGTTTCGGTCCAGCCATTGGCACGAATCAAATCAGCCGGTGGCACGATCTCCGTGACTAATCCAAACTTTGCGGGGGCATAGATGGCTGCGCCAACGCCGATCAATAAAAATGCGACGGCAGAGGGTTCAATAAGAAGGGAAATGGCACCGCACAACTTGATTGCATTAGCCACAAACATCACTCGATTCTTTGAGTACCTGTCAGACCAAGGACCAACGAATGGCGCAAGCACCACGTAAAACACTAATAAGGAAGCCTTCAACAAAAATAGTTTCCAGGAGGGCTCTCCTGCCTGCTGCAGCAAATAAATACCGATGAAGAGAGAAACATGATCAGCCAGCGCCGAAAAGAATTGGGCAAAAATTAGCCAATAAAACCCTGGTGGCATCCTATTTCCGAACAAGGTGATAACCGTCGGACATTAGGGGAGTTTCATGACATCCCATTGACAGAATGGTTTCAAAGAGACTACACGGCTTCGCGAAGAGTAATAAAGGTAAAGAATTATTTTATTTTTATCTCTGTAAAAATAATGTCATTAAACTGATGTAGCGTTGGTGTGGTTTGATTCATCTATTTAATGATTGTTCTTAAACTGAAACCAATCAACTATTTCGAGGGATAGTATGCCAACAGTCAGGGAAAATATTTTTGATGGTGACGAGGTCAAAACTGAACATATCACTAACCTAATACGGCTGATCGAGACACAAACAGACGAATGGCATTGGGCTCATTTCGGATGGTTTGAAACAGATCGGGAAGGTATTATTTACACCATCAATAACAAAGAGATCTACTGGGTGGTGTCGACCCAGGGTCAAGAACAAAAGCTTATTGTTCATGACGTAAAACTTAAAGACTATCTCTCAATGCTTTTTGAAGAAGCTGTCGAATCAACTATTCGAACACCATGATTCATCCATCAGAATTTGCAGCAGACAACAGGTTAGGTTGATTTGAAATTACCGTCTTGCGCCAAGGTACGTCAGTTTCAGTAAAGTCTGACAGGACTTTTATACAACGAACTTCACAATCACTCAACTGAGCAATCAACCAACCCACTGCAAACCAAGCAGCTGGATCATGTGTCACTATTGCGCGATAGTTTTCTAACGCGACCTGAAGATCGTTGTAGGTACCTAATTCATTCTGAGCACGAGCTAAAACCTTACTAAAGTGTCGAAATTTAGCACTTTTGCATTCCCCCTCAATGAATTCAAGGCTGTAACGCAATCGTTTCATTTTCTTTCGCAGTTCATGCCGCTCTTCTACCGTCAGTGAGGAAAAATTTTTGGCGCGTTTTGCGCACTTTTTTTGCCACTTTATGATGACCGGTAAAATTGCAGACCAATGCGACTGCGTGTTCTTCTCAGGGGACTGCAAATCACGGCCAATTAATTCCAAAAACCATGTTTGAATTTTTCCTTCCCGGACAATCAAGGCAGGTGACTGTATTCCCTCCTGCCCTGAAAATTCGACCAGCGGTGCGTTAATTTTACGTAGTTCGGGCCAGATACTCTCTGACATGGCGTCGATGTCGCGATTTTTACCCAGCTGGGCCGCAAGAAATTTAGCTTGATCAGACCATGTCTGCACTTCAAAATTGTGGACTCGGGAAAATAATTTGAGAGCCGTTCGCAATCGGCGTAATGCGACCCGCAGTTGATGGATGTGCTCAGCTAAGTAACCCTCTTCTGAAGCGAGTTGCGAGGCATTCACCAGTGCATGCCTTACGCATTCTTTCCTAACGGTTTCGAAAAATTCTTCCAATGACAGGTCGTCTGAAATTTTCACACTCTGCGCCTTGGCAGGTGCCATAATTAATTTAGCCTTGGCAAGGCTATCACCCCGCATAGATTTAGTTCGCACATCAAGCCAAACGCCATAGTCGCGAACGAGACGAGTGCCGGCTTCGATCAATGCCATGTTAGAACCCGAAACTAACTCGAGCTCAATTTCAGTCACGGGAAGTTTGAGTGGCTCGACTGTATGACCAAGAGCCGTAAGTAATGGATCTATTTCTTTTTCTATAGTTGAAATCGACCCCGTATCAATCGCATAGTTGATTAGGCCACGACGGGTTCTCAGGTCAACCGAAAGGCGCTTGAGGTCAGTCTCGTAGAGGGTTTTGAGTTCATGGGCAGCGTCGTGTCGCAGGAGCTTATCGATTTTTGTCCACTGGTCAGACGAACTATGACGGCTAGTGTCCATTACTGGGGCTGTACCCGGCGGGGTAACTAATCTGACCGTATCTTCATGACGAATTACAGCAGCAGCTTGCGGAGCCACCTTCAAGGTCTGATACCAAACATGCCCTTCTTTGCGTAGGCGCAGCGCTATATTAGATCGTGCTAACAATCTATCATCAGTATCAAAGTACTTGGCTCGCAGGCGCTTTGACATGCCGCCTTTGGATTTAATAAATTTTTCTAATGGTACTTTTGATTCAGCTGGTATCTGAAATTTGAGTTCAATTTCCATGATGTTTACCCCTCTGAAAAATTTAATCCTATGAAATCAATTTAAAAAATTTGATATCAATCAAATATATCAATTGTGAAGACTGTAAAAATGCGATCACCTTGTAAGTGTATATCACATTTTTCCTACTACTATTTTCATAACGCTTACAAATACAGAGCTCTACCAAGCTGCTATCGCCGCAGCGCAGCAATGGTTACATGTGTGATTTTTCTGAAGCCATTCTAGTGATTATTTGAAGCTCGTCAAACTCCTTATATTTTTAAAGAGCAAAATTCTATCTTTGCGGAATCAACTAATTTTTATTTCCTTGTATTACTTCGCACAGAATGCATTTCAAACACTTCCTTAGATAGGGCATTTTATGAACATACGTACATTTATTTCTACCGGACTCATCGGTATCATTATGGCGATTACCTCTGGGTGCGCAGTCTCGCGCGGACAAGAAACGGTCGGCGGCTACGTCGATGATGCAGGCATCACGACGAAGGTTAAGGCTCAGCTATTGGATAATAAAGACGTGTCCGGGACATCGATTAGTGTCGAGACACTGAATGGTACGGTGATGTTGTCGGGTTTCGCTAAAAACGCAAAAGAGAAAGATAGCGCCGAACGCATCGCTAAAAACGTCAAAGGTGTGAAGGCAGTGAGTAATAAAATTGATGTTAGACCGTAAAAAACAATAGATTAAAATATAATTAGAAATCTATTTCTCTCTAAAGGCTGTAGTAGCGGTTTTCGTGACTGGGGAGAAAAGATAAGACAAAAAATTTCGTTTGCCAGTAACAATGTCAATTTGAGCTACCATACCAGGTACTAATGGTAATTCTTTATCGACACCTCGAAATTTTTTGTCCATTAATGAAATTCTAACTGGATAATAATTTTCACCCTTTTCATTCGAAATCGTATCAGATCCAATTAAAGATAACTCTCCATTTAAGCTGCCGTAAATAGAATAATCATAGGCTGATAACTTAATCATCGCGTTTTGACCTTTTATCAAAAACCCGACGTCGGAAGGGTTAACCTTCGCCTCAAAAACCAAATTACTATCTCTTGGCACTATTTCAATAGCTGGCTCACCTCCCTTAAGTACACCACCAATTGTACTTACTAGAACTCTGTTTACGACGCCGTCAACAGGACTAATAATGGAAGTCCGTGCCAATTTGTTTTCTATCAAGGGCATTGCTTTTTGAATTTGCAATGCGTCAGAAGATGATTTAGTAAGTTCTGTGAGGACTGAAGATTTATTTTCTTGAACCGCAACTGCCATTTTTTCTTGTAACTCAGATATACCCGATTCGAGCGACTTAACACGTGCAACAGCTTCAGATTGTGACCTTGCCATACGCACTGCCTCTAGCTTTGTTTCAAGACCACGTTCAACTAACTTATCAATGACAACTTTCTCTTCATTAATCAGACGGAGTGAATCTTTCGCGGCTTCAAGCTCACTAAGCCTGGAATTTTTTTGCTCGTTAAGTGCTGCGACCGATGACTTCAAGTGAAGCCTTCTTGATGTTAATAACGATTTCTCATTATTAACTATTGAATTATCTTGGATATTACTGTCATCTGAGTTCCCAAAAGAAGTACCTAGAAGCTCTGCTTCTAACCTTTTTATTTTTGTATCCAATGCAAATAACTCAGAACGTTTAGCATTTAATCCACCTTCAGCTTCGATGGGGCTTATAGAAATCAAAACAGTTCCACGCTTTACAAAATCACCAACTTTGACATGAATTTTTTTTACAATGCCTCCTTCGAGATGCTGTGCAACCTGTAATTTTGAGTCAACAATAAGTCGTCCCTCTGAACTAATTATTTGATCAAATTGCGCAAAATATGCCCAAGAAAAAAACAACAAAACAAGGGCAACAATAACCCATAACTGAATTGAAGCTTTACGAACAGACCAATCGCTAACAGACATAATCAGCCTAACTTACTCTAATTACCGGCTTAGTTTCAGCTCGTGCTATGTTTCCAGATTTGAGAAAATCCGCCTTAGGAATATCTTTTACAATTTTTCCTTTGTCCACAATAATAATTCTATCGACCAATTTCAAAAGGGCAAGCCGGTGCGTAATTAGAATTAGTGTTCCTTCAATCTCCTGTTGACTGAATCTCTCGATAAACAATGATTCCGTAGCGTTATCAAAAGAATTTGTAGGCTCATCCAGAATTAACATTGACGGCCGTTTGCACAAAGCTCTAGCTAAGCAAATTGCCTGACGTTGACCTCCGGACAAACTCTCACCTCGATCTTCTATTACGTGTTTATATCCATCAGGATATTGATTTATGAATTCGGACAAGCAACTAATATACGCAGCTTGACGAATATCTTCTCCTGTGATGTCGAACCTTCCTAGGGAAATATTTTTTTCAATAGTTTCTGTAAGCAACCATTGTTGTTGAGTACACATACCTACATGACGACGAATGTCTGAAGGTGATATTTGCCGTATATCGACGCCATCAAGATAGATCGATCCCTTTTCTGCTTCATAGAGCTGGGTTATGAGCCGACCTAATGTAGTTTTGCCAGAGCCCAGACGACCTAAAATAGCAACTTTTTCGCCTGGCGCAATCTTTAAAGAAATGTTTTCAAGAGCATATGAAGACTGCCCCGAATATTTAAAAAAAACTGAATCAAATTCTATTTTTCCATTGAGATTTTTTATTGGGAAAAACTCTTTTTTAGTTGGATGTTCTCTTGCTGCAGCCATCAGCTCCGTAAGTGATTTATAGCTAGTATTAATCTGACTTAGTTTATTCAACATTTGCGATAATTGAACAAATGGTGCAAGCGCTTTTCCTGACAAAATTGTGCAAGCAATAATTGCTCCGTAACCATATTTACCGTCATGAACCAGTACCGCACCAATGGCAACCACACTTATTTGAGTTACCTGCTGCAACGTAAAGGCCAAACTTGAAGATAGGTTGGCCGAAGATTTTGATTGATCTGTTACTAATACCTGCTGTCTGGTTGCCTCGTTAAATCGCTTTCGCATAAATCCACCTGAATTCGAAAGCTTAATTTCCTCCAGTCCAAGTAGAGTTTCGAATATCACTTGATTTTTTGTTTGGCTTTGTGCGAATGCCTTCTTTGATAAAGCGGAGAGCCTAGGTTGTGAAATTAATGCATGTATCACCATAACTAAAATGACAAGAATAACTGGCAGTACCATCCACTGCCCAATTATCCACATTGCAATAAGAAAAATAATTGCAAATGGGATGTCGATCAAGCCAACCACACCGGCTGATGTGAAAAACTCCCTCATTTGCTCAAATTCTTTTAGCGCGCTAGAAACGCTACTAAATGTTATTTTTCTATTTCCGCGCTTTAAATCAACAATCTGTTCGAACAACTTATCGGATATTGCAGTGTCCGCGTAATTGGATGCAACCGATAAAAACTCTCCCCGGATTTGCCTGGTCATAAAGTCAACTGCTAACAAAAGACCCATTCCAAAAACAAGCGCATACAACGATTCAATTGCATTTGCAGGAATAATCCTGTTGTATACCACCATAGAAAACATTGACGTACCAAGAGCAAATACGTTCGTCAACAGCACTGCAAAACCAGATTTAATGTAATTATTCGAATTTTTTAGTATGCCAGACCAAAACCAATGCGAATCTAAAAATGGGAGCAAAGATGACTTTGGTTCAGACTTAAAACTGCACTCAAAAATTGTCGCAGACGAATTATTTTTTTTAACTAATTTAATTAACCCAAATATAGTTTGGTCTGGGCTACCGTCAACAGGAACAATTACTTTCTCGTTTGTTTGAAGGTCGAATTGCACCACATAAGCCGAATCAGTAAATGTAATGAGATAGATGACTTGGCTTGTAGGCAAACTATTGCGTGAACGCAAGTCTTCAATACTAATTTCTTTAGCAGCAATTTCCAGTTCCGAAAACGTATCAATAATATCGGCAGTAGACCATTCGTAAGGATTAGCCGCTTGAATTGCTGATATACCAGCTACCGACGTTTGAATACCAAAATTCGACAAAACACACGTCGCTATAGAATGCGAACTAATTTTTTTATGTGTATCAGAATTACTGATGACAATTGTATCGTTATGTATTGTCTTTTTGGATACCACCTTAGATAATATTGATGCACCAAGAGCAAAAACGTTCGTCATCAGTACTGCAAAACCAGATTTGATGTAATTATTCGAATTTTTTAGTAAGCCTGACCAAAACAAGTGCGTACTAATTTTTTTATGTGTAATAGAATTATTGATGACGATTGTATCGTTAGGCATTATCCTTTTGAATGCCAACTTAGAAAATATCGACGTACCAATAGAGAATACTTTCGTCAACAGTACTGCAAAACTAGAATTGATGTAATTATTCGAATTTTTTAGTAAGTCTGACCAAAACAAGTGCGAACTGATTTTTTTATGTGTATTAATCTTACTGATGACAATTGTATCGTTAGGTATTGTCCTTTTGGATACCACCTTAGATAACATCGATGTACCAAGAGCAAAAACGTTAGTCATCAGTACTGCAAAACCAGATTTGATGTAATTATTCGAATTTTTTAGTAAGCCTGACCAAAACAAGTGCGAATCTAAAAATAGAAGTGAAGATGAATTTGGTTCAGACTTTAGACTGCACTCAAAAATTGTCGCAGACGAATTATTTTTTTTAACTAATTTTATTAACCCAAAAAAAATTTTGTCTGCGCTACCGTCAACAGGAACAATTACTTTCTCGTTTGATTGAAGGTCGAATTTCACTACATAAGCTAAATCAGTAAATGTAATGAGATAGATGACTTGGCTTGTAGGCAAACTATTGCGTGAACGCAAGTCTTCGATACTGATTTCTTTAGCAGAAATTTCCAGTTTCGAAAACGTATCAACTATATCTGCTAAAGACCATTCGTATGGATTAATCGCTTGAATTGCAGCAATACCAGCTACAGGCGTTTGAATACTTAAATTCGATAAAACACACGTCGCTATTGAATGCGAACTAATTTTTTTATGTGTATTAGAGGTATTCATCATTACCGACTAAACTATTTAATGTCGTAGGCTGAGTTCAAGTACGGATGAAAATTTTTACTTAAATTTACTAGCCGAACTTTTGCTTGAGCTCGATCAGTGAGACTTTCGATCAATCGTTGTCCTGCTGAATAAAGATCTTCTTGAGTTTTGAACACATCAAAAACACTACCTCGACTGAATGAATACAAATCCTTTGAAATCATATATGAGCTCTTTGCCGCTTGATATAATAATAGCCTTGCTGAAACTGCTGCTGTTAAACCATCCAAATCAGATTTGTTTTGATTAAGAGCTCGCGATAACTCGAGCTTAATTCTTTCCCGTTCATCTATCGCTGCTACCCTACGCTGTTGAGCTTGTACAATACGCGCTGTTTTAGCACCACCGGTATAAAGCTCATTTCTGAATGTAATCATGGCTTGGTTATTTTTTTGTTCTGGTCGGCCTGGGTCATAATTTGTGGTAGCTCCTAATTCAAAATAAATACCACCGAGTAAGCGTGCTTGCTGACTTTCAATTTCTTTTTCAAGCGCTTCAATTGCCGTATTTTGCTGAACTATAGAAATATGCTTTTCTAAAATTGATTCAAAATCATTTTCTTGCAATTCAGTGATGATTAGTTCCTGGGCAATAACATATGGCTCAGCTTCTTCATTAAATAACAAACGATAATTACTTTTTGCAACAGCAAGTTGCTTCATTGCTCCAGCAAGAATATCTAAGCCATCTGCAACTCGTGAGTCAGCGCGAACGACATCAGCCTGGCTACTTGCACCTAAATCCTCGCGTTGCTTAATATATGACACGAATGATTTGCGTGCTTGTAGATTCTCTCTAGCTAATCTGACCAACATAAGTGCTCGTTGAACTTCATAAAATGCTGCAAAGCTTTTCTCAAGAAAATTATTTCTAGTTTCTTCAAATTTTAATTCCGCCTGACTTACTTTTTTTTCAAGCGAGGCAATGCTGTTTCTTGTCGCACCAAAATCATGTATTAATTGCCTGCCTGTAATTGAAAAATTTTTAGCAGAGCCAGAATAAGTCGCTGATCCAAAATCATATTCTTTTAATCCTGCGGAAGTCGAAGCAGATAACTGCGGATAAAGGCCCGCAACTGCCTCATCCTTTTGAGCTTTTGTCAGTGCCAACATTTTTAGCTCAAGATTGTACTCAGGCACATTAACAATAGTCGCAAGTGCTTTTAAGACTATCGGCCGAATCGGTAGGCGCGATGGTTGATCAATCTCAGCCAGCGCAATACTGTCAATTAACTCAGTAAGCTCAAGTCCAATTTTTTCAATACCTTCCTTGGTAGATATTACAGACGTAGTTGTTTCTGCATTTTTTAACTTGGTATTATTTTCTTTTTTTTGATCGTTGGGTAAATTTATGTTGTCGTTTTCCTGCGCATGACATATGCCAAGCAGATTAACAATTAGCACAGTAATAGTGAAAGTTTTAAATAAAATCAAAATCGGTCTTTCTAATTTCAAAAAATGGATCGTAGGCTCTAACAGTTGAAAGATCAAAAAGTACTTTGAATTGATCGACTGTTACAGCTTGATAATGACCATCACTTGTCTCAATTACCACATCATGTAATCCATGAACAATAATTCGATCGCCTTCAAAAGGGTTGAAGTCTTCTATTAATGAACTGATAGTTTCTGTAGCAGTATCTGTTCCATCAACAATCAATTCAAATCTATCTGCACCACCACCGCCAGAGACTGTGTCGATTTCATTAGCTTTTAATCGTGATATAAGAACGTCATCGCCCGAACCACCTACAAGATGATCACTTCCGCCCAATCCACCATCTAATGCGGAATTAAGGTCGCTAGCAAACAGAATGTCGTCAAGATATCCGCCTACAAGTCCCGATACCAATTCATCGATATTGATAGATTGATTACCTTGATTAGGTTCATTTTTTATTAAGTATCGATGTACTTTCCCAGATATAAAATCATCTAAAGTAATAGCTTGATGAGCAAGGTTTGATTCATTTTTTATTAGATATCCTTCTCCTGTCGATGCATTAATTAAGACACGAGCATCGTGAGTTTCTTTAAAATATCCACCCGCCTCACCTGCTGTTTGATCTGGCAAGTCTGCGTATTCACCTTGCACACTCTCCAACTCAGAATATATATAGCGCACATCATTATGTTGAGTTGAATTTATCAGCCCCTCTGCTACGCCAAGCCGTATCCCAAGGCTTTGTGATGTGCCACTGATCAACTTGTAATCATCTAAATCAGCATAGGCAACACGGAGTACATACATGTCCTCCATATCTGTGGCCACTGATAGCCCTGCATCATTAGTCCACAAAAATGGGGTTAGAACCGTACCATCGATTTTTTGCAGCTTAATTTCGTCAGGATCCTTCGCAAGAAACTCAACCACTATGTCACTGGTGATTTGCGAAGTCGTACTAATCCACTCATTTAGAAAATTATTTGCTGATAACTTGGCCTGAGTTATAGATAAATTTAAATCCTCACTCGCATTGAAGTCATTAGCTGAGTAGGTGTTGACCACATGAATATCTTGGACTTGCGTAAAAAGACTTTTAACTTCCAGTGGATCTGCACCAACCTGATGAGCATAAACGGACGCACTCAAAGAAATGAGACCGGTTGCCAATAATGCTGTTGGTAACAATAGGTCGGCATATAACGTGGGGCTGGTATTCTGATAGGGCTTCCCGCCTGTTAATTCCACTCGCTTATCATTAGCTAGATAATTTACGTTAGACGCTGGACTTCCAGCTTCACTACGAAGCTGCAAGCTCGCATGAGCAAGAAGGTTATTATTTTTCGAGCCAGTAAACTCCAAATAGAGCTGCTCGTTATTATCACCACTCGATACTTGATTAATTCGTATAGCTAAATTTTGGCCTTCAACGCCTTTTAGAAGAATTGGATCTTTTACTATACTTGAAAAAAATGATACGTCAGGATTAACGGCTATTGGCGTATCAGTCACTGGCTTGACTAAGGGTGAGAAGTTTTTGGTTTGCTCAATAGAGGCACTGCCATCGTTTGTGGTTACAGCTAGTGAAAAAGCTAACCCCGACCCGCTAAAATTATGGCTAGGAATGAGCTTAGCTGATGCAAGCTGTGTGTCCCTGAGGATCACGTCACCAGAGCCAGCTGTTTTTATGACTCCACCTTCAACATATTCAAGACTGGTATTTGAACCTAAGGAAACAACGACTTTAATAACTTTTTCATTCGATGAGTTTTTAGTAAATAATGAATTAAGTAATACGGGCGTATCTTCTTTGATTTCTTCATCATTAAATAACACACCTTTATAATCAAAATCTGTTTTTCTGATTTCAAACAGTGGGTCATAGGCATGAACCGTTGACAAGTCAAAAAGTACTTTAAATTTATCCACTGACACAGCTTGATAGTGCCCATCGCGAGCTTCAATTACAACCTCATGATTTCCATAAACGTTAATTCTGTCGCCTTCAAAAGGATTAAAATCTTCTATTAACGAGCTGATTGAGTTAGTTATTACATTCTCACCACTTGCAACCAATTTAAATCTATCTGCACCACTCCCGCCAGACAATGTATCGATTTCATTAGCTTTTAATCTTGCTATAAGAACGTCATCGCCAGCCCCCCCTACAAGATGATCACTTCCGCCCGATCCACCATCTATTGCCGAATTGCGATCACTCGCAAACAGAGTATCGTCAAGGTATCCCCCAACCAGACCAGATACCGAGCTATTTAAAGTAATCGTTTTATATGCGATGTTTGAATCATTTTTTATTAGATAGCCTTCTCCTGTCGATCCATTAATTAAGACACGAGCATCGTGTGTTTCTTTAAAATATCCACCCGCCTCGCCTGCTGTTTGATCTGGCAAGTCTGCGTATTCACCTTGCACCCTCTCCAACTCAGAATATATATAGCGCACATCATTATGTTGAGCCGAATTTATCAGTCCCTCTGCGACGCCAAGCCGTATCCCAAGGCTTTGTGATGTGCCACTGATCAACTTGTAATCATTTAAATCAGCATAGGCAACACGGAGTACATACATGTCCTCCATATCTGTGGCTACTGATAGCCCTGCATCATTAGTCCACAAAAATGGGGTTAGAACCACACCATCGATTTTTTGCAGCTTAATTTCGTCAGGATCCTTCGCAAGAAACTCAACCACTATGTCACTGGTGATTTGCGAAGTCGTACTAATCCACTCACTTAGATAATTAGTTGCTGATAACTTAGACTGAGTTATAGATAAATTTAAATTCTCACTCGCATTGAAGTCATCAGCTGAGTAGGTGTTGACCACATGAATATCTTGGACTTGAGTAAAAATACTTTTAACTTCCAGTGGATCTGCACCAACCTGCTGAGCATAAGCAGACGCACTCAAAGAAATGAGACCGGTTGCCAATAATGCTGTTGGTAACAAAAGGTCGGCATATAACGTGGGGCTGGCATTCTGATAGGGCTTCCCGCCTGTTAATTCCACACGCTTATCATTAGCTAGATAATTTACGTTAGACGCTGGATTTCCAGTTTCACTTCGAAGCTGCAAGCTTGCATGAGCAAGAAGGTTATTATTTTTCGAGCCAGTAAACTCCAAATAGAGCTGCTCGTTATTATCACCACTCGATACTTGATTAATTCGTATAGCTAAACTTTGGCCTTCAACGCCTTTTAGAAGAATTGGATCTTTTACTATGCTTGAGAAAAATGATACGTCAGGATTAACGGCTATTGGCGTATCAGTCACTGGCTTGACTAAGGGTGAGAAGTTTTTGGTTTGCTCAATAGAGGCACTGCCATCGTTTGTTGTTACAGCCAGTGAAAAAGCTAACCCCGACCCGCTAAAATTATGACCAGGAATGAGCTTAGCTGATGCAAGCTGTGTATCCCTGAGGATCACGTCACCAGAGCCAGCTGTTTTTATGACTCCGCCTTCAATATATTCAAGACTGGTATTTGAACCTAAGGAAACTACGACCTTAGTAACTTTTTCATACAATGAGTTTTTAGTAAATAATGAGTTAAGTAATACGGGCGTGTCTTCAAATACAGCAGGGGCAGTAAACGTTACGCCGTCAGCAATTGCACTAATATCTACACTCACCTTATCAACCACCGACGAATAGGTTGAGCCAAACAATGCCACTCCCGTTACGGAAGCATCGAATTTACCTGAGTAGTTTTCTGGCACCACAACCCGCAAACTACTCTTGTCAAGAATGGCAGTATCAGTAGCATCTATTACCCAAATTTTTTCTGTTGAGTTATAAGTGGCGTACTTGGTTTGAGTGCTCTGATCTTGACCTGGCAAACGATAAGTCACTCGGCTTCCAGTTGGCAACCCTGTAAATTGCAACTGTCCGAAGCTACCTAATTCATAATTGAATGATTCAGCATTCGTACTAAGCGCAAGAACGCCACCATTCATATCCTCAACGGCACTTATCTTTGATGGCGCGCTTAGCACAGCTGTTGGCGAGGTAAAGTACGCAGTCAGCAAACCCTCGCCAACCGTATCTGGATCGTTGCCGTGTTGAACAGTGTAGGCAAAGCTGGCAGTACCATACGAATAATCTTTTGCGATAAGTTCGGTATTGCTAATGCCGATAGAGCTTGATGTACTTAGGGTGTAGCTGATACCTTTATCAACAGAACTCGATTTTGCGGTAATGACAGTACCAGGCGCGATACCTGTCCCACTAATCATGTAACCTACAGACAGCTGAGGGCCTTCCAATACGGTTAACTGGTTACCCATCACGGTTGCTTTGAACGCTATATCCAACGCATTGTCGGCAACGATCTTTCCATTTTTTACGACAGCGCCGAACTGATTTTCTGAATCAAATGAGCCGTTCGTGGTTGATACAGTCACACCAGTAACAGCGGTTGAATTTTTTGTTATGGCAAAATTTGCATCCGCTAAGTCACCCGCTTCGTTAGCTGTAATCTTCAGGTTGTTACCGCTTGCGACAATAGAAAAGCTCTTATTTGTATCAAGGCCCAGATTAGCTAATTGACTTCGAAATGAGGCAGCGATTTGTTTAACACTTAGTGTCGTAGAGCCTTCGATTGGCGAGAGTCCTGATACCTCTAAATTCCGACCCCGAAATGCGAGCTTATACGTATTGCCTGAGTCAAGTAATGTTGAATCGGTGAGATTAACTGTTGCCGATTCATACGCATCGCCCACATATCTTACCGAAACAAGCGTTGGCGTACCGCTAGTAGAACTATCATTGGCTAAAACATCAACCGTAACAGCATCATTAGCTTTGGTCGTCAATGTTGTAACAGTATCCGACTTGATTGTTAATCCCGAAGCGCTCGCTGTTTTAGCAGATGAAATAGCACTAATGGCTGATGCCTCAGACGCGACCGTTGATGACAACGAAGTCGTGTACTTAGTCTGCATCGTTGCTGCCGCAGTAGCCAAATCAGCAGCAGGTGTTGCCGCAAGCGTTTTCATATCATCTAGCATTGATGATTGACTTAGCCTTGCATACTGCAGATTGTCACCAGACTTTACTGATGCTGTAGTTATTAGCGACGTTACCGACACTAAGGAAGCCGCTGCAGCAGATATAAGTGTTGAACTGCCCCCCTCATCACTTAATGCACTTGATAGGAATGTCGTTAGGCTAGTAGAGTCTGTCAGCGTCGACGCACTGAAACTAGTACTTGAAGCTAACTTTTGCAAAGCTAAAGCAGTAGCTTCCGTAGAGGAATAACCCCCAAGTTGCTCTAGCATAGAAGCTGTTGCAGTCGTTACCGCTAATACCTGTTGACCAGTAGCGATTAGCGCTGCGCCAATATCAGAAGTGCTGTTGGCCTGAGGATCATATGAACTTAAATCAGACAAAGAAAAACCAGATGGCAGCAAGGTACTAATAGAAACACCTGCCGCAACGAGCGTCGATATTGGTGTCACCATCGTGTAGCCACTAGGTGCTTTCAGGGTGGTCATAGTCACACCCGTTGAAATATCCACACCACCGATAGACACAAGCGATCCCGCTTGGGATGCGGTGTACGTCATCGTAAAACCACCACTTGAATCAGTATAGGCATAGGCCTCGTTACTATCCCAAGTACTATCCCCATCAGCATCTAAGAAAACAAATGCACCTTCAACATAATCGTCAATAATTTTTCCAGCCGAAGACGTAGAAGCAACCGTTGTGGCGGTAGTGGTGCTGCTGCTACTACTGCTGCTACTGCTGCTGCTACTACTGCTGCTACTGCTACTGCTACTGCTACTGCTACTGCTACTGCTACTGCTACTGCTACTGCTACTGCTACTGCTACTGCTACTGCTACTGCTACTGCTACTGCTACTACTGCTACTACTACTGCTGCTACTGCTATCACTACTGCTATCACTACTGCTAGCTCCACTGCCGCTACTAACCCCACTACTGCCACGATTACTAAGACTGTTATTTAGACTAGCAGTTGCCGAATTGTCCAGAACGCTTTTTCCTGGATCGACCCGTCCCGTTGCCCAAGTCATACTCGTATTTTTTGGAACATACGTACCACCACCCTCGCCTTCATTTGATTGTGCGTCAGCCGTAGCATCAGATTCGGCTGACACATCTTGTTGATCAGCCTTACTATTTTCATTGGGCACCTCAGTTGTCTTAGAGGAATCCTGACTCTCTGCTGTTGATTTTTCCTCCTTATCAACAGACCTTTGCTCAAATGCTGAAAGATTCTGAGCGAGGCTATTAACGAGATTTTTTGCAAGGGTTGTAATCTCTATAAGCTCAGCCGAGCCCATAGACATACGCGAAAGCGATTTAACAAAATTCTTTTGCTGGGAAATAGCTAGGTTAGGAGTGCCACGCATATCTGTACTTGCTTCAGCAAGCTCGGCACACAATCCACCTAACATAAAAAGAAATGATGCCTCTGCCATCGAAGATGACGGAGTCGCTGAAGATGTCTTAGTTCGACTTTTATCGCGCGCAGGGATGCCTGAGGTCTCTGTATTTTTTGTTGAACTCGTCTTTGAGATAGCCATAGTAACCTCAAGTATTGCGGGATACTTACAGGACGTTGATTAGTGGCGCCATGCCTTTGTAATTTCTTAAACCTAACTATAAGCGATGGTTTTCTATCTATCGGCATTACTTCAGCGTTTTAGATTAGAACCATCGACTCACTAGTTAGGGTTGAGAAGCAGTCTCACAATAAATATACAAATAAAATCTAACGAGATATATATTTGCTAGATAGTTTTTAAACTATTTGCGCCTAAAAAAGTCTTGTATAACTATCTCACACCAACTCTGGCATTCTTGTAGTTGTGAAATCGGCGGCAGCTATCGAGGAGTCTGACATCAAAATCATCCAGTGATCGATAGGTGAGCCCGTAGTACTGTCTTGTTGAGCAACCACTAGTACGCCATCTCTACCAGTATCTAAGACATTGTC
>JAIPCX010000024.1 GCA_021737945.1 Polynucleobacter sp.
GCATCGATAAACTCTGCCATAATCGTGAACATTTGCCACGATTCGTTCGCCTTGCGCGACGTGGCGCGTTCAAGGTTGGTCAATTGCCGCAGTCGCGGTACCCGTTTCCGGTCGCTTTCCATATGAATAAAACCCTGTTGCTGGTAGATGGTTCGAGTTATTTATACCGGGCCTTTCATGCCATGCCCGATTTACGTAATGCAGAGGGTGCTCCTACGGGCGCTATCTACGGCATGATTAATATGCTGCGTCGCCTAAGGCAGGATTACTCTGCAGCATACATGGCCTGTGTCTTTGATGCAAAAGGGAAAACCTTTCGTGACGATCTTTATCCCGACTACAAAGCTCAGCGAGCGCCCATGCCTGAGGATTTGGTAAGGCAGATAGAACCCATACATGAAGTGGTGCGAGCTTTGGGCTGGCCAATCTTGATGGTCGAAGGAATTGAAGCTGATGATGTGATTGGCACGCTAGCTGTGCAGGCTGCCGCGCAGGGCCTGTCTGCAGTAGTTTCTACCGGTGACAAAGATCTCGCGCAATTAGTTAATGAGCATGTCACGCTAGTTAACACGATGAGTAATGAAACGCTCGATCGTCCCGGAGTGATTGCTAAGTTTGGCGTGCCACCTGAGCGCATCGTTGATTATCTGACGCTGGTGGGTGATACCGTCGACAACGTACCCGGCGTAGAAAAAGTGGGGCCTAAGACAGCGGTTAAATGGCTCACGCAATATGACTCATTAGATGGTGTGATCACTCACGCAGCTGATATTGGTGGTGTGGTCGGTGAAAATTTACGTCGCACCTTAGATTGGTTGCCACAGGCGCGCACTTTAGTCACGGTTAAATGCGATTGCGATTTGCAATCGCATATGGAATCGATTCAAACCTCGTTGGCTTTCAAGCCAGAAGATCCTGCGGCTTTACGTGAATTTTTTAGTCGCATGGGTTTTCGTACCTGGCTACGAGAATTAAATGTTGAGCAGGCTAATGATTCAAGCGCGAGTTCTAAAACTGCCGCATCCATAGCCGACCCCTCCGAGCAAGCAAGTTTGTTTGCAGTGGAGGCTCCGATAGAAACCCATTACGAGACCATATTTACGGCAGAGCAGCTGGATAACTGGATCAAAAAAATCAATGAGGCACCACTAACAGCCGTCGATACTGAGACCACCTCGTTAGATTCTATGCGCGCTGAAATCGTCGGTTTGTCTTTATGCGTAGAGCCGGGTAAGGCAGCTTATGTACCCATGCATCATCGATATCCCGGAGCACCCGATCAGCTCTCGCGTGAATTTGTACTCGAAAAATTAAAGCCTTGGTTGCAAGACGCCTCCAAGTCTAAGCTGGGTCAGCATTTGAAATATGATAGTCATATCTTTGCCAATTACGGTATTGCACTGAAGGGCATCGTGCATGACACGCTGTTGCAATCATATGTCATTGAATCGCATCGTACGCACGACATGGATAGTCTGGCCCTGCGTTGGTTAGATAAAAAAACCATCACCTACGAACAAGTGTGCGGCAAGGGTGCATCGCAAATTGGGTTTGATGAAGTCAGCATAGAAACGGCGACGGATTATGCCGCTGAAGATGCCGACATCACCCTACGTTTGCACAACACCTTGTGGCCACGGATAGAAGCGAACGAA
Source organism: Polynucleobacter sp. (assembly GCA_021737945.1). Classification (GTDB taxonomy): domain Bacteria; phylum Pseudomonadota; class Gammaproteobacteria; order Burkholderiales; family Burkholderiaceae_D; genus Pernthalerella. The sequence continues at coordinate 1,656 of JAIPCX010000024.1, forward strand.
AAGCTACGCTTCATCTATGAGCAGATCGAAGTGCCTACGTCGATCGTATTGCAGCGTATGGAACGCAATGGTGTGTTGATTGATGTCGATTTACTGGTTGCGCAATCAAACGAGCTTGGCATCAAGTTGATGCAGTTAGAAAAAGAAGCGCATGCATTAGCTGAGCAGCCTTTTAATTTAAATTCGCCTAAGCAGTTGGGTGAAATTTTGTTTGAAAAGCTTAAACTGCCCGTCGTCAAAAAAACACCGAGTGGTACGCCATCGACCGATGAAGAAGTTTTACAAAAGCTGGCGGAAGACTATCCCTTACCTAAATTGTTGTTGGACTATCGCAGTCTCTCTAAACTGAAATCGACCTACACCGATAAATTACCGCGCATGGTTAATTCATCGACGGGGCGTGTACATACCAACTATGGTCAGGCGATTGCGGTGACGGGTAGGCTTTCATCGAATGAACCTAATTTACAAAATATTCCCGTTCGTACTGCTGAGGGGCGGCGTATACGAGAAGCCTTCATTGCAGCACCTGGCAACGTGATCGTGTCTGCAGATTATTCGCAAATTGAATTGCGCATCATGGCGCATTTGTCGGGCGATGAAGGTATGTTGCGCGCCTTTGCAGCGGGCGAAGATATTCACCGTGCGACCGCCGCTGAAATTTTTGGTGTGCCTCTGGCTGAAGTAAGTAGTGAACAGCGTCGGTATGCCAAAGTGATTAACTTTGGTTTGATGTACGGCATGAGCGTGTTTGGCTTGGCAGGTAATTTGGGCGTCGAGCGTTCTGCGGCGCAGATGTATATGGAAAAATATTTCCATCGTTTCGCTGGCGTTAAACAATTTATGGACGATGTGCGTCAGCAAGCCAAATCGCAAGGTTTCGTTGAAACGGTATTTGGTCGACGCTTGTGGCTACCCGAAATTAATTCTCCGAATGGCCCACGCCGTCAGGGTGCCGAGCGCGCGGCGATTAACGCGCCCATGCAGGGTACAGCGGCAGATTTAATTAAGCTCGCCATGATCGCGGTGCAAAACTGGTTAGATAAAGAAAAACTAGCCTCGCGCATGGTGATGCAGGTGCATGATGAATTGTTGCTGGAAGTCCCTGAAGCGGAATTGGCATTGGTTAAGACGCGCTTGCCAGAATTGATGGCCGGTGTGGCTGAGCTGCGAGTTCCACTAGTGGCGGATGTAGGTACTGGCCCGAATTGGGAAAAAGCGCACTAAGATTGAGTTGACCTTTTCTGTGGCAATACCGGCATCTGCGTCATTCGACGAATTGCCGGCGCACCGTGGGTTATGGTCTAATCGCGGCGTTTGTTGAATTCAACTGGACTAAAAATCGATACCACTCTGTCTTCCATTCTGCTGGCAACCACCATTGGTGGGTTGATCAGTATCTCTGCGGCTGCGTTTCTTTCTTTCGGGTTTCTGTCGAAGATGGTGGAGCGCATGGTCAGCCTATCTGTCGGCATTTTGCTGTCGACCTCGCTGTTGCATGCCTTGCCTGAGGCCTTCGAGTCCGATGCCAATATTCATGCCTTGTTTGCTACATTGCTTGGCGGATTACTGGGTTTCTTTGTGTTGGAAAAATTTGCCATTCTGCGTCACTCGCATCACTACGAAGGTGATGGACACGATCATGAGCATGGCCATGACGCGCATGAGGCTGGTAAATCAGGTTGGATGATTTTGGTGGGTGATGGTCTGCATAATTTTACGGATGGCATTTTGATTGCCGCCGCATTTTTAGCCGACCCCAAACTCGGCATCATTACCGCTCTGGCCATCATTGCGCATGAAATCCCGCAAGAGATTGGTGATTTCATCGTTTTGCTGAATGCAGGTCTGAGTAAAACTCGCGCCTATGTTTATAACTTGATTTGCAGCTTCATGGCGGTCGTAGGTGGCCTCGTGGGTTACTACGCACTCGGTAGTGGAATGCACTTAATTCCCTACGTACTAGTCGTCGCTTCTTCAGGATTTATTTATATCGCTGTCAGTGACTTAATGCCGCAGATGCAGCGGCGCGCAACCTTGCGTGAGTCGGTGCCACAGTTTTTAATGATTGCGCTGGGTGTGGTTATCGTCGTGGTGCTCACGCATCGATTTCACGTTCATTAAATTACCTCGTTAGACCGCACCAATAGCGACAGGTCGCGAACTATCTGACGACCACTCGCTCCACGATCCCGGATACAAGCTTGCTCCACTGAGCCCCGCAATTTCCATTGCTAATGCATTGTGGCAGGCAGAGATACCTGAGCCGCACTGAAGTATGGTTTCGTGTGGGCTGCTAATCAGTGGCTGAAATTCTGTACGTAATTGATCAGCTGTTTTGAAGTGCCCATCATCACGCAGATTATTTTTAAACCAGCGATTTTTTGCGCCGGGAATTCGTCCCGCCACTGGATCGATAGTTTCATTTTCACCCCGAAAACGATCTGCAGCGCGTGCATCGAGTACGGTACATTTGTGTGTAGCGAGATTATTCATAATATCCGCAGCGCTAACGGTTGTTGTAGTCGATGGCCGCAGGGTGATGTTGCCACGCGCAGGTTGGGGCACCTCGGTCACTAAAGCACCACCCACTGATTGCCAAGCAGCGAGGCCACCATCAAGCAGCGCAACATCAGTGTGTCCTACCCAGCGCAGCATCCACCATACTCGTGATGCAAACATGCCGCCGTGTGCGTCATACACGATGACTTGCGATGTTGAATTCACGCCCCAATGACGCAATTGCTCAATAAAAGCTTCTTGCGTGGGTAGCGGATGCCTGCCGCGAAATTCACCGTTTGGTCCGGGTGATTTATCCGATAAATGTAAATCAGCATCGGCGTGTAGTGCTGAAGGTATGTGTCCAGCGGCATAAGCAATTGCGCCCGCTCGCGGATCAGTCAGTTCAGCTCGGCAATCAAGGACGATAACATTGGCTTGATTGGCAGACGACTTGAGTTCAGTCGCTGAGATCAATGTGGTGTAAGGCATCCCGGTCTCCTTTGTGGCTAGTCTGTCGCGATCAATGCGCTTTTAATGCGCTATCAGAAGGTTCTTATATTTTTTTTGGAGTAGTGCTGCGCACATTATAAAAGGTCGCCGCAATACCGCTGATAAGAATAATTGCGATGCCAAGCCAGCCGACCCAATCGAGATGGTCGCCCCAAATCAGAATACCCCACATGCTGGAGAAAATAATACCTGTGTACTGTAGGTTGGCTGTTACCAGCATGGCACCGAGTCGGTAGGCACGCGTCATCGCAATTTGTGCAATGGTGGCGGTGACACCAATCGCAAGCAAAAGTAAAAAATCATTGGTTGAAAGGGAGTGCAACACGTGTAATTCGCCCGTATGCAGATAGCTGTTAATTAAGCTGCTAAGCAGTCCGCCTATTACACCCGTGGCGGAAAAATAAAATACGACGCGGTATTCCGGTTCACCTAGCTGGCCTAATTTTTTAACTTGTATGTAGGCTAGTGCTGATAGAAATCCAGAGATGAGTGCAATCAATCCACCTATCCATTGGTCTACATGCATAGAGGGCTTGAGAAGTAAAGCAACGCCGACAAAGCTGGTCATGATGGCGGCTGCTAATCCCCATTCGAATCGGCGTTGTTTATGCCACCACCCCAGAGTGAAGACTATGCTTGCAATCCAGATCGGCGCCATGTAATTGAGCGTCATGGCAGTCGCTAACGGTAATTCGCCGATTGCATAGAACCACATTGAGAGAGCTGTGACGCCGACGAAACCGCGCCATGCGTGATGCCATGGAAACGAAGTGCGAAGAGAATAGCCGCGCAGACGAACCAACGCCAGCATCATCACCATGCCAACTGCTCCGCGACACATAACGATTTCGGATGTCGATGTAGTTACGGACGCCAGCTTGACGCACACTCCCATCAGAGAGAACACGAAGCTGGCGAACAGCATCCATAACGACTGCATGCTTTTAGTTGTAGCTTAGTCGCGAGGTGACGTTGAGGTCACAGCGCGATATTTTTGCGATACCACTCGTGGAAATGCTGCATGCCATCTTCCATCGGTGATTGATAGGGCCCGACTTCATTGACGCCACGATCGACCAATATGCGACGTCCGGCATCCATGCGCAGAGCAATTTCATCATCTTCAACGCACGTTTCCATGTAGGCTGCACGCTCTGCTTCCACAAAGCTACGCTCGAACAGCACGATGTCTTCGGGATAATAGAACTCAACCACGTTAGTCGTTTTTTGCGGGCCTTTGGGCCATAAGGTCGAGACGACTAATACATGCGGGTACCACTCAACCATCACGTTGGGGTAAAGCGTCAACCAGATCGCGCCGTAGGGTGGTACATCACCACTGCGATAGCGCATCACTTCTTGATGCCATTTTTCGTAAACGCTGGAACCCGGTTTTTTTAGTGCTGCATTCACACCTACCGTTTGCACGCTATAGCCTTCGCCCAGTTCCCATTTCAGATCACGGCACTCAACGAAGTTTCCTAGCCCTGGATGAAAAGGTTCGACGTGATAATCCTCGAGATACACTTCGATGAAGGTCTTCCAGTTGTAATCACATTCATGGACTTCGACATGATCGAGCATGTAGCCATCAAAATTTAAATCCTTGGTGACGCCTATATTTTTAAGTATTCCAGCAACATCGAAACCATTTTTCTCAAACAGCAAGCCATTCCAGCGTTGCAGTTCAAAGCGCGACAGATTCAGGCAAGGTGTTTCGCCGAAGTGCGGCGCACCGATCAAATCACCTTTGAGATCATAGGTCCAGCGATGTAGCGGACAGACGATATTGTTTGAGTTGCCGCGCCCAGTCAGCATTTTTGCTTGTCGATGTCGACAGACATTCGACAGTAGTTGAATGCCTTGTGCATCGCGTGTGAGCAGACGGCCGTCGTTTTCCCACATGAGAGACGCGTAGTCGCCGACATTGGGAACCATCAATTCATGCCCCACGTATTGCGGACCCTGATTGAACAGTTGACGGATTTCTTGATTCAGTAGCGTGTCATCAAAGTAGACACCTACCGGTAATTGCGCGCTAGATCGCGCGAGTCTAGAGAGACTGGCCAGATCGGACATCCCCACCCCCAAATTAATTTGCACCAACCTAAGAGAGAAATAATCCGCAAAAAACTTTTCGACTTACGATAAAAATTTAAATCGAGTGGTATTTTTTGGACGAGGGGGCGATTATACGCATGCTGCGTAAGATTACAAAGATTAAATGCGAATAAAATTTATTCGAGTTTTAGTCGACGTCTCAGAATGTCGCTGTAGGTCGGAGATTTTGTGTAAACAGAAGAGGGCACAGTTTTTATGGAATGTTAACGTAGCCTTTATTTATATTTGAAAGGGTATAAAGGAGTTCTGTTTTGACAACCTCACGTATTTTCGATTCGCTAAGACGGTCGTAACTGCTTTACTTCCAAGTGATTGCACTAAAATAGACGTAACAGACCACGACTGACCTAGAGAATCATGCATGACTAAAAAATCTGCTCCCCAACAGCCCAGCGCCTCCTTCGAGGAAGCGATGGCCGAGCTTGAACTGCTCGTTGCAAAGATGGAATCGGGTGAGTTGCCCTTAGAAGCGTCAGTAGCGGCCTACCAACGTGGTTCAGAGCTGGTGAAATATTGCGCTGCTCAATTAGAACGCGTTGAGCGTCAGGTCAAAGTACTGGAGGGTGAGATGCTCAAGCCGTTTGCGACAGACGCAGACGATGAGGACGGGGAAGAGTGAGATACGAATGAGAGAAGAGTTTACGCGTTGGTGTAAAACGGTCCAGTCTCAGATGGAGACGGTTCTTCTTTCTCATTTACCTGCAACGACCTTGGCACCGCACAAATTGCACGAGGCGATGCAGTACGCCGTATTGGATGGTGGAAAACGCGTGCGGCCTTTGCTAGCGTTTGCAGCGGGTGAATTATTTGATGCGCCGCGAGATGGCATAGAGCGAGCTGCGTGCGCGGTAGAGATGATTCATGCGTATTCATTAGTGCACGATGATATGCCGTGCATGGATGATGATGCTTTAAGGCGCGGCAAGCCGACCGTGCATAAAAAATATGATGAAGCCACGGCCTTGTTAGTCGGCGATGCCTTGCAAGCACAAGCGTTTGAAGTGATCGCAGGAGGTAACTTAGATGCGCAACGCAAAGTCGCCATGGTGAGCTGTCTCGCGCGAGCCGCGGGTTCGCTGGGTATGTGTGGCGGCCAGGCGATTGATTTGGATTCCGTGGGTATTTCGCTCTCGAGAGACGCCCTAGAGCACATGCATAGATTAAAGACGGGAGCATTGCTCGAGGCATCGGTGATGTTGGGCGCGTTGGCGGGTAAATCTCTACTCAGCGCTGAAGAATTAGCACTGCGCGCGTATTCGTCCGCGATTGGGTTGGCGTTTCAAGTGGTTGACGATATTCTGGATGCCACCGCCGACTCGGCGACCTTAGGAAAAACTGCCGGTAAAGATGCGGCCAGTAACAAACCTACGTATGTCTCTATACTGGGTTTGAACGAGTCGCTTGCTCTGGCAGAGAAGTTACGGCAGGATGCCCATCAGGCTTTACTGCCATTTGGTGATCCAGCGATGAGATTAAAGGAGCTTGCCGACTTGATCGTGCAAAGAAAAACCTAAGGAAGTACTGAATAAATAAAAGCGAGACGTTTATCGAGAAAAGGATTAAAGCCCTTGATTAACGTGACCCCGCGTCGCACGGCTGCGCTGGCTCGCCATAAAACTCACAATAAATCAGCATCTCCCTAAGCATTATGAAAATTTTACAAAAAATAAACAATACGGCTGAATTACGAGCGCTTTCGCGCCCCGAACTCAATACGTTGGCTGATGAATTGCGTACTTACTTGTTGGAGTCGGTAGCGCAGACGGGTGGTCACCTTTCTTCCAATTTGGGAACGGTGGAGCTGACGATTGCACTGCACTATGTGTTCAACACGCCGGAAGATCGCATCGTCTGGGATGTGGGGCATCAAACCTATCCACACAAAATTCTTACAGGCCGTCGCGACCGTATGTCTACTTTGCGTCAGCAAGACGGTTTGTCGGGCTTTCCTCGTCGCGTAGAAAGTGTGTACGACACCTTTGGTACCGCGCATTCGTCAACGTCGATTTCGGCGGCACTAGGTATGGCATTAGCTGCTCGTACCAAAGGTGAAAAACGTCATTCAATAGCGGTCATTGGTGATGGTGCGATGACGGCAGGTATGGCGTTTGAGGCGCTTAATAACGTAGGCGTTTATGAAGACATCAAAATGTTGGTGGTGTTAAACGACAATGACATGTCGATCTCACCGCCAGTGGGTGCGCTGAATCGTTATCTTGCGCGGCTGATGTCTGGAAAATTTTATGCAGCGGCCAAGAGCATGGGTAAATCCATGTTGCCACCGTCTATGCGTGAACTCGCTAAGCGTTTTGAAGAGCATGCAAAAGGCATGTTGGTACCTGCCACCTTGTTCGAAGAATTTGGCCTTAACTACATTGGCCCTATCGATGGCCATGATCTGGAATCACTGATACCCACGCTACAAAATCTAAAGAACCTTGAAGGCCCGCAGTTTTTGCATGTGGTGACTAAAAAAGGGCAAGGTTACAAACTCGCTGAAGTCGATCCTATTCTTTATCACGGCCCCGGTAAATTTAATCCTAGCGAAGGTATCAAACCAGCTGCCGCTGGCAAAATGACTTATACGCAAGTGTTTGGTGATTGGTTGTGCGACATGGCGACGCAAGATGACAAATTAGTTGCCATCACACCCGCTATGCGCGAAGGCTCGGGCATGGTGAAGTTTGAGCAAAAATTCCCTGATCGTTACTACGATGTGGGTATCGCGGAACAGCACGCCGTTACTTTTGCAGGCGGTATGGCTTGCGAAGGTTTAAAACCCGTGGTGGCGATTTACTCAACGTTTTTGCAGCGTGGTTACGATCAATTGATTCATGATGTGGCACTCCAAAATCTCGATGTGACCTTTGCACTCGATCGCGCTGGTTTAGTTGGCGCCGACGGTGCGACGCATGCGGGTAACTACGACATGGCGTTTTTACGTTGCATCCCGAATATGGTTGTAATGGCAGCGAGTGATGAAAACGAGTGTCGCAAAATGCTCACGACGGCCTATCAATATCGAGGCCCAGCAGCGGTGCGTTATCCCCGAGGTGCAGGTATAGGTGCGACGGTTGAGACTGAATTAAGTACTATTGAAATGGGTAAGGGTGAGATTCGTCGTCACGGTAAAGGCGTTGCGATACTCGCCTTTGGCACCATGCTCGCGCCTTCACTTCAAGCGGCTGAAACCTTGAATGCCACCGTCGCTAATATGCGTTTTATCAAACCCTTAGATACAGCATTGGTCGCTCAGCTGGCAGCTAGCCATGATTTGATAGTTACGATTGAAGAGGGCAGCATTATGGGTGGCGCGGGCTCGGCAGTCGCTGAAGCATTATCAGCCGCCGGTATAGTTAAACCTCTACTGCAATTAGGCTTGCCCGATAAATTTATTGATCATGGCGATGCCACGCAATTGCTTGCACAGTGTGGTTTGGATGCTGCGGGTATTACTGCGTCAGTGAATCAGCGTTTAAATACACCTGAACTACGATTGGTTGCTAATAGTCGCTGATTAAAAGAAGCGGCGTATCTAGCGCAGAAAAGCCGCTACTTAGTTCTGTCTACTAAATCGTCGACTGACCGCTAGGCTTGGAAATAATTAATTTTTCAAGCGGCAGACGCATAGCCCGAGCAGTTGGTGCAGGCCCAAATCCCAGTCGTCCAACCCACACGACACGATCAGTATCGGTGTCAATAATTTCCCCCAGCGTCTTTTTTGCTGATGCGGCTTCTTGGAGCTGATCGGTAAGCTTTGTGAATGGTACGTTCTTACTTATATAGCGTGCAAATATAGGTAAAACCATTTCCGGTTGGTGCCACAAATCTAGCTGTGTCGCTGTCAGCCATACACGCTGAACTGCTTTTCCAATATCGATGAAATCCTCATCAGTTTGTGGTTTTTGATCGCGTAACATAATCATGTGCGCGCCACAGGAAAGGGACGTCCAGCCATCTAATTGTAACGACGTTGACCATGCCGCGCCAATATAACGATTTAAAAACTGTACACACTCCCAACTACTGAGTACCGCACGCATAATTTTTAGATTAATGCGTCCCGGTCCGAGTGCGGCATCTGGGATGCGGTCCAGGCTGTATTGTGCATTCCATTCGATAATTGATTTATGAACGGGATAGGCCTCGGGGATTCGTAATCGTATGCGGGTTGTTTGGAGTATGAGTTTAGTCATCTCTATACGCTGTAGCAAAGATTCCATCCACTGAATGGTGTAATTTTTACCAGCAGCTTGCTGCAGAATTTGTTTTTGACTATGCGTCAGTTTGCGCATCGACAGCGGCCTGCGTTGTACTGCGCGGCGGGGGATTTCAAAAACTAGGGGATCGACTTGTGTTGTTTGGTCAAGCGAGAAAGTGATATCAATAGCGAGTAATTTCCCTTGCGCATGCTGCCTATGTTGAGCATGCATCTGACAGCCTTCCGAGGTAGCTGCTAATTCCATGGTTTGTAGCAAAGCTCCAATAGCTAATAGAGTATTTTGATCATGCAGATCGTATACGATCATTTCTTGAGCATATTGAATATGCACCACAATGCAGTAATCATCGATGATTTCAAATCGCCATGGCTGAGTGTTGTCTCCGCTAGGCGTCCATTTGGCTAGATTAAGGATACGAATTACTGGCGATTCGTTCATAGAAATTTTACAGGTTAGAGTTTAAAAGGCGCCGTAAGGCAGTCATACGAAATTTTTGTAAAGGGTTGGCATTTCCCATAGGTAGCCAGGTACGCTTAAATTTTCCTAAATAGGCGTCAAAGTGAAGGCCATGAGGAGCAGGTGTCAGTTTGCCTCGGCGCAGTAAAATTTTAATGGCCTCAGTTGCTGCAACCCCTGCGCATAGGTAGCAAGCCATCGCTGTCGATGGTCCAGTGCCTTTTTCTAAATTTACTTGGCGAGTATCTGCTAGGTAGCGATGCATTAGCGACGGCGCAAGGCCCACTAAAAATCGCAATGCTTTTTCTGAAGCTCGATGGTTATCCCATCGAAAAAAGGTTTCGAAATCCATTTCTCCTGGCATGAAACACAGCCAAGCAGCGCCCATGCCCAGTGGGGCGGCTGTGATTGCAGGGACTCTCAACGTCGAGCAAGCCGCAAAGGTTTTTTCGCGTATGTCGAATGCAAAAAAATCTAATCCATCGATATATACATCAGCTCCTTTAAGAAACTCATCCAGTGTGGCGGCACTTAAGCCCTGTCTATAGACTTCAATCTTAGCTGTTGGGTTAACAGCATGAGCCATAGCGGCCATCGTGTCGCATTTGGATAAATTTAATGTGGCCACGGTTGCGCCTGATTGACGATTAAAATTGGCGAGTTCGAAATGATCGAAATCTGCAATTCGAAAATTTCCTACACCCATGCGTGTGAGTGCTAATAGATGATGACCACCTACTCCGCCCATTCCACCGATGGCTACGGTGGCATACCGCAGCCGTAATTGTTCTGCTTCAGTTATCCAGCCTAAGTTACGAGAAAATGCTTTAGCATAATCAAAAGTGTGATCATTCATTTTTATCTGTAGTTGCCGATGAGGGTTGGCGGTTCTTTTTCTTGAGATACAGTCATCCGATGCATGATCCCCTCAACATCTTCCCAAGGCATAAAATGACGGACGAAGCGCCTTATTGCTATGGGCGTTAGGTTGCTATGGTGACTTCCTCTTACTGGGTTTTGCCATTCAATTTTGATAAATTGCCACAAGCGTACCCAGTCACAACCGAGAAGTGCTGAAGCTGTATTGACTCTAACGCACCACGTTGCATCTTTAAGCACCACAAATCCAAGGCTGCTCCAGTAGTCGATATGGCGAGTAGCCACCTCAACGACCAGGAAAGGTCTGTAATCTAGAAAAGAATTCAAACACAGGGCAATGTAGCTAAACAACGCCGCAAGGCTGATGCGATCCGTGCCGTTTGTTATCTCTGATGTTGCTGCTAATTGAACTATTTCGATGAGATATTTGCCTTGTTTGCGCAAGTCGTTAAGGCAATCTGAATGACCAAGATCAGCTCGAAGGTGATGGCCTGGCAGGTCTAACAATAGCGAGCATGTTCCCGAGGCGCGCATGCCTTTCTTTACCAGCAACGTTAGAAGGCGGGTCTCACTTGCTGTGTCTTCTTTGCCTATAAAAGTCGTATCGTAGCCGCGCGCTTTATACTGGCTACGCAGTAGATTTTTGACTTCCTGTTTAAGCTTTTGTGTATCAGCAATTTGAATGGTGACATTCTCATCAAGATCGAGTCGAGCCTTACGAAATTTTTTTCGTCGTTCGGGAAGTTCAAGCGATCTACTAGAAATCGGACTGACGCATGAAATAACGCCCTGCCAACGAAGAAGGGGATTAGGTCTGATGTTTGTGGACTGCAGAGTCGTTAAACCTGGCTTAACGAAATATTGTGCTGGTGTTGGTGTATCAGGCATGCATGCTGAGTAGCCATGGCCTGCATACAGTTCCTAGAGCGATGCACTAACTCAGGTGAGCTAGTGCATAGTGCATTCAGACTTTGTTGCGCCCTTTTTCCCACAGCACGTCTGATCCACCCGCAAAGCGGTTCAGCACGCGCGAAACTACAAACAATAAATCCGATAGACGATTCACGAATTGCCGTGGTTGTGGATTCAATGTTTCTGCTTTGCCGAGTGACACAATCGAGCGCTCGGCACGACGACACACAGTTCGACAGATGTGCGCTTGAGCAGCAGCGCGTGATCCACCCGGTAGAATAAATTCAGATAAAGGTGGGAGTGTCGCGTTGTACTTAGCGAGCAATTCATCCAAACGCAGGACTTGCGCTTCTTGAATCATGGTGAAGCCCGGTATGCAGAGTTCACCACCTAAATCAAACAGATCGTGTTGTATGGTGATGAGCTCTTGTCGCAGATCGTCTGGCAATGGTTCGCAAAGCAGAACCCCGATGTGAGAATTGAGTTCATCCACATCCCCCATCGCTTGAACGCGAAGTGCATCCTTGTCGGTACGGCTACCGTCGCCCAGGCCCGTGGTGCCATCGTCACCCGTTCGTGTAGCAATTTTGGAAAGTCTATGTCCCATGTTCTTAAAATTTGATAACTCAGTCGCGGGAGCATACGTCAAATCCCGCATAAATGCTGAATAAACGCAGATGTTGGGAGTACAGTGACCCTACCTGATTGATGCCTCGAGGGTACAATACTTGACCTATCGGAGAAGTTAAATGAACCATCCTGCCCCACCCACTGCGCTCAGGCGCGTAATGCCGCCCGAGCTGTTGATCTCGCTACGCGAGTGCTTTGGCGATCGACTGTCTACATCGCAAGCGATGCGTGAGCATCACGGTCGTGATGAGTCGTCATATGACCCAATGCTGCCCGATGCGGTGGTGTTCGCTCATTCCACTGTTGAAGTTGCGAAAGCGGTTGCGTTGTGCAATCAGTATAAATTTCCTGTGATCGCCTACGGTACGGGTACTTCACTTGAAGGCCATATTCTGGCGCTGCAAGGTGGTTTATCGATCGATGTGTCGCAGATGAATCAAGTGGTTGCGTTGAATGCCGAAGATCTGACGATCACCGTGCAACCTGGAGTCACACGTAAGCAACTGAATGTGGAGATCAAAGACACCGGATTGTTTTTTCCGATTGATCCCGGGGCGGATGCTTCAATTGGCGGTATGGCTGCAACGCGTGCTTCGGGTACCAATGCGGTGCGCTATGGCACAATGCGCGAGAATGTTCTGGGTCTGACCGTCGTTACCGCACAAGGCAAAATAGTTAAGACCGGCACGCGCGCAAAAAAATCATCAGCCGGTTACGACTTGACGCGCTTGTTTGTCGGTAGCGAAGGAACGCTAGGCATCATTACTGAAATCACGCTCAAGATTTATCCTCAGCCTGAAGCAATTTCCGCTGCAGTGTGTTCGTTCACAAACATTGCAAACGCGGTTGATACCGTGATTCAGGCAATTCAAATTGGCGTACCTTTAGCGCGCGTTGAATTTGTTGATGAGAACGGTGTACGTGCGCTAAATCGTCACGACAAATTAACGTTGCCAGAAAAACCTCTGCTGTTATTTGAATTTCACGGCAGTGAGCAAGGCGTCAAAGAACAAGCGGAATTAGTTCAGCAAATCGCCGATGAACATGGAGCGATAGGTTTTGAATGGGCTACACGTCCGGAAGATCGCTCACGACTTTGGCAAGCGCGTCATAATGCTTATTTCGCTTTACTGCAATTGCGTCCTGGTTCGCGCGCTATTTCGACCGATTGCTGCGTACCAATTTCGCGCTTAACGGAATGTCTGCTTGAAACCAAAGCGGATTGCGATCGCGAGAACCTCATCTATGGGATCATCGGTCATGTGGGTGATGGTAATTTTCATGTGCAGATGCTCGTTGATCCATCAGACCCCGAAGACGTCGCGCGTGCAGAGTCAGTGAACGAGCGTATGGTCCATCGCGCTATTGCCATGGACGGCACCTGCACAGGTGAGCACGGTATCGGATTGCATAAGCTAGATTTTTTGGTGCATGAAGCCGGTGAAGAAGCCGTTGATCTGATGCGTACGATCAAACACGCGCTCGATCCCAATAATATTTTTAATCCGGGCAAAGTCATCCGCTGGTGATGTGCTCGGATCACTGAAGTACTCATTTGTAACTCATCTATGGCAACACGAATTCCTCCAGTTCACGCGCTTTCAGCTTTTGAAGCAGCGGCGCGTCATGGCTCTTTTGCATTGGCTGCTGAAGAGCTGTGCATTACACCGTCTGCGTTATCACATCGAATTCGTCTGCTGGAAGAATTTGTAGGTGAGCGTTTATTTTTGCGCGATGGTCGTAATGTGGGTTTATCGGAATTCGGCAGACGTTATCTGGATGTCGTACGTCTGGCTCTGCGTGCGTTAACTGATTTTCCTATGCCGCGTCGTGCAGCGTCCGCTCAGCCGCGCGTCAAACTGACATTGCCACCTACCTTTGCGCGCTACTTACTTGTACCTCGCTTGGGATCCTTTGTAGAGCAGCATCCTGATATTGCGGTTGAAATTTATTTATCGGTGCCGCTGTACGATTTGGCGCTTGCTGAGAGCGATCTTGAAGTACGTTTTGGGCCGGGTAAATATCCGAATCTGCAATGCGAAAAATTATTTTCAGAGCCAACCTTTGCAGTAGCTAGCCCTGAGTATCTGAAAAAAGTAGATCCCATTACGTCGCCTGAAGATTTGCAGAACGTCACCTTACTTCGTTCAGCGCTCGAACCGTGGCAGCCATGGTTTGAGGCAGCCGGACTGGATTGGGCTGAGCCGTCCACTGGTTTGCGGGTTGATGATTTAGGCTTGTTACTTGAGATGGTAAAACACGGTCATGGCGTGGGATTAACGCGCGAACATTTTGCGCGCGAGATGCTTGTGCGCGGTGAAATTGTTCGCTTGTTTGATATGAAAACAGCGACGCCTCCGCATGCTTATTACCTGGTGTATGAAAAACAAGTGACCGAGCGTCCCGAAGTTGTCACCTTTTTGCAATGGATACAAGAAACCTTCCGAAATCCCTGATTTATCGTGAGCGTTAGGGATGATTTCTCGCTGATTCAGGCAATCTCCTCCAAGCGGTAAAAACTTTCATCAGTTCCTCTCAAGCTTTTCAGGGGAAATCCTGTCAAATCCTGAGTTTCGCCAGCGCGCTTTCGTTACACTAGCGAGATAGTTAAACGCGCCATTGCTTGCACGTGCCTTCGTGTGCCCACAGGATGTTTTATGAACGCTCCCACTGAATTCGCTTTTTCTTTATCGCGCCAGCGCGAAGTTGTTTCAGGATTACGTGCGGTGCTGCCTGAGGCATCCGTGCTTTTTAATGAAGAAGATACGCGCCCTTATGAATGCGATGGCCTGTCTGCATATCGTCAACTACCTATGGTGGTTGTGTTGCCAGAGAGTGAAGCGCAAGTCGTTGCGGTGTTGAAGGTGTGTCACCGTTTAAAAGTACAAATCGTGCCGCGCGGTGCGGGTACTGGCTTGTCAGGTGGTGCGACGCCAATTGCTGATGGTGTGGTGTTATCGACGGCTCGACTCAATCGTATCGTTAAGATTGATGCCTATGCACGTACTGCAGTAGTACAGCCCGGCGTGCGTAATCTTGCGATATCTGAAGCGGCAAGTGTGCACGGCTTGTATTACGCCCCCGATCCTTCGTCACAAATCGCATGCTCTATCGGTGGCAATGTGGCAGAAAATTCTGGTGGCGTGCATTGTTTGAAATATGGACTGACCGTACATAACGTGCTGCGTGTTCGCATGGTAACGATAGAAGGTGATGTCGCTGAACTAGGTAACGAAGCGCTCGACGCGCCTGGCCTTGATTTGCTCGCTGTTTTTATCGGTTCAGAAGGCATGCTCGGTGTGGTCACTGAAGTGACGGTTAAGTTGGTGCCTAAGCCACAGGCAGCCCGAGTCATCATGGCCTCATTCGATGACGTAGTTAAAGGCGGTAATGCTGTAGCTAATGTGATTGCAGCCGGCATTATTCCCGCAGGTTTAGAGATGATGGATAAAACCAGTTCGCGCATGGTTGAGCCGTTTGTTAAAGCCGGTTATGACACCGACGCTGAGGCGATTCTTTTATGCGAGTCCGATGGCACGCCCGAAGAAGTTGAAGAAGAAATCGCGCACATGACCGAGGTTTTAAAATCATCCGGTGCCACCGCGATTGCTGTTTCGCGTGATGAAGCTGAGCGTATGCGGTTTTGGTCGGGTCGTAAAAATGCTTTCCCAGCTGCCGGACGTATCTCGCCAGACTACTACTGCATGGACGGCACCATACCGCGCAAGCATTTAGCCAAAGTATTGTTAGGCATCGCCGACATGGAAAAAGTGTACGGCTTGCGCTGTGCGAATGTGTTTCATGCAGGCGATGGCAATCTGCATCCGTTAATTCTATTTGATGCCAATATGCCAGGCGAATTCGATCGCGCTGAAAAATTCGGCGCAGCGATTCTAGAGCTGTGTGTTGAAGTGGGTGGCACGATTACCGGTGAACACGGTGTCGGCATAGAAAAAATCAATTCTATGTGCGTGCAATTCGCCCCCGAAGAGCGTGAAGCTTTTTTTGGCTTGAAGCGTTCTTTTGATACCGCGTTTTTGCTGAACCCTGACAAAGCGATTCCCACACTGCATCGTTGTGCTGAGTACGGCAAGATGCATGTTCGTTCTGGACAAATGAAGTTTCCCGATTTGCCACGTTTCTGATAATCAAAAAATTAAAAATGGATCAGACATTACAGGCATTTAAACAGCAGATTATTTCTGCCAGCGCCGCTAAAACACCTTTGCGTATTCGCGGTAATGGTACCAAGGATTGGTATGGACAATCGTTTGAAGGCGAGTTACTAGACACACGCGCCTACAGCGGGATTGTTTCGTATGATCCAACCGAGTTAGTCATCACCGCACGCGCCGGAACCACCCTGCGTGAAATCGGTAAAGCGCTCTCTGAGCAAAAACAGATGCTCGCATTCGAGCCTATGCGTTTTGATGGCTTAGCGACCTTGGGTGGCATTGTGGCGGCTGGTTTATCGGGGCCACGCAGGCAAGCAGTTGGTTCAGTCAGAGATTTTGTGCTCGGCACCGTGCTGATGGATGGTCGTGGTGATGTGCTGAATTTCGGTGGTCAAGTCATGAAAAATGTCGCGGGCTACGATGTGTCCCGCTTGTTGACCGGATCACTAGGCACGCTAGGTTTGTTGTTAGAGGTTTCTATCAAAGTGTTGCCGCGTCCCACGGCGCAACATACGCTGCAATTTGCTCTGTCAGAAACAGAAGCGCTCAAACAAATGAATGTATGGGGTGGGAAGCCTCTACCGATTTCAGGTTCGTGCTGGCATCAAGGACGATTGACTGTACGTTTGTCGGGCGCTCGCGCCGCTGTCGATGCCGCTATCACCAGCATGGGTGGTGAGACAGTGAGTGAAGCTGAATCGTTTTGGGATGCAGTGCGTGAGCAGACCCATGACTTTTTCAATGACACGTCGCGCGGCTTGTGGCGTTTGTCATTGCCTACCGTAGCACCAGCCTTAATGCTGGCAGGCGAACAGCTCATTGAATGGGGTGGTGCCCAGCGTTGGTTAAAGACGGATGCAGATACCGCAACCATACGTACTGCCGCTGAAAAAGCCGGTGGTCATGCGACCTTGTTTAAAAGCGGTGATAAATCGGTGGGAGTATTTCATCCATTGCAGCCTGCCGTCGCGCGCATACATCACAACTTAAAACATACTTTTGATCCGGCCGGTGTATTTAATCCAGGCCGCATGTATACGGATTTCTGAGCATAAAAAATGCAAACCAATCTCGCTGATTTCATTAAGAACTCGCCCGAAGGCCAAGAGGCTGATGCCATTTTGCGCAGCTGTGTGCATTGCGGCTTTTGTACGGCGACTTGCCCAACCTATCAATTGCTGGGTGATGAGCTGGATGGCCCACGCGGACGCATTTATTTAATTAAACAAATCTTAGAAGGTAAACCAGCTACTGCTAAAACGCAGCTTCATCTGGACCGCTGCCTGACGTGTCGTAATTGCGAGAGTACCTGCCCCTCCGGTGTGAAATATGGGCGATTGGTTGATATCGGCCGGGAGATCGTAGAAAAACAAGTTGAGCGTCCATTCGCCACCCAATTGGTTCGGACCGTATTGAAAGAAACCTTGCCGCGTAAATGGCTGTTTACCCCGGCGATGAAAGCAGGTCAATTTTTTAGACCACTGTTACCTAAGGCATTAAAAAACAAAGTGCCTGTCGCACATCCTGCAGGTCGCTGGCCTACACGCATGCATGCACGCACAATGCTGCTGCTGGATGGTTGTGTACAGCCCGCTATGTCACCAAACATTAACGCCTCGACTGCGCGTGTATTGGATAAGTTGGGTGTCCAATTAATCGTCGCACCTAAGGCTGGTTGTTGCGGCGCTATTCGCTATCACTTGAATGATCAGGCAAACAGTCTGGACGATATGCGCCGAAATATTGATGCCTGGTGGCCCTATGTGCAAGCCGGTGCAGAAGCCATTGTAATGACCGCCTCAGGTTGTGGCGCGATGGTCAAAGAGTATGGTCATTTACTGGCCAATGATCCGCACTATGCAGCGCGGGCGCAGCGCATTACAGAATTGACCAAAGACCTTTCGGAAGTCTTGCCAGCGTTTCAGCAAGAACTCGCTAACAAAGTGCAGATAAAAAAACGTGTGGCGTATCACCCGCCATGTACTTTGCAACATGGTCAGCAAATTCGCGGCAAGGTAGAAGCAGTCTTACGTGCTGTTGGTGTAGATGTGACTTTATGTACTGACAGTCATTTATGTTGTGGTTCGGCCGGCACGTATTCTGTACTGCAGCCTGACCTGTCGTATAAGCTGCGCGATAACAAACTAAAAAATCTTCAAGCGACTCAATCAGAAATGATCGTGTCGGCCAACATCGGATGCCTGACGCATTTGCAATCAGGTACCGAGTCGCCGGTTAGGCATTGGATAGAATTGATTGATCAGGCAATGCAGTAAATTTGCTGAGTCAAACCAATTTTTTCAAAGAGTATTGATTCAACTTTCCTTTACAAGAGCGTTTCTTCATCTTTCTTAACTGGATTTCCACGCCAGTTTGTATTGAAATAATCGGAGTCGTCTGGTGTGCTGCCATGGTTACCCATGGGGACGGAATAATTTTCATAGATAGTGCACATCATTTGCAGAGCAGACCGAATCGCGCCGCTATAAAGTGGCCTTGCCGTTAAACCTGGTGGCATCGTTAGTATCGCCGCCGGTAAGGCATGACCGATAAAAACCAGCCATGGATCTGAGCTATTGCGCCAGTTTGAAGTAACCTCATTAATTATCGACAGCGGTAGCAGAGAAATTGAGCGCCCCACAATTTCGGCAATAGTATCTAGGCGTGAGCCAAGTGCAAAATTTATACTCAGTTCGTGCCGAAGTAACCCAAGCCACGAGGCCTGAAGAGTAGCGATTTTTAGCTCATTTTGCACTTGTTGCTGCGCTTTGATGAGGAGATGATGAGTAAGGTCGCGGGTATCATGGCGAGGGTTGCTTTCAGACTTTTTTAGATTATTCTCAATATCATCAAGTAACGATTGCAGCTCCTCAGCCTTGGAAGAAAAAATCTTTCGCGTAGGCGTCAATATGTTGGTTGACTGATTACGTTCACTTCTAGCAGCTTGCTGAGAAAAAAGGTAGCTAGCCCCAGAGAGATTACCGCAGACACCATGTAGGGTAGCTTCAATTAATTTGTAGGTTTGAGTTCCGGTACTAAAAGCCTTTGACACCATGGCAGCACCCATCGCTTTTAATAAATAATTCATCGTAAAGAAGAAATAACTCGCTTCTTCATCTTTGTACCGTGCGGCGAGTAAATTGTTAAGTGATTGCTCCTCTTCTAGTCTTTGCTCAATGGAGATCTTTCCAGGGTGCTCAGGATATTTGCTAAGGTATTTTTTCTCACTAGCTTGGCCTTGCCATTGCTCGCCCCACGAAGCACCGCGTAGTTTGAAATTATTATTCAACTCAGCAAGCACGGGACTAGACCACATATTTGGCATGATCGATTTAGCGACAGGCCCAGCTGCAATCACGTGCAGCGTACCGGTAATGAAAGCAGGGATATAAGCCGACATGCTTACGGTGCGTGATAAGGTATCGGCGATTAAAAATGAGACGCTAAAGGCCGATGCACCAGCGACGGCTATCTTGGCTGGTGTATAAGGGCTATTGGCATGTTCTTGCTTGAGTTCGCTGACCAGAGCGTCATATTTTTCTTCAAGAGAATAAGTTTTTTCAGATTTACAGGATTCTAAAAGTAATTGGCATTCATCGTTAATTTCTTTGAGTGATGCAGCTTTTGAAATAACGCGACTTTCAATATTATTTTGTTGCGCATGTAGAACGGAAATTTTCTTATGCTCTTGCCACTGAAGTTTGATTAATGAACTCAAATCTCTCTGAAATTCATCTTCCCCAACAATACCATCTGAGTCATCTAAAATTTTATCTATTGCATCTATTCGGATTTGATAACTTTCAGAAATTTCTTGGCACTTAAGTACGCCCTGACTAATTTTTCTTAATTCATTGCGGTCGGCTATATTGAAAAAAATTATTCGTTCGACTGGGGAGGGTAAATTACTTTGTGTAGAGGTTTGTAAATTTTCATCACTACCGTCAATAGTTTGTGTTGGAAGTTTATTTGGTTTTATACCCTTAATATTCTCGTTCGGCAGACCTAAATTTTTCCTTGTTGCATTGATTTCTTTTTGAAGTTTAAAGGCCTCTTTTTCATTTTTATCATTAGTTGATTTTCGTTGTTCTTGCAGGCTGAGTAATTTTTCTTTATCTAATTCATGCTGAGTTTTTTCTGATTCATCTGATGTATCACTCTTGCGGCCCTGGTCGATATGTGATTCGAATTCATCATCGCTATCATCAATAATAAAAGAGTCGCTTTGCTCGGTATTCACATACTCAGATTGAAGTTTAACTGTTGATTGCTTGCTCGAGGTATGTGTAAATTGCCCTGGTATCTGCATTGATTGATGATGTTGTTCTACAAGTGCTGAACTCGATACTAGACTGCTGGATGAAGATGAGCTAGAGGTGGGTGGAGGAGGAAATTGCGTAGATGATTGATTCTTAGTTGGGATGTGCGGACGGATTCCATGCTTCAGATTAGGTAGTGTGATGATTTTTCCTTAGGCTAGGTGATGCAGGTGCTGATCAAGCGAGTCAGCAAGAATGGTAGGTAGCGGACGTAAGTTGTTTGGGTCAAGAAGATTTTGTTTTATGCTAATTGCATGTGCGCTATAGTTAGTTAAGATTTTGGCGAGCTCTTCTCCGCTTAATAATTCTGGTGAGACGAATTGCTGTACAAAGATTAGACTGTCTCTGGCTTGATCCAGTCCATAAACGCCTGATGTTTTAGTGGCTGTCAAAAGGTTGATAGCTAGGATGCGTTCTAGTATTTCTTGTCGTCTAAATACTGGCAGCGGACCTATGTCGATGTAGCAGAGGATAAGATCTGGCGAGAAATCTTCTTCAAAAAATAACGCGATGTTAACGCCATCAATGTCTATCGTATGACTATTGCCTAGTGCATCGTTGTCAGCACAGCCTAAGGCAACACTGGTAGCGTGACAAAGTTTTAAAAATAGTGATGAGTTCATGCCTTGCTTTCTCTATGATTAGATCAAAAAACATGTACTCTGAACTAGCTAGGCATTGGGTAGAATTAATTGATGCAGCGATGGGCTAAAATTAAATCACTATCTTTAGCTATCGCTGCATTTACACGCTGGTGAGTATTAGACGATGCTATCGTCGTCAGAATCGTGTTGAGATTTCATGTGAGCTTTGCTGCTAGGCGAGCCTTTTTCTTCCATAGGCGTTCCATCAGGGTTGGTGAGTCCATTTGATAGATAGGGTTCCTTTTCTTCCTCGCTATCGCTATCGTTGCTTAGCGCGCCTTCCATATTCACCACATGATCGTTCTCTGTTTGCGTTGAATGATCATGTCCATGTGCGTGTTTAGCAGATACCTTACAAGCGCGAACAATACCTTTGCCTGCGCCATAGATAGTCTGCGGAATGATGCGCAGGTCGTCGCGATGGGCATAGCCTGCGATGAAAATCAGCATAAGCGGCGGTAAAATCAAGGAGAGTTGCCTGTCTAGTTCGTTGGTGTGTGGACTTTGAGGAGAAAAGCGCTGAATGATTCCTACATAAAGAATTAGGCTAAGCATTTTCCCTATGAAAGCCATGCCGGTATCTATGCGTTTGCTACCAAATTCTGGTGTCACCATGGTGGTGTCACGTTTTTTCTGTGTGGCCAAATCGAATTCGGCTTGGTAGGTAGTCCACAAGCTTGATTTTTTCTTGGCATAACTCATTTCTTTGTCGATCGAGTTTTCAAGATCAATGGCAGCAGATAACTTATTTACGTAGTCATACGATTTTGGACTCAGATTATCAATATACGTTTTTATATCTAGCTTAAGACTTTCCAGATAAGACATTTTTTTAATGTAGTAGTCCGTACTAAAATTTGGCTTCTCTACAGCGCCATCGATTTGTGATGCAATGAGTTGTCCGGTTAAAGAGGTTGCAGCTCCAGCGAGCATGCCAACTAAAAAAACAATCCCTGTTCGTAGTATGACTGGGTCAATGGCACCGGTAGGTTGTTCTACGTTTGTGCAATTAGCATTAGGCGTATACGAATGACACCATTTGGTAGCATTCCCAGAAAAATATCCGCCATGAGCGTCATACAATTGCCAATCGCGAACAGCATACAGTGCGGTGAACCAAGCAAACGGCAACCCGCGTACTAGGAAATTTTTTCCCCAGGCTTTAAATCCCCCCACAAGCCCCATATGCTTTAAAGCTTCAGCCGCAGTTACTTTTTTTATTTCGCCATTAACTTTAATATCAAATTTTTTACTTGGGTCTTTGTTGGCGCAGGCTACAAAGAGATCGCCGAGTGCATGTCCTAATTGGCGCTGTATGGCAAACCATTGCTGAGTTTCTGGGATACCTATTGTGGAGGTGCGTGTTAATTGAGCTATTTTTTCACTGAGCAATTCGTTCATAAATGGAACCACCACCGGGAATAACCCAGGATTCCCAGTACCTATCGTTGCAAAGCCACCGATGCCAAATGATGTCAACTGGAGTAAGCTGCCTGCAACAAAATCCATGGCGTACTTGCGTATCCGAGCTTCTCTCACTGCCGCCGTTTCTTTTTCTTCTTGCCGCTCGAAGTCTGCTTTTTTGACTCTGGTCCAGGGCTGGATCAAATTGTTTTCAATTTTCTCCCGACGTTCGGTCGGCATTAAATCTTCTAGATCGTCATCACTAGAGTCCGCTTCGCTGACGATTGAATCTTCATCATCTGAGGAATTTTCATCAGAACCCTTAATGTCTGAATGTTTGCTATTCGATGAATTTTTAAGGTTGTTATTTTTTTCTGATGTCCCAGAAGTTTTTTGAGAGTCAGTGTCTACCTGCGATGAATTTTTATTATTTTTAGGATTGACCTTGAATTGTGGTGAACTTGCATGCGCTTGCAGCAGTCTTGTTTTGCGAGTGGTGAGTGTTTTATCATCCTGCGACAACTTCCTTCTGGGCGTTTGGAGATTTGTCGTAAAAATTCCTTGAACTGCAGCAGGGTTGGACGTATCAAGTGGCGGTGTAGTCGATAGGCTCATGGCGTGACCTCATGCAAGTTCGTTAAGTGGAGTTTGTTCTGGCTGACCAAAAAGCTGGCTCATAATTTCGGCAATGGGAGCAGCTGCAGCACCTTTGAATAAATTGTTTTGCAGGCTGATGGCACAAGCTGAATAGCTACGTAAGTCATTCGCTAAAACTTTGGCTTCGCTCTGGTCGAGATCAACGATATGAACGACAAACAGCACATGGCCACTGGTGGGATCAAGTGCATAAACCCCATTAGTTTTTGTACCGCTCAATAAATTGAGTGTGAGTAGGTTGTCGTAAATATCAAGACGCTGCGAATCTTCAATGGGACCATGATCGACATAGCAAAAAATTCGATCAGGATTTGAGTGTTCATCGAAAATTAATGCAATAGGTATATCGTCAATCTCTAAATAATTAGAAAATCCCAGTTCATCCAGATCGTCTAAATTCAGCTCGGTTGAAATATCACGACAAAGATCTAAAAATTGTGAATGATTCATGGTGTGATGTCTCCTTCATGCACGTAAAAATGAGACAGACCGATTCGATTCAGCGATAACACTCGAATGAGTGGAGTACGGCATCTCATTTTTTTTAGACAAAAAGCTACTCTTCAGGCGTACTCGCCTGTTTGTCATCTGAACCATGGTGATGTCTCCTGTTTTATTCGAATAATCAGCGGCGGGAACTACCGAAATCTAGTCAGCGCCGCGCTGAATATTTGTGAGAGTTCTGTAACCAGCTTGCGCTGATAGTTCAACGGAGATGCAAAATAGGCATAAAAAACCTTGCGATTTCTTAAGGCGCATGCGTTTAGGACAGAGCGGGTGGTAATGCAGACGCAGGTAGTCTGGAAATCTGACTACCTGCGGTGTGAAAAGAGTTTAGGCAGCCAAGAGTTTGGCGACGTCAGATTCCAGCTGAGCGGGTGTGGTGGTAGGGGCATAGCGTTCGTGGACTTTGCCATCACGACCGACCAGAAATTTCGTGAAATTCCATTTGATGCCCTCGGTACCTAACACGCCGGGGGCTTCTGCTTTGAGTAGTGTGAATAAGGGATGAGCGTTGACACCGTTGACATCGACTTTGTCAAATAACGGAAAACTCACCCCATAATTTTTTTCACAGAATGCAGCAATATCTGCGGCGCTGCCGGGTTCTTGTGCGCCAAATTGATTACATGGAAATCCCAGTACAACCAAGCCCTGATCTTTGTATTGACGGTGCAAAGTCTCTAGTCCCGCATAATGGGGCGTGAAGCCACACTGGCTGGCAGTATTCACTATTAACAGTACGTGTCCTTTGTAGGCGGACAGATCGGTGTCTTTGCCCGCTAGGGTGCGCACCGGCAGGGTATACAAGTCGCTCATCTAGATCTCCATAACCAAACAGAGTGTTGATACTAGCAGGGCTGGGCCTCGTCTGCAGACTGGGTCGCTTGAGCGATAATGCGGGGCTATGTCGATATCTACCCAACTTGCGGCTGTGCGTCATGCCATAGACCAATCTTGCCAAACGGCGGGACGAGAACCTGCGTCGGTGACTCTGCTGGCGGTCTCTAAAACATTTGGGGCCGACGCGGTGATAGTGGCGGCTGACGCGGGTCAAGTCGCCTTCGGGGAAAATTATTTGCAAGAGGCGGTAAATAAAATAGCCGAAGTACACGAGCTTAGGCCCGAGCTTCACTTGGATTGGCATTTTATTGGACCGATACAAAGTAATAAGACGCGCCCGATCGCAGAAAATTTTTCCTGGGTACATGCAGTCGACCGCGAAAAAATTGCGCAGCGTTTATCTGAGCAGCGGCCTGAGGGTTTGCCGCCATTGAATATTTGTCTGCAGGTGAACGTGAGTGGTGAGGCCAGTAAGAGCGGTGTGTCACCTGAAGAATTATCCGTGTTGGCTAAAGCGGTTGTTGGATTACCCAATATTCAGTTACGCGGCTTGATGGCGATACCGGAGCCGGAGGCTGATCTCGTTAAACAACGTGCACCATTTGCTTTACTGCGCGAGTTACAACAACAACTGGCAGAGATGGGTATCGCGACCGATACCCTGTCTATGGGTATGTCAGGGGATATGCAGGCGGCCATCATGGAAGGTGCAACGATGGTGCGTATTGGTAGCGCAATTTTTGGAAAACGGGATTATGCAAACTAATTTGAAAATTGCTTTCATCGGCGGCGGCAATATGGCGCAGGCCTTGATTAGCGGTCTGGCAGATAAACTGATTCCAGCGAACCAGATTCATGTGGTGGATGTACATGCAGAGACACTGCGCAACGTAGAAAAAAAATGGGGTGTAAGCACCGCTGCTACTGCAGGTGCTGAAGTGGGTGTGGCAGATGTGATTGTGCTGGCAGTTAAGCCACAGCAGATGCATGAAGTGGCATCGAGTATTTCGCCCTCTATAAAAAATCAATTAATCCTCTCTATCGCTGCAGGTATTCGTGCCGCTGATTTATCGCGTTGGTTAGGTGGGCATCAGGCCATAGTTAGAACTATGCCCAACACGCCGGCTTTAATCGGTCAGGGTATTACGGGTATGGTGGCGTTAGCTGGCGTGTCGGATCAGCAGCGCACTATCGCTGACACTATTTTGCGTGCTGTGGGTCAGACGGTTTGGTTGGAATCTGAAAATCAAATTGATGCAGTGACGGCCGTTTCGGGTAGCGGCCCGGCTTATGTATTTTATTTTCTGGAAGCGATGCAGCAGGCCGCTGTTGAATTGGGTCTGAGTGCTGAGCAAGGTCGTAGCCTGGCGCAGGCAACCTTTCTTGGAGCGTCTGCATTGGCCAGTGCGTCTGATGAATCACTAGCCACGTTACGCGAGCGTGTTACCTCGAAAGGTGGCACGACCTACGCTGCTTTGACATCGTTGAATGACGATGCAGTACAAGCTGCCATCATCAAGGCGCTGAAAGCAGCAGCACAGCGTGGTGCTGAGCTAGGTAAGGAATTTGGCCAGAGCTGAACTGCCTTACTTCCTTAATGAAAATTTTCTGGTGTTTTGGCCGCTGCTCTGGCGGCATCAAGATTGATACGACGGCGACGAACTAACTCAGACAAGCAGGCGTCTAGAGTCTGCATACCGACTGCCGCACCGGTTTGCATCGTTGAATACATTTGTGCCACTTTTGCTTCGCGAATCAAATTACGTATAGCAGGCGTGCCCAACATAATTTCATGGGCAGCGATTCGGCCGGTACCCTCGGCATTTTTCAATAAGGTTTGTGAGATCACTGCTTGCAGTGATTCAGAGAGCATCGCACGGACCATTTCTTTTTCATCGCCCGGAAAAACGTCAATGATACGGTCGATCGTTTTTGATGCTGATGCTGTATGCAAGGTACCAAACACCAAGTGCCCCGTTTCGGCGGCGGTGAGTGCTAAGCGTATGGTTTCCAGATCGCGTAATTCACCCACCAAAATAACATCCGGATCTTCCCGTAACGCTGAGCGCAGCGCGGCGGCAAATGAATGGGTGTGCGGCCCAAGCTCGCGTTGATTGATTAAGCACTTATTTGAAATGTGCACAAATTCGATAGGATCTTCAATCGTTAGTATGTGTGCTTGTTCATTTTCATTAATGTGATTAACCATCGCCGCTAAGGTGGTGGATTTACCTGAACCCGTCGGGCCGGTCACTAAAATCAAACCACGTGGTTTGAGCGATAGATCAGCAAAAATTTTTGGTGTATCTAACTCAGCGAGTGAAAAAATTTTTGAAGGAATGGTTCTCAGCACAGCTGCCGGACCGCGATCTTGATGAAATGCATTGACCCGAAATCGTGCCTGACCGGGAAGTTCGAATGAAAAATCGACTTCTAGTAATTCGTCATAGCGCTTGCTCAGATCGGCGCTCATGATGGAATCCAACATTGCACGAACATCCTGCTTTGAAAGCGATGGAAGATTGATACGCTTAACTTCACCATGTACTCGTATTAGAGGCGGCATACCAGCAGATAGATGTAAGTCGGAGGCTTTGTTACGTACGCTGAAAGCAAGCAGTTCAGTGATATCCATGAAAAAATAAATAAGATCGCGTGAGAGTCACGTTGGCATGCAGTGCGAGGGAGCACAAGCCAACACCGACGCCGATTATCTGGCGTAGATAATTAGACGGACAAGGAAAGTACAGGCTACTGAGGAGTTTGTTGCGTAGAAGTGCCGCTGAAGCTGAAAAACTGACTAACCCAACACGATACCGATGAATATCGCCGCACCTAGCCAGTTGTTGTGACGAAAGGCTGCAAAACATCCGTCGCGCTCGCGAGTGCGAATTAACGTCCAGTGATAGCCAGCGATGATGGTTGCTACCATCATGCCTGCTGCAAAACCTTTACCTAGTCCTGCGGCTACGCCCACTGCGGTAATTAAGCAAAGACTAATGGCATAACTTAGCATGACCGCGCCGACATCATGCTTGCCAAATGTTATAGCGGAGGTGCGAATGCCGATTTTAAGATCATCGTCGCGATCGACCATGGCGTATTCGGTGTCATATGCCAATGCCCAAAACACATTGGCAATGAGGAGTACCCAAGCTTCTGTCGGTACGGTGTTGAGTACGGCTGCGTAAGCCATGGGTATGCCAAAGCCAAAGGCAATCCCCAGATAGGCTTGAGGTAATGCAAAAAATCGTTTGAAGTAGGGATAGCTGCCAGCGACTATTACCGCGAGTACCGATAATTCGCGCGTTAATACATTCAGTGGCAAGATCAGCGCGAATGAAACTAACGCAAAAATAAGGGCGATGGCAATCGCTTCCCAAGCGTGGAGTTGACCTGAAGTGAGAGGTCGCTCTGCAGTGCGTTTTACATGACGATCAAAATCGCGGTCAGCAAAATCATTGATAGCGCATCCTGCGGAACGCATCAGTATCGTACCAACAGTAAAAATCACAATCAGCTGAATATCAGGCATACCGTCCGAGGCTAACCACAATGCAGACAATGTGGGCCACAGTAGTAGCAAGCTGCCTATGGGTTTATCTAACCTAACTAATTTTGCATACAGCGCAAGTCGATGAATGATCGACTGAGGAGTGACTGTCATGATAAAAAAATTATTCTTCTTCGAGTGCTGCGTCTGGCAACATCTGCACTCCTTGCAGCTTGCACGCCAGTATCGCTTGACGTACCGCTTCAACCGCTGCACGGCGTGTGTAGCTCTTGCGCCAAGCAATAACGACACGTCGTGAGGGCACGGGTGCTTCGAAGGGAATGTAATTCAACATATCTTGGCTAGTATTGGTGGTGGGTACCGACGCTTGAGGTAACACCGTAATACCTATGCCTGAGGCTACCATGTGTCGTATGGTTTCGAGTGATGAGCCTTCGAATGTTTTTGCGATACCGCTGCCACCGGTAGAGAAGCGCGACATTTCTGGGCATACTTCTAATACCTGATCACGAAAACAGTGTCCTGCACCTAGAAGCAACATGGTTTCAGATTTTAGTTCTTCGCTATTAATGTTTTTTCGCTGGGCCCAGGCATGATGACGCGGTAGCGCTACCATGAAAGGTTCGTCATACACTGGCTGCACCATTAGACCCTGCTGATTAAAAGGTAAGGCCATGATGGCAGCATCTAATTCACCCGCACGCAAGAGCTCAATTAATTTCACTGTGAAATTTTCTAGTAATACCAAAGGCATTTGCGGCACGTTGTTAATTAGCGTAGGTACTAATTGCGGCAGCAAATACGGAGCGATCGTATAGATCACCCCTATGCGCAGAGTGCCAGACAAAGGATCGTTATTTTGTTTAGCAATGTCACGGATGAAAGAAGTCTGTTCCAGTACCCGCTCTGCCTGCGTAACGATTTGAGCGCCTACCGGCGTGACGCTGATTTCCGTACCGCCGCGCTCAAAAATAGCCACGCCTAGTTCATCTTCGAGTTTTTTAATAGCGACCGATAGCGTGGGTTGTGCCACGAAGCAGGCTTCTGCTGCACGGCCAAAGTGTTTTTCTCGCGCGACGGCAACGATATATTTCAGTTCTGTCAATGTCATGTAATTAGTGTCGCATAGTTAGTCATAAAGTGTATGGACTCACACCTTCAAATAATCTTCGCGCGCACCGAGCCAGCGCTGTAGATGAGCTTCTACTGTAGCAGGGTCGTCCTGTAGTAATTGTTGAGCGATGTCGCGCGCTGTTTCAACTAGCCAGTTGTCCGTTTCCAAATCGGCAAAGCGCAACATAGCTTGACCGGATTGGCGTGCGCCTAAAAATTCACCGGGGCCGCGAATTTCCAGATCGCGCCGCGAAATTTCAAAACCATCAGTCAGTTCGCGCATGATGGCTAGCCGCTGTTTTGCAATCGAACCCAGCGGGCCTTGATACATCAATAGACAAACGCTGGCAGCGGCTCCGCGACCTACGCGCCCGCGTAGCTGATGCAGTTGCGACAAACCGAATCGCTCCGCATGTTCAATCACCATTAGCGAGGCATTCGGTACATCGACGCCAACTTCAATCACGGTGGTTGCTACGAGCAGATCAATCGCGCCGGCAGCGAATTCATTCATCACTGCTTGTTTTTCCGCAGGCTTCATGCGGCCATGTACCAGCCCAACGCGTAAATCCGGCAAGGCAGCAGTCAGCATCGCAAAGGTGTCGGTAGCAGTTTGCAACTGCAAGGCTTCGGATTCTTCAATTAGTGGGCAAACCCAATAGGTCTGACGTCCTTCTTTAGCCGCTGCATGTACGCGTTCCATCACTTCATTGCGTCGTTCTTGTGCGATGAGTCGTGTCACGATAGGTGTACGACCCGGCGGCAGTTCATCAATGACAGAGACTTCGAGATCGGCGTAATACGTCATGGCTAAGGTGCGTGGAATCGGTGTAGCTGACATCATTAATTGATGCGGCAAACTATCCAGACCTTTGTTACGAAGAGTGAGTCGTTGCGCAACTCCAAAGCGATGTTGTTCATCAACGATGGCTAATCCTAATTGAGCAAACTCCACATCATGCTGAATTAAAGCATGCGTGCCAATAACAAGTTGCGCCTCACCTGATTCAATCCGTGAACGTGCTTCTTCTTTTTCACGTTTTTTCAAACTGCCGGTGAGCCATGCGACTTGTATGCCCAAGGGTTCCATCCAGCCTGCGATTTTTCGAAAATGCTGTTCAGCCAGAATTTCAGTCGGTGCCATCAAAGCGGTTTGATAACCATTGTCGATCGCTTGTGCAGCCGCTAATGCAGCGACCACTGTTTTACCGCTACCGACATCACCTTGCAGTAAGCGTTGCATGGGATAAGGCATAGCGATATCAGCACGAATTTCATTCAGCACGCGTTGTTGTGCAGCCGTTAGCGCAAATGGTAAAGCGGCTGTAAACGCGTTGGTTAGTGAGCCGAGCTTAGCCAGCACCGGAGCGCCTTGTTGTCGACGTGCTAGTTGCGCGCGCTTCATTGATAGCTGCTGAGCCAGCAACTCATCAAACTTCATGCGTATCCATGCCGGATGGCTACGCTCAATTAAGGCATTCTCGTCAATGTCGGCGGGTGGGTTATGTAGCAGTCGCACGCTTTGTTCGAAAGGCATCAGTTTCAGGCGTTCACGCAATGTCTGAGGTAGGGTATCGCTCCAGTCTAAACGTGCCATCGCTTTTGCAATCGCTGAACGTAGGATGGTCTGTGAGATACCCTCGCCGGCCGGATACACGGGAGTGAGTGCCTCAGGTAGCGCGGAATCGGGTGTAACGCTTTTTACGGTGGGATGAACCATCTCATTGCCGAGAAAGCCGTGACGAAATTCTCCACGTACTCGCAATCGCTTACCTTGCGCCATTTGAATCGCCTGACTTCCGTAAAAATTTAAGAAGCGCAGGGTTAAGGTAGCGGTATCGTCGGTGATTTTTACGACTAATTGTCGGCGCGGACGATATTGCACATCGCAGTCGGTGACAACGCCTTCGACTTGCACGGCTTGCCCGTAGCTGTGACTGGCATCACGGATGGAGAGTAAGGTCGTTTCATCCTCATAGCGCATGGGCAGATGCAGCACCAGCGACATGTCGGTGGATAGCCCAAGACGCGCAAACCGGTCAACAGTGCGTAGACTTTTCGTAGGCGTCTTTTTTTTTCTAGTAGCGGACATGTCGGACTGAGTTGGCAGGCGCAGCGTAGAATACCGGCTTTTGCTAATCTGCAGCAGCTTTCCTTACGTTGATAGTGCTGCGTATCTCGATGTATTCACTCACTGATTTCGATTTTAATCTTCCTGCCGAGCTG
This sequence comes from Polynucleobacter sp., assembly GCA_021737945.1. Classification (GTDB taxonomy): domain Bacteria; phylum Pseudomonadota; class Gammaproteobacteria; order Burkholderiales; family Burkholderiaceae_D; genus Pernthalerella. Next base: position 33,285 of record JAIPCX010000024.1, read on the forward strand.
ATTGCGCAGTCGCCTTTGGCTGAGCGCACGCAGTCGCGTCTTTTGCACGTCCAGCCAGACCGCCTGATCGACGGGCTATTTACCGATGTGTTGGCAACGCTGGAAGCAGGGGATGTGCTGGTCTTTAATGATACCCGGGTCGTGAATGCGCGTTTTTTTGGGGTGAAAGAAACCGGTGGGCGGGTCGAGGTATTGGTCGAGCGCGTGGTTGATACTACGACTGTCATTGCACAAGTACGCGCATCTAAAACACCTGCACCAGGCATGCGCATGCGCTTGGCTGATGCGTTTGATGTGATTGTTGGTGAACGCGTGGGTGAATTCTTTACCTTGAGCTTTCCCGAAGATACCTTGCAACTGATGGAGCGCTATGGTCGTTTACCTTTGCCTCCTTACATTGATCATGCTGCTGATGAGTTTGATGCAGAGCGCTATCAGACCGTGTACGCAAAAATACCGGGTGCGGTAGCAGCACCCACTGCTGGGCTGCATTTTGATGAAACTCTCTTGCAATCCCTGCGTACTAAAGGCGTGCGGGTGGCGACACTAACCTTGCATGTGGGTGCCGGTACCTTTCAGCCGGTTCGTACGGAAAATTTATCTGAGCATCAGATGCACAGTGAGTGGTACAGCATTTCACAAGACACAGTCGATATAGTACAAGCGGCCCAACGAGAAGGTAAACAAGTCGTCGCGGTGGGGACAACTAGTTTACGTGCGCTTGAGTCGGCGTCAGTATCGGGGACATTGATTGCGGGTAGTAATGACACGCGTTTGTTTATCACGCCGGGTTATACGTTTCATACGGTGACACGACTAATTACGAATTTTCATTTGCCAAAGTCGACCTTGTTGATGTTGGTATCGGCATTTGCCGGATACCAGAAACTGCGTGACGCATATGCGCATGCTATCGAACAGCGCTATCGTTTTTTCAGCTATGGTGATGCAATGCTGCTGGAAAGGATTGCCAACTCATGAAGTACACCTTATTAAAAACGGATGGTCATGCACGCCGTGGCCGTCTGGAGCTGAATCACGGCACGATAGAGACACCGATTTTTATGCCGGTGGGAACCTACGGTTCGGTAAAAGCGATGTCGCCAGTAGAGTTAGAAAAAATCGGTGCGCAAATAATTTTAGGAAATACCTTTCATCTCTGGTTGCGCCCCGGTCTAGAGACGATACGTGAGTTTGGTGGTTTGCATCAGTTCATAGGTTGGAATAAGCCGCTATTGACTGACTCCGGTGGTTTTCAAGTATTTTCATTGGGAGAAATGCGAAAAATCAGCGAAGAGGGCGTTAAATTTTCTTCGCCGATTAATGGTGATCGTTTGTTTCTCTCGCCTGAAATTTCTATGCAAATTCAGCGCGTATTGAATTCTGATGTGGTGATGCAGTTCGATGAATGCACGCCGTATGAAATTGAAGGTCGACCCGCAACCCGAGAAGAGGCTGGACAGTCAATGCGCATGTCCTTGCGTTGGGCTAAGCGTTCGCTAGATGAATTTAATCGTGAAGAAAATCCAAATGCTTTGTTTGGTATTGTGCAAGGCGGTATGTTTGAAGAGTTACGCGATGAATCGCTCGCTGGCTTGAATGATTTAGATTTTCACGGTTTAGCGATTGGTGGTTTGTCGGTGGGTGAGCCTAAAGAAGATATGCAGCGCATATTGGCGCACACGGGTCCGCGATTGCCAACGGATAAGCCGCGCTATTTGATGGGTGTAGGCACACCCGAAGACTTAGTCGATGGCGTGGCGCACGGAATTGATATGTTTGATTGCGTTATGCCTACGCGTAACGCACGGAATGGTTGGTTGTTCACGCGTTATGGCGACATAAAAATTAAGAATGCACGTCATAAAAATGAGCAAATACCGCTCGACGAGACCTGCTCCTGCTACACCTGTCAAAACTTTTCACGCGCCTATCTTCATCATTTGCATCGCTGCGGAGAGATTTTGGGCGCTCAGTTAAACACCATTCACAATCTGCATTTTTACTTGCAATTGATGGGCGACATGCGCTCCGCGATTGAAACGAGCGGTTTTTCGGTGTTTCGCCAGCGCTTTGCGGATGAGCGCGCACGCGGCAGCTGAATACATTTATCTTTCTGGCAATGGATTGGACGGGTCTGGCAGCTAGCGACCTTTCCTTTGTGAACATAATCTGCCGTTCCCTGTGTGAGCGAAGCTGCAAGTCCTTGAGTGTGCGGAGTGATAGAATGCCGCGTCTCGAAAAATCCCTATTTTGGAGTTGTCCATGCTGATTTCTAATGCCTATGCGCAGACTGCAGGCGCAGCCGGCGCTGCTGGTGGCCTGATGAGCTTTTTGCCCATTATTTTGATGTTCGTCGTTCTGTATTTCCTGATGATTCGTCCTCAGATGAAGCGTCAGAAAGAGCAGAAATCGATGATTGATGCACTAGCCAAAGGTGATGAAATCATCACTGCAGGTGGTTTGTTGGGCAAAGTGACCAAAGTGAGTGAAGGCTACATTACGGTTGAAGTAGCGGCCGGCACCGAAGTCGTTATGCAAAAAGCTGCCGTGACTTTGCTGCTGCCCAAAGGCTCCATCAAAGCACTCTGAGCCGCTCAACTATCTTAGTTGGCCTGAGTTCTGTGTCCGGCCTGAATAGGCCGGATATTTTTTTATAGTAAGCGACCTGCCATGAATCGTTATCCCGTTTGGAAATATGTCTTGATCGTACTCGTACTGTTGTTCGGTGCGCTGTACACCATCCCAAATTTCTTTGGTGAGTCTCCGGCGGTGCAGATCAGCACTGCCAAGGCCACGATTAAGCTTGGACCTGAAGCGGCGGCGCTAGCAAGCCAGGCATTGGAAAAAGCCGGGTTGCGTGCGGAAAATGTGTTTTACGAAGATCTGGCTAATAACGGCACCGTACGTGTTCGCTTTGCTAGTACTGATTTGCAGTTCAAAGCGAAAACGGTGTTAGAACAAGCATTAAATCGTGATCCACTGGATCCGAATTATTTAGTCGCTTTCAACTTATTACCTAACACACCGATCTGGCTGCAAAGCTTGCATGCCTTGCCCATGTACTTAGGTCTGGATTTACGTGGCGGTGTGCATTTCTTGATGCAAGTCGATACCAAAGCAGTCATCGCTAAGCGGATTCAAGGTGTGCAAACAGGTGTGCGTGCCTTATTGGTTGAAAAGCATATTCGCTTTGCAGGCATCACGCGCGATGGTAATGCGATTGATATTCGTGTGCGTGATCAAGAAATGCGTGATGCTGTTCGTGCGGTGTTGTCAGCACAGATTTCTGATTTAACTTTAGTTGATGCCGCCGACGCGGAGGGACTGAAACTGCGTGCCACACTCAGCCCAGTAGCGCTAAAGCGCACGCTGGAAGAAGCGGTTCAGCAAAATATCTCGACTTTATCTAAGCGTGTGAATGAACTCGGTGTTGCTGAGCCAGTGATTCAACAACAAGGCTCAGACCGCATTGTGGTGCAACTGCCCGGTGTGCAGGATGTCTCACGCGCAAAAGACATTATTGGTCGTACCGCTACGCTGGAAGTGCGTATGGTAGATGACTCGATACGACGTGGTACTGAAGATAGCTCGGCGATACCTTTAGGCTCCGAGTTATTCAAAGTAGGTAAAGGTACTCCGGTGGTGATGTTCAAAGAGCCTGTTATTACCGGCGACTATATTTCTAATGCAGGTGCTAGCTTCGATTCAAACCAACAGCCTTCAGTGAGCCTGGATTTGAATGGTGATGGTGGTCGCAAGATGCGTGAGGCGACACGCAGCAAGATAGGCAAACTAATGGCTATCGTGCTGTTCGAAAAAGGCAAAGGCGAAGTACTCACTGTAGCGACGATTCGTGACGAGCTAGGTTCACGTTTTCAGATAACGGGAATGGAATCTCCGGCGGCAGCAACCGATCTGGCGTTGTTATTGCGTGCCGGTTCACTGGCAGCGCCGATGGAAATTATTGAAGAGCGAACCATCGGACCGCAACTCGGCGCTGAAAATATTGGTAAGGGTTTCAACTCTACGCTGTATGGTTTTGCAGCGATCACGGTGTTCATGGTGCTGTACTACATGCTGTTTGGTGCGTTTAGTGTGTTCGCGCTGGCGGTTAACGTGATGTTGTTAATCGCTGCGTTATCGCTGCTGCAGGCAACATTAACCTTGCCGGGTATTGCCGCGATTGCACTGACCCTAGGTATGGCGATTGATGCCAACGTGTTGATTAATGAACGTATTCGCGAAGAACTCAGGCTAGGCAATCCACCGCAAGCGGCGATTGCAGCAGGTTTCGAACGTGCTTGGGCGACGATTCTTGATTCGAATGTCACGACATTGATTGCGGGTCTGGCCTTGCTGATTTTTGGTTCGGGTCCGATTCGTGGTTTTGCAGTAGTACATTGCTTGGGTATTTTGACGTCGATGTTTTCAGCGGTGGTGGTGGCGCGTGCGTTGGCGAATGTTTGGTATGGTCGCCGGAAAAAACTCACGGGTGTTTCGATTGGTCAGGTGTGGAAACCTGACGCCTAACTTTGTTAGCGCACGATAGACCGAGCAATCAGGCTTAAAAGAGGAACATCATGGAATTTTTCAGAATCAAAAAAGACATCCCGTTCATGCGCAACGCATTGCTGTTTAATGCGGTCTCAGCGCTGACCTTTGTTGCAGCGGTGTTCTTTCTGTTTGCGAATGGCCTGCATTTATCGATTGAGTTCACCGGCGGTACGGTGATGGAAGTCGCGTATACCAAGCCGGCCGATCTTGAGAGTATTCGAGCGACGGTGACACGTTTGGGCTTTGAGGATAATCAGGTACAAAGTTTTGGTACGGCTCAAGACGTGTTGATTCGTTTGCCCGTTCAAAAAGGTGTTAACACCGCGCAGATCAGCACTCAGGTAATGGAAGCCTTGAAAGCTAATGATGCATCCATCATCTTGAAACGGGTGGAATTTGTTGGTCCACAGGTCGGTCAAGAGTTAGCTCATGATGGACTGACTGCGCTGATTTTTGTGATCGTAGGCATCATGATTTATCTTGCTTTCCGATTCGAATGGAAATTTGCCGTTGCGGCCATCATCGCTAACTTGCATGACGTGATCATCATCTTGGGATTTTTTGCCTATTTTCAGTGGGAGTTTTCGCTCACGGTACTGGCAGCGGTATTGGCGGTGCTTGGTTATTCCGTGAATGAATCTGTGGTGGTTTTTGATCGCGTAAGGGAAACTTTCCGTGATCGCCGCTATGGCAAACTCACCACGCCGGATGTCCTTAACCATGCAATCACTAGTACGATTTCGCGTACAGTGATTACTCACGGTTGTACACAGTTGATGGTGTTGTCGATGTTATTGTTCGGTGGGCCCACGCTGCATTTCTTTGCGGTGGCTCTGACGATTGGCATTTTGTTCGGTATTTATTCGTCGGTGTTCGTTGCGGCGGCAGTGGCGATGTGGTTGGGTGTTAAGCGTGAAGATTTGCTCAAGCCGATTAAACCGAAAGATGAAACAGATGGCGCGGTTGTGTAAGTTAAACACCGCTAAATAAAAAAGCCGGCATCGAAGCCGGCTTTTTTTATGGCGCGAGAATTAATCAAACATCGCGCGCTAATTGTGCAGCCAGACCAATGTAGCTTGCTGGTGTCATGTCTAGCAACCGTTTTTTTTCTTCAGCCGGAATAGTCAGTCCTTGAATAAACTCGCGTAGCGCTTCTTTAGTGATGCCTTTGCCGCGTGTCAGTTCTTTTAATTGCTCATAGGGGTTTTCAATCCCATAGCGACGCATGACGGTTTGTATCGGTTCAGCGAGTACTTCCCAGCTGTCATTTAAATCAGCGGCTAAACGTTCAGGATTGACTTCGAGTTTATTCAACCCACGCAAACAACTATCGTAAGCCAGCACGCTGTAACCAAAGCCCACACCGATATTTCTTAGTACGGTGGAATCGGTCAAGTCGCGCTGCCAGCGTGATACCGGAAGTTTTTCCGACATATGTTTGAGCACGGCATTTGCCATACCTAAATTACCTTCGGAATTTTCAAAGTCAATTGGGTTCACTTTGTGCGGCATGGTCGATGAACCGATTTCACCGGCTTTAGTGCGTTGCTTAAAATAGCCGATAGAAATGTAGCCCCAGATATCGCGATTTAAATCGAGCAGTATGGTGTTTGTGCGAGCTATCGCATCAA
>JAIPCX010000006.1 GCA_021737945.1 Polynucleobacter sp.
TACGCGCGTATAAAAAGGCGATTAATCACCACCACGGAGGAAGACTCATGAAAAAAACCGGTTTGTTGGCTTCTATGCTGGCTGCACTGGCAATCAGCGCTGCTCCTGCAGCGCAATCGCAAGAATTGTACTGGGCAACCAGTGGTTTCTTCGGTCCTTTTAACATTCAAGGCCTGATCCCAACGTTCCCAAAAGCTAAAGACATCACGATCCCAGTATCAATGTGGATCCTGAAGCATCCAAAAGGTATCGTTGTATTTGATACAGGTAACAACGCTGCTATTTCCGATGGCGCTGATAACTGCAAAAAATACTGGGCTGCTGGTAACTGCGACTTCCTGAAGCCTAGCCAAAAGCGTTCAGACGTTATTGATCAGCAGTTAGCTAAGCTGGGCATCAAGGTTGACGACGTTAAAGTTGTCGTTTCATCGCACAGCCACTTGGATCACAGCGGCAACATCGCTCTGTTCCCAAAAGCTATTCACGTCTATCAAAAGAAAGAACTGTATCAAGGTTACTGGCCTGAGAAGTTTCAAGGCCGCGCTGCTAACGGTTCATTTGTTCTGAATGATCTGGTTGCAGCTCGTGACTACGACTTCTTTGAACTTGACGGCGACTATGATCTGTTCGGTGACGGCACAGTGAAAATTCTCTCGACACCTGGCCATACTCTTGGTCACCAGTCGATGAAAGTTAAATTGGCCAGCGGCCAGAGCGTCATCATGTCTCAAGATGCTATCTGGATGCAGGAAAACTTGGATGGCTACGTTGCAGGCTTGAACTACAGCGTACAGGCTTACGTGAATTCGGTTGAGAGACTCAAGCGTATGCGTGACCTGGAAGGCGCCAAGATCTTGATGGCTCACGATGCGGGTCAATTCGCATCAATGGGCAACAAGTGGCACAAGTAATATAGAATCGTTGTACCCCCTGAAAAGCCCCCGTCTTGCGGGGGCTTTTTTTTACAAAAGTAGTAACGATAGATTGCAATGATAGAACTACAAAACGTTGTAAAGCGCTACGGTTCCAAGACCATCATTCACAACATCTCTTTCGATGTTAAGAAAGGTGAAATCGTAGGCTTCTTAGGTCCTAATGGTGCGGGTAAGACCACTACCATGCGCATGATTGCAGGCTTTACCGAGGCCACATCAGGCACGGTGAAAGTCGCTGGTTTCGATATGGCGAGCCAGCGCGATCAGGCGGCGACTCGATTGGGCTATTTGCCTGAGTCCCCTCCTCTGTATGACATTTTGGACGTCACGTCGTACCTCACATTTGTAGCGCGCGCGAAAGGCGTGCCGACTGCACGAATTCAACAAAATCTCGATCGCGTTATCAGCGCTTGCCGTCTCGAAGCGGTAACGACGAAAGAATGCTACAAGCTCTCCAAAGGCTATCGTCAACGCGTAGGGCTGGCGCAAGCGCTGCTCGGCGAACCCGATGTTTTGTTACTTGATGAACCTACGGCAGGTTTAGATCCAGGACAAATTCAAGAGACTCGCGAAGTCATCCGTAATTTTGGACGTGACCATGCTGTGTTGATCTCTACGCACATACTTCCTGAAGTCACTCTTATTTGTCAGCGGGTAGCCATCATTAATGGTGGCAAGATATTGGCGGTTGATTCGCCAGAAGGCTTGCAACGTGCCGCTGATCAAAGTAATAGTGTTTTGCTTGATGCTGAAGGGGACCGTCAGGCGTTAGAGCAATCGCTGCGCTCAGTTGATGGCGTACTCGACATCATTATTCATCCTCATCCTGTGCGCGCTGTCGTATTTAGTATTGAATGCCGCGTACAAAACGATATGGGTGTTGAAGGTCGCATAGCTCGTGCTGCGACCTCGGTTTCTGAACTTTACCGACTCGAACGTCGTCAACCTACACTTGAAAATGTCTTCCTGAGCTACATCGACCACGATAGTGGAAAGTCTAAATCGGTAGAACACAAGGAAGCCGCATGAATACGATGACCGCCCTGAAGGCAATCTATACCAAGGAAATGCTAAGCTACTTTCGCTCGCCGATCGCGTATTTCGTGATTGCAGTTTTTTTGCTCGGTACCGGATATTTTTTCACCTACAACATATTCCTGACCGGTGTTGGCACGATGGATTCAACCCTGCAAAACATGGGTATCTTGTTGTTGACTATTGTGCCTGTTTTGACCATGCGTATTTTTTCGGCAGAATACAATGCCCGTACGATGGAGTTACTCATGACTTTGCCAGTGAAAACCTGGCAGGTGGTGGTGGGTAAATATCTTGGCGCGGTCACCATATTCTTGTTGATGACAGTGGCTACGTGGATCAATCTGATTCCTCTGTATCTCTACGGTAATCCACAAACATTGAACATCATCTCCGGCTACATCGGGTTTATTTTGTTGGGAATGACCTGCATTGCTATTGGCCAGTTTTTTTCAGCGCTGACTGAAAATCAAATTGTTGCCGCACTTATTACTATTCCAGTGTTGCTGGGATTTTGGTTTGTGGGTCATCTGCAGCAATTGCAATCATCCATGATGCTGCGTGACTTGGTTGCTCATTTGTCGTTTGCTCTGCATTTTGCGGATTTCATACGAGGCTTGCTGCGCTCTGATGGTGTGATCTTCTTCCTAGCAGTCATTGCCTCAGCACTGACTCTCAATACCAGCTATCTGCAACTGCGTCGCTGAACCGAACACATAAAGCCACTGATCCATGGAAAATTCACTCCGCTACGGCCTCTTTCTCATTGCTGGTGTGTTGGTACTTATCGCCTCATTGTTTGCAAGTGCGCTGATTGTCAATTCATCCTTTGTTTCGATTTTGTTGTTAATCGTGGGTCTGGGTCTGACCGGATTTTCGCTATTTCAACTGCGCAGTGAGTTACTGCTACTGTTGCGCGGGCAGCGTGGCGAACTCATGCTCATGACCTTCGGCATGCTGCTCTTATTTGTTGCGATTGCCTGGGTGTCGTCATTGTTCGCGGCACGCTGGGACATGACAGCCTCGCGTGAACATTCGCTGGCGCCGCAAACAATACATATGCTGAAATCGGTCGATAAACCGGTACACATCACTTTCTTTCATGATCGTGGCATGCGTGAAACGGTTGAGCTGTATCAGCAAATTGTTGCGCAAAACGACAAATTGACGATCGAATTTTTCGATCCTATGCTCAACCCATCACAAGCCAAACTCCGCGGTGTGGAATTCCCGGGCACGGCCTTGATGGAAAGTGAAGGTCGCAAAATTAATGTTAACGGCCCGACGGAAACCGATATCGCCAATGGCATATTGCGCGTCACGCAAGGCAAACAGCAAATGGCCTGCTTCACCGATGGGCACGGCGAACCGGACCCCTTTAGCTTAGAGTCGCATGATCACACCGAAGGTGATACAGGACATGCGCACGGTTTGGAGACAAAAACCGTCGCGCACGAAAATCACGGTATGGCAAAAGCTAAGAATTCATTAGAAGCGATGAATTATCTGGTTGAAAAAGTCGCGTTGATGAAATCAGCCGGTGATTTATCCCGTTGCTCGGTACTCATCATCATTGGCCCTCAGCTGCCGTTCCTTCCTGCCGAAGTTAAGATCGTGGATAGTTTTCTTCACAATGGCGGCAATGCCATGTTCTTAATTGATCCATTTTCCAAAACTGGTCTTGAGCCAATTTTAGCTAAGTACAGCATCGTGCTTGACGATGGCATGGTGATTGATGAGGCTAGTCATTTCTGGGCCGATGTATCCGCCCCTGCTGTCACTGATTACAACCGTCATGACATTACTACTCGTTTGCCATTAACTTTTTTCCCTGGTGTGCGCGCCATCTTCCCCGTTGCTGACAAAGTCCCTGGCACATCCGTTCGCCCAGTGATTAATTCATCAACCAAAAGTTTTACGACTCCTGATAAATCCAGAGCGGATTTCGTTAATAACAAAAGCCGTAATGGACCATTAACACTGATGGTGAGTGCAGGGTTCAATCCCAAAACTGAAGAATCGGCCTCACTCGTAATGAAGCAATTACGTGGTGAAAAACCTGAGGATTCCAACGAACCTAAACCCGACGCCACTCGCAAAGCATCTCGCATAGTGGTGGGTGGTGATGCCGATTTTGCGACTAATTCCTATTACCATATTTTGGGTAACGGATCGCTGTTCCTCAACTCAGTCAACTTCCTTGCAGCACGTGAGAACCTGATCGGTGTCGAGCCTCGCACCTTTGATCTACCCTACGTCAACATGACTAATACACAGATGAAGGGAACCTTCATCATGTCATTGATTTTGGTGCCTTTGCTGATGGCAGCATTGGGTGTCGCTGTATGGTGGAGGCGTCGATGAGTCAGCGTCGTAATAAACTTGCGATTATCTGGATCGCAGTGTTTGCCTTAGCCGCCGTCATCTTTATTAAAGAACGCGAACTTTCGCTAGCCGTCGAAGAGCCCGAGGGTCACCAGCCAAATTGGCTAGTAACTGTACCTTTCGATGAAATTGGTGCGATTGAAATTTTGCGCAAGGGTCAGCTGCATCGTTTTGAGCGCGATGATAAAAGAATCTGGTTTTATCATGGACAACAGGATGATCCTAACGCCAAAGATCATGCACATCGTGCGGATCCATTGGCGGCAACTACGATTGCTGAAGCGGTCGCCGTATTTACGCGAACTCGTAAAGAACAAAACATACCATTGCAGCCCGGTAAAGATGAGTTCGGCGTCAGTCGGCCTGACATATTGATCATGGTTTATCGACCTAAGAAGAGCGAGCCTGTTGCGCGTTATTCGGTTGGCACGGTCAGCCCAAATGGTTACAGCCGTTATGTATTGCCTGTGGGTGCGAATGAAGCCGTAACGATTCCGGAATATCAAATCACCAATCTGATGGCAATGATAGATGCTGTTAGTAAGAATCCGCTCCCTCCATCTCAGGCCCCCTCTAAAAAACGATGAACTCTAAGCTCTGCAGTCTGCTGGCAGTAATGGCACTGCTGGCTTCACAGACTGTCTTTGCCCACTCAGGCGATGCAACGGGGTTTGCTTCGATAGCTATAGATGGCTCTACCGTCATCTATCGCTTGACGCCCACCGTTGCAGGAACGGATGACGCCAAACTCGTGCGGCTCATGCGCGAGAAAATTACCGTCACGGCCGATGGTCAGGCCTGCCCTCCTTCCGAGCCAAAGGGCATGGAAGTCAATTATGTTTGTCCTACTACGCCCAACCATCTCATGGTTCGTGATGATATGGCTGACGAATTGGGTGATAAACATCACATCATCGCTGTTCTCACCTGGAGTGGCGGTAGTAGTTCATTGAATTTTTCCGCTACAGAGCGTGAGGCTAGCGTAACGCTCAAAGGAGTTGAGCAGCCTAAAGGCGCTGCGAGTTTTTTCCTGCTGGGTGTTGAACATATAGCGACTGGCTACGATCATTTGCTATTTTTATTGGCGCTGATTTTATGCGGCGGTAATTTGGTTCAGCTGCTAAAAATTATTACTGCATTCACACTGGCGCACAGCATTACGCTCGGTGCAGCGGCGCTAGATATTATTACGTTGCCTTCGGTGTTCGTAGAAGCCGTGATTGCTTTATCGATTGCTTATGTGGGATTTGAAAATCTGTTTCCACGCTTTGCTGTTTCGCGACGCTGGACGATTAGTTTTTTGTTTGGATTAGTTCACGGATTTGGATTCTCATCCGTGCTGAAAGAGATAGGGCCGCCCAAAGACAGCCTGCTGCTGTCGTTGTTGAATTTCAATCTGGGTGTTGAAGCAGGTCAGTTAGTTGCCGTACTGATTATTGTGCCGCTGCTGATACAGCTGCGTAAAACTCAGTGGGAAGAAAAAACCATACGCGCGTTATCAGCCATCGTGCTGATCGTGGGTCTGGCGCTGTTTGTAGAGCGTGTGCTCGTTGGCGCTTAGATCAATTACAGGTTAACGCACCAACGAATTCAAACATCTAATTACTACTATCAGACTTCCTGTGACCAAGGCGGCAGCAGATCACTGACTCTCGCTTGATCGCAAATAGCCCAGATATCCTTCATAGAAGCATTCATTTCTGCGGCCGTCGCAGCACCCGCAAATTCTGCCAACTCAATGGCCTTTGCTTCTAGCTCGGGGCGACTAAGCGTGTTACCTGGATCGCCCTTAGGCTCATCGACTCGGCCATGGAGTTCACGACCGTCAGTCGTCTTGACAGTCACTTTACCTATCCAACGCACGGGATACGCACTATCGACTTCTTGATCCAGCACCATGCTGACACGATCACAAAATTCACTGACTTCTTTATCGCGATAGCTTTGATCAAATTCTCGAACACCCGCTTTGCCATGAATTGCCAGCAAACCTAATACAGTCCCCATAGAAAACTTGGCCTGATGCGTGGTGCTCGGGTTGACTACTGGTCCCAACACATCGATTGCACCTTGGTGCACATGAGTGATGACTTGCGCAATGTGATCAGCTTTTAAATCATGCGCTTTCATCACCTGTTGCAAGGCATCGCCGGCAGGATGTGTGTGACGGCATGAAGCGTGAAATTTGAATGAGGTCTCGCTAGTGGCCCAGCGCTCACCCAAACGATCCGTCAAGCAAGCCGGATTAGCATCATCTGACATGCCAGCCGCCATACCTTTGCTGCCTTCGAGGATTTGCCTAGCACCGCTGAAACCTTTTTCAGCCAACAGCGCAGCAAGCAAGCCATCCGATGCGGCCTTAGCGGTGTGCAGCTGTTTAGAATTTGCAGCGTCTTTTAAAAACTCCCACAAACCAGCAGCTTGTGTTCCGGCTGAACCTATTGCGTGAAGCATTTTTTCTGGGCTGAGATTAATTAAGCGACCTACTGCAACCGCTGCCGCCACCGTACCTACTGTACCGGTGGTATGAAAAATTTTGTAGTGTGAGCGGCCCAGAAATTCGCCTATGCGTATGCCTGCTTCATAGCCTGCGACTGCCGCTGTCATTAAATCTTTTCCGCTGCAGCCGCGATCTTGTGCAACAGCGAGCACGGCTGGAAAAATAACGGCAGCGGGATGAAACACCGAGCCGTTGTGAACATCATCTTGCTCAATGAAATGCGACGACGCGCCATTGACCATAGCGGCAAACAAAGGGGAGGTCTTGCGACGCGAAATCAAAACTTCTGACCGACCTTCCATAGGGCCCATTTCGCGTGCTATTGCTTCAATCGCTTGCACAGGACGGCCGACTTTACCCGCTAAAGCTGAACCAAACCAATCAAGGAATAAATCCTCAGCACGACGCATCACCGGAGATGGGATATGGTTGAACTCAAGTCCAGCAGCAAATTGAGCCAGCTGATAACTCGGGGTGACAGTTGTTGTCATAGTTGGCTCCTAAAAAGATCGTGGCATGCCGAGAATATGCTCGGCCACGTAAGAGAGAATCAAGTTAGTAGAGATGGGTGCGACTTGATACAAGCGTGTTTCACGGAATTTACGCTCAACATCGTATTCCGACGCAAAACCGAAACCACCGTGATATTGCAAGCAGGCGTTAGCGGCTTCCCATGAAGCATCGGCTGCCAGCATCTTGGCCATATTCGCTTCGGCACCACAAGGCAGGCCTGCATCGAATAATTCACAGGCTTTATAGCGCATCAGACTCGCTGCTTCGATATTGACAAAGGCTTTTGCGATCGGAAACTGCACGCCTTGATTTTGACCGATAGGTCGACCAAATACGATGCGCTCGTTAACGTACTTTGTGACCTTATCGATAAACCAGTAGCCATCACCTATACATTCAGCGGCAATTAAGGCACGTTCTGCATTTAAGCCATCGAGAATATATTTGAAGCCCTTACCTTCCTCGCCGATTAAATTTTCAACTGGAATTTCCAGATTCTCGAAAAACAGTTCATTCGTTTCGTGATTCACCATGTTGCGAATCGGACGAACGGTCATTCCGTTACCAATCGCTGTGCGTAAATCCACAATGAAAATCGACATACCTTCTGATTTTTTCGTGACTTCTGCCAATGGTGTTGTACGCGCCAGAAGTATCATTAAGTCGGAATGCTGAACGCGGCTAATCCAAACTTTTTGTCCATTCACCACATAACGATCGCTCTTTTTCACAGCGGTCGTTTTAATTTTTGTTGTGTCGGTACCCGTCGATGGCTCCGTCACGCCCATCGATTGCAGACGTAATTCGCCACTGGCAATCTTGGGTAGATAAAAATCTTTTTGTATTTTTGAGCCGTGGCGTAATAGCGTTCCCATGTTGTACATCTGGCCGTGACACGCGCCAGAATTACCACCGCAACGATTGATTTCTTCCATGATGACGGAAGCTTCAACCATGCCTAATCCCGAACCACCGTATTCCACTGGAATCAAGGCCGCTAACCAACCCGCCTTCGTCAATGCTTCTACAAAAGCTTCGGGATAGGCACGTTCATCGTCAACTTGACGAAAATACTCAGCGGGAAACTGTAAACATAAATCGCGAATGGCATCGCGAATATCTTGATGTGTGGATTGCGACATGAATAATCCTGTTCGAACGTGCATAAAGACCACGTGCTATTTAGCAGTAGGTACACGATGTAGTGTGAACTATCCGTCTGTCAGGAACAATTCAGGAATTAATAACGTGTACTTGAAAGCGAATTAACCCTACTGATAACTTCACCGTCAGTCAGGCAGCTGCTGTCGTTTCAGCGACTAAAAGCTCAACTAACTCGCGCGCAAAAGCCGGAAGTGCCTGCAAATTTCTGACGCAGACTTGCATCTTACGCACGGCCCATTCATCCGACAGCTCAACGATACGGATATTCATTGTCTTTCTATGACGGCTAGCTGATGAGAACGGCACGACGCCAATACCGACATTCGATTCAATCATGCGACACGCTGTTTCAAAATTTCCCACCTGTATGCGTATCTTGATCGGGCGATTTAAATCATTCGCTGCTTGTGCCAAAAATGCATGAATCGCACTGGCTTCAAGCATGCCAACAAAATCATACGTAAGCGCCTCAGAAAAATCGATACGGCTACGGCTTGCAAGCACATGCGATTCGGACGTCACCAGTACCAGCCTATCTTCGCTTAAGGCTAATGTTTCTAATCCATCAGTGCGCACATTGCCCGCCACAATACCTACATCAACCTTACCTTCAGAAACTGCCCGCACGATGTCATTCGAGAGTCTCTCTTTGAGATCCACGTTCACGTCAGGATGTGTGGCAAGGAATTTAGGCAGCAGCGCTGGCAGTAACTCTGCCATCGCACTGGTATTAGCAAAAATACGTACATGGCCACGTGTACCTTTAACGTATTCCGATAAATCAGCACGTAAATCGCCTAACTGCTGAAGTACCAAACGTGCATGATGCATGAACGCTTGGCCTGGCGGCGTTAAGGTCACGCCTTGACTAGTGCGATACAGTAGCTTGACGCCTAGCCCTTCTTCTAAATTTTTGATGCGTATTGATGCTGCTGGTAACGACATGTGCGAACGTTCCGCCCCACGGGTCAAGCTATTCGCCTCTGCGATGTTAACGAACAATTTAATATCGGGAAGATCGAAATGCGCAGCCATGATAGTTATCCAAAAACAGGGAACGTCTTAAAATCACCCGACAGCAAAGTTTTGCTATCGGCATGTTGCAGCCAACCTTCTATCACGGTGGCATACACCCTACGAAAATCGGTGGTGAACTTTAGATTACCGCCCTCATCTAAATCAGTCAGTGAGGGTATGTCACCATAATGCCCCCCTTTGACTGGCTTGCCAATCACATACATATGATTGGCCGTGCCGTGATCGGTACCTAGGCTCGTGTTCTCCGAAGCGCGCCGACCAAATTCTGAAAATACCAGCAGGGTTACATCATCAGCGCGACCTATGCGTTCCAGATCTTTCATAAAACCAGTGACTGCATCCGATACATACGTTAACAACCGTTGATGCTGCTCAGATTGCTGAACATGGGTGTCAAATGCATTGTGGCGATAACCCACGTAATACAGTCGCGTCGGCAAATCGGCTTTGATCATTGCAGCAACTTTGGTCAGATCAAGGGGAATAATGCCGTAATCCACCGGTGTTTTGTAATTATCCCAAGCAGCTCGAACTAAACCTGATGCCTGTCGTGCGCTATCAGCGACGCTATGCAAAAAATTTTGTGCAGGGTTTGCTGCGTTACCTTGCATACCATTGTCCAGCAAAGCACGGCTTTGCAGTAAGCCTTTGCGTGTAAAACGATCCGGGTCATCAAATACAACGGGCACGTGCTGTGCAGCAAGCACCGCCAGCGATTGGCGTTCATCAATATTGACTAAAAAATTCGGCGTTAACTTAGGGTCGATCGCATCCGCCACTCTACCCAACCAGCCATACGGCTCGCCACCATTTGGTACGCCGGTATGCCAATACGCCATCGAAGTGAAATGAGAAAACGATGGCTGCGCATAGCCACATCCATGCATAACCGCCATGCGCCCATCTTTAAACAATTGCTCAAAGCCTGACATACCGGGACTAAAGCCGAAATGGTCATCAATCTTGCGCACCTTGTTGGGTTTGATACCAATTTTAGGACGCAAACGATAGTAGGCATCATCCGCATAAGGTACGAGCGTATTCAATCCATCATTCGCACCCGAGAGTTCCATCACGACGAGGATTCGACGCGACGCATCGTTTTGTGCTGCTTGCGCAGGTAGCCACGGCAGTCCAGCTGATAGCCCTGCACCGGCTAAGGCCGAAAGTAACTGGCGACGCGTCAAATTAGTGTGGTGGTCTGACATGGCTTTATCCTAATTGGTAATCAGGCAGCGACAGAATGACATGTAGCGCATTACGTAGCGCATCTTCCATGTAACTGTCAGCTACTTTTAAATCGGTGGTTCCTAGATCGGCAGCTAACAGCTCGCCGATTTTTTTGCGTAATTCTGAGCTCACTGGCGTGATCAGAAAACGAACCAATAAATGATCCACTGCATCTTGCGCTGTTTTGCAGCCAGCAGCTCGCACCATGCCCGATACATTTAACTGAGCGGTTGTACGGGGAATCGGCTTAACTTTTTCAATCGCCTTGCGCCAAGCGTGATAACTCGCTAAACGTGTATTGAAATCTTCGTCACGATCGGCTTGCATCGACATCGAGCTCAACTCTTTGCCATCAGGCTTAGTGGCTGTGGTGACATCTTTACCCATCGATAATTGCTCAGCGACTGAGATAATTTGATACTGACTGCCGGGTACGCGATCATTGGCTACAAAATCAATCTGTGGAAAAACGGTGTCGTAAATAAAATTACCACGCACTAGCAGCAGACCTGGAGTTATCCAACTTTTACCGCTCGCCCATCCTGCCACATTCGGTGGAAACATCAATTTCTGACCCATGGAGTCGGTTAATTCATTGAAGTCAGGAATGCCAGGGACTTGTTTCAAGCCCATTTTTCGGTAAGTAGAAACGACCAACTCAACCGGCGATTTAATGTGAGTCCCCACCGCTTCATCGCTATAAAAATCACGCGAATTAAATATCGTTTCTAAAAAAGGAGCGATCTCATAGCGAGAATCACGTAATAACTTACCTAATTTCACACGCAACTCAGGAGTCACCTCATCGCGAACAAAAAAGCGGTAAAGCTTGGTTGCGACAAATTCGGCTGTGACGGGTTGCGCCAAAATAATGTCGATGACTTGTACACCATCAAATTTGCCGCTATGACCTAACACTGTTTTTACATCGGCATCATGCTGAGCTGGATTCACTACAAAATCTAAACCACGATAATTCCAACCAGTGAATGCACGCGCTGCCTCACGAATATCTTCTTCGGTGTAATTGCCTACGCCCATGGTGAACAGTTCCATGATCTCGCGGGCAAAATTTTCGTTTGGCGCACCCTTTACGTTTACCGCAGCATCCAGATAAGCCAGCATCGCAGGATCTTTCGCTACGCCGATCAGTAGATCACGAAAATTACCGGTGGCCTTCGCTCTAAACAATTCGTTTTGCTTGAGCATTTTGCGATAGTCACGAACTTTTTCATCGCCGGTGGCGAAGTGCCCGTGCCAAAACAGCGTCATTTTTTCTTCTAACGGACGGCGGGTAGTCAACATACGATTAGCCCACCAATAGCCTATGCGCTGACTTTCTAACTTACTCGCGCGTAGCCAGTACAAATAACGATCGGCTACTTGTTGAATGCGACGGTTACCTTCCGGCTTAACCTTTACACCGAGTGATTCACCCGTGTCGCGCGCTAAGTCAGTCGCTGCGGGACGAGATGTGGCAAACGGTTCCAAACCCGCATCAAAGGCGCCCGAGTGCTCAAACGCTGGCTGTGGGTTAGCGATGCGCTGATAACGTACCAAACGACGCACCGCTTGGCTGGGTGAGAGTTTGGCAAATGCGTTGATTTCTTCGGGTGTGGCGCCAAAGCCTGTCCGCTCTAACAGATGAGCCGCACGATCACGATTCCAATCCGCTTGGTTAATGGGGCTTAAGTCATTGGTCCAGCTAGCAGGTGAAGCTAGCGCCATCGAGCTAACAAACGTCGCCAAGGCAAGTGGGATACAAGAAGGGAAATTAAAGCCAGTAGTCACAATGATAGGGCCGCAAGTGAGCGGCTAAAATGGAAGAATAACCGACTAGTCTAAGTAGACCGCCCGGTCATTGCAATCAGGCATTTCATGAATCGATCGCATGTGTATTGGCCTTAGCACAAACAATATTAAAATTTGAATAACTAATTAATCTATTCGGACCACTTGCAGAGCACCAACCATTCAATGAGCTGTGAAGTGCCGTGCAGGATCAAACAAAATCGAGCACAATCTACCCATGACAATAACAACATCCCTGCATTAAAGGAGCTGACCATGAAAATTAAAAATACGATACGCCTTGTGCTGGCAATAACCGCACTCTCCTCAATAAGCGTTATCGGATTAGTAAGTGCTGAAGATACTGACAAAGCACTGCTAGAACGAGCTAAAAGTATGTTTAAACCTCTGCCTGATACGGCGCGGGTTGATGACTATCCTCATTCATCAGCTCGCATCGAATTAGGCAAAGCCTTGTTTTTTGAAACGCGTGTGTCGACGGACGGACGGATGAGCTGCGCAGCGTGTCACAATCCAAGTTACCACGGCGCTGATTCACTCGCACTTTCCGTTGGTGTTCACGGTAAAAAATTACCCCGCAATTCACCCACTGTGTTTAACACGCCACTATTGGTTGCACAACACTACGGCGGTAATCGAATGACGGTTGAAGAGCAGGCGATGAAAGCGCTGCTTAGTCCACACGCTTATGGCAATAAAGATTATGCCGAGGCTGAGGCAAAAATTAAATCATTGGGGTACACAAAAAAATTCGAGGAAGCCTTTCCCAATGAGAAGGAACCTGTCACTGCTGAAAACTGGGCTGCTGCCATCGGCTCGTTTGAACGCACGCTGCTAACCCCTGCGCCATTTGACAAATATCTCAAAGGCGATCAACGCGCGATCAGCAAAGAAGCCAAAATAGGTTTAGATAAATTCATGAGCGTCGGTTGTGCAGGCTGTCACAGTGGCGTGACCGTCGGCGGACAAAGCTTCCAAAAATTTGGTTTAACTGAAGACTATTGGCTCGCTACAGGCAGCAAAGAACAAGAGCTTTTAAAAGGACGCGACAAAGGTAAGTGGCACGACACGCAAAAGCCAGAAGATATGTTTATCTTTAAAGTACCCCAACTGCGTAATGTCGCCATGACACCGCCCTATTTTCACGATGGCTCTGTTGCTAAACTGGACGATGCTGTGCGTGTAATGGCGCGTCTCCAGCTCGGCAAACAATTGAGTGATGATGATGTAAAACATATCGTCGCGTTTTTGCAGACACTGACAGGTGATGTACCCGCACAATTTGCTAAAGCACCTGCTTTGCCTGTAGCACCGTATTCCAACTAAATAATCTTCACGTAAGAGCTAGTTCTTACCCTCAATCAGCGTTGGGTTGTTATCAACTCAACGCTGTTGATAGCATTTGAACGATCGGACGGAGCGACTGTCCGCGGCGAAATCGAGCACCAAGGTCAACTACACATCATCGAGGAAATTTGGTCAGCTCATGACGACCAAGGTGTTCATCTCACAAAAAAATTCTGCATTACGCTAGGCACTCAACTGATTGCGCTAATTACACCGCGGGACAAATATCCGCGCCATCTTCCGGAACTTTTTCAGAAAATAATCGTTTGATCGGTACCCACACGACAGAGGTTGCAAAGCGAACGATGGTTTCCAAAACATCACCTGCATTCGGTCCAATGGAGAATTTATCAAAGCGACCTTTGACTTCGATGGGTGTTGCCAGACTCAGAAATTGCGCTGTCTTTGCCTGAGGCTGAAGTCGCATATGCAGCGTTTCTTTTGCAAGATCAATGTCAGTATTGCCAATCACCCGTACTTTGGTCGTATCAATTACAAATTGTCGCTGATTCAATTTTCCATCGGTCAGCGTAAATCGTCCGATAGCGCAATTTACTTTCGATTGATTTTTCGGATCAATCGTCGGCAGCAGAGCGACAAACAAATTCACCGCCCATAAGTCCACCATGTCGGCTTTCATCTCTTTCGGCCAGACTAAAAAATCAAGCGTGCCACTGCCGTGCTTAATAACGTCTGATAAACGTTGCGATTGCGAGCGAACATCGAGATTAAGATTAAATCTGCCACCCAGATCAGCGTCAGGTTTAAATCGACGTGCAATGACACCGTAATCAAATTGATCCACATCGATTTTCAGCGCCGTCAGCACATCGCGCTCGCGCGGCTCATAGGTCAATCGAGCATTAGCCGTGCCTCCCGCCATCGCGACACTAACCGGACCAATCACGGCTCGACCATTAGCTAGGGTGGCTTCTAGTTTGCCGCTAGCTAATCGATCTTTACCTGCGATAACTTGATCCACACTCACGGATAAAAAGGCATTGATAGCGCGTAGGGTTTCAGGGCTCAATACAGTCTGTAGTTGATCACTGGTAGTAGATGCTTTATTGCGTAAGGTTTCTGATGTTTCAGTATTTTTTTCTGGTGTACTTAATGTTGTGTTTTTTTCTTGTGTTGCTGACCAACCTTTCAATGGGAAATCATCGAGTTGTATCTGCGGTGCTGAAAGATTAACCGTTAGCTTGGACGGTTTGACGCTGGTATCTAACCCAGCTTGTCCTTGAAGCGAGCTGCTTCCCATCGTCAGGTTTAATCCATCTAGCTTGTAAGCATTTGCAGATAAGCGAAAATTACCTTCAGCTGACCAAGGCCCCCAAGGCGGTAACGATAGGTGGAGTAGATGATTCATGCTGTCTAAGCGATCACCTGAAACCGTAAGTTTTAATTCAAGGTCGCGCTCTTCGAGGTTTCGATTCAGCGTGCCTTTCAAAGCTAACTGACTATTAGCTACCGATACCATTAAATCAAACGGCACTCGCGAGCGGGGATTGAGTAATTCTTTAGCTGTGGCGCTACGAATAGTTAAGTCTATGGGAGTATCTTGCACTTCTCCTTTCAACAGTAAAGTGAGTGGTTGTGCAGGTGCAGCACTCAAGCTACCTTGATTTAATTGAATGTTGGCCAATGTTTTTTTATTCAGGTCGCGCCACTGTAATTTGCCGCCACTTATCTCCCCCACTAATTGAGCGTTAGCGATGAGGTTTGCTAACTGGCTGGAATGGCTGTTGAGATAAAGTGAAAAACTATCTGCAGTGAAGTCCAGTCCTTGAGTTAGTTTTAATTCTCGAGCAATTCGACCAGCATCGAGATTTTTTGTAAACAACCATAACTGAGCATGCGGCTCGCTACTGCGCGTATCAATCATCACAGCGCCATCAAAACGCTGGTTACCCAGCTCAGCAAAAAACGGAGAGCTTGGCATGTACCCATTACGTAACTGCGCATCGAAACCCAGATGCGTGACTGCTAGGGATGAGGTTTTAATAGTCTCAACACGAACTCGGATATCCGCATCATCGAGTATCAACTGTCGAGGTAACACCGGAATGTTGAATGAAGACGAACTAGATTTTGTTGGATTAGAAGGGACTATCAGGGTGTCTAATTCCACCGCATCCAATTGGGCGACATCAATCGCTGCGCTATAAAAGGGTTTGCCCTTAACTTGGCGTCGTTCTAGATCGGCATGCACACTGCTATTACCTGCTTGTAGAACCAAATCCGAAAGCTTCCAATGATCCTTGCTTGCAGAAACCCGCCCTGCCAGCGCTAGTGCTGCACGCGCATCATTACGTAGGCCTAACCAAACAGCGACATCTCCGGCATGCTCTGCACCTAAACTAAATGATAAAGACGCCTCGCCTTTAGCGGCATTAATAACGCTCGCTATGTGCGCAGTAAACCCACGCGCAACCGCTGTGAGTGTGAAATCAGTAATGCCACTTTGCATAGCCGATCGCAGATCACTGCCGGTCAGCTTTGCTTGCAGCGACTTACCTAACAGCGTTCCATTAAGACTTCCTTGCAGGGCTTGCCCAGCAGGCAAACGGAGGTTTAATTGCTGAATGCGAAATGCGACAGGTTTGCCACCCTTGAGATTTCCATAACTGAGTTGGCTATCTTGCAGATCAAGTTGTATAGCCAACGCTTTCATGAGTGCAGCGCCATCGCGGCCTTGCGAATCAAGTTGGATACGCAAACGGCCTGATTGCCCTTCAATTCCTGGAATGCCGGTTAAAAGTTTTGCGAGCCCATTCGCATTGGCTTGTTCACTGAGAATAGCTACTTGAAATGAAGGTATCGGCACTGAAACATCGGCCTTCATTTCTGCTTTGAATGGCACGCCTTCGACTCGCGCACTCAGCGGCATAGCGAATTTCCCACGCTCGAGTTTGAGGGCTAAGCTCGCTTGACGAATATCACCGGGCAGGCTAATCCACTGATCGACTGCAAGAGTGAGATCAAGGTCTTGATTGTTCAATGCTTGCAGATTTAACTTTGCTTGCGAAAGACTGAGGTACAAACCAGCTAAATCGGTAGGTGGATCTTCTTCGGTGTCTTGCCCAAGAAACGGGCGCAAATCTAGGCGATACACATTTAGTTTGCCACTTAAGCGGGGTCTTTCTGTAAGCGTATTGATGGCGAGCGCACCGGTCATGGACGATAAACCGAGTTGTGCTGATAATTCATCGAGATGAATCGCACCCGATTTCAGTGTTATTAAACCTGTTACACCAGCGGCACCTGCATTCGGCAAGTCGATATCTAATAATTTACCGAATCCTGCCAAATCACTCGCACCTAAACCAAATCGTAGTCGACTTTCACTAGGACTGAGAGTGCCGTAGGCATTGAAGGTACTACCGGCGAAATTTAATTGCCATTCAAGTGGCCAGTCTGATTTTCCTTCTGTCAGCTGCTGTAGCGAGCCGCCACGAACATTTACGGAATACGGCAGATTTTTATTCACGTTGCCTGTTGCATTGACTAACAACTGGCCATCCGCAGGTAATTGTGCATCGAGTTTTTCAAGCGCGAACTGTGCTGGCCGAGCATCTGCACCTTGATAGGTAATTTTTAAACGCTCGATTTGAATTTTTCTGATGTCGAAATGTGCGGCGATATCTGTTGCTGAATTGTTTTGTGTAGGTTCGTTGGGTTTTTGGCTGGTATCTGAATTAAAAATCCAATTAGCATGGCCATCGGAAGTTTGCATCAATAAAATCTGAACGTCGCTGGCCGACAGACGATCTGCGCGTAATTGTCCGTGCCACAGCGGCAGTAAATCTAATCGAAACTGTAATTTTCCTAGCTTGGCAAATTCCTGTTTGCCAAAACCTGCGGGTTGTTCAATACGAATGTCATTCGCTTCTAACTCAGGATGAAAACTTAGCCTCAGAGCGACAGCGCCATGTAAATGCACCGCTCTACCCAAACTCTGCGATAGCCAGCGGCCTAGTAAACCACGATATGGATCGCCATCAATCCGTATGCCAATAACTAAAAACAGCAACAAAATCGCTAGCACAGCCAGCGATACGAAGGCTATCCAATGATAGTAACGGAGCCGAAAGGACATCCGATGATCTTTCTACGTAAAGTCTATCGAGGTCACTTACTTAAAGCAGGTGCGCACGTAAGCGGCGCACATCGCAACCGCCGTGTTAGCTTCATCGATAATGCCACCCATGATGATGAAGCCATGAATTTGCCGCTCGAAGCAGACATACTGAACTTGATTTCCCGCAGCTGACAAGGCATCAGCATACGCCCTGCCCTCGTCTCGCAGCGGATCGAAACCTGCGGTCAGCACTAATGTGGGCGGCAGCTTACTGAGATCGGAGGCTAACAAAGGCGAAGCACGAAAATCATCTTGATCCGATGAATCACGCAAATAAGCATCACGAAAATAGCGCATGGCTGCCGTTGTCAAACCATAACCAACGGCATAGCGTTCGATCGAATCCTTGCTCAACCGAAGATCGGTGACGGGATAGATCAACAACTGACAGACCAAAGGCTTATTCAATTGACCACGCAATGTGAGTGCCACGACGGTGGCTAAATTCCCGCCTGCGCTATCGCCACCCACACCTATGCGCGAGGCATCAATACCCAGCGCGTCACATTGATCGATCACGTAGCGAGTGGCGGCGATGCATTCGTCGACCGCAACTGGGAATCGATGCTCGGGCGATTTTGAATAGTTCACCGAAAAAACCACGGCACCCGAGCCATCCGCTAGCTGACGACATAAGGTGTCGTGGGTCTCGATATCGCCAATCACCCAACCGCCGCCATGAAAATACAACAGTGCAGGAAGCGGAGTCGAGTTGCTGGTTAAAGGCCGAAACTCGCGCAGCGTTACTGCGCCGTGACCATCATCGATGGTGAAATCGCGTACCAATGCCATCTCTGGTTTGGGCGGCTGGAGTGGAAGTCGACTGCGTTTGTAGAGATCACGCGCTTGGGGCGCGGGAACTTGGTCAGGTCCGGGAACGTTGGCCGCCGCTGCTTTGTCTAGCAGTGCTTTGGCCTGGGGGTCCAGCAGCATCGTCATCACCTCGCTCACGTAGTATCGCGTCGAGGATTATAGACGTTGAGCCTGCGCATTCAGAAGCTGAACTGCAGTCACGATGCATCAAAGTGGCTGTCAAGGCATAAGCGATACGTGCCTAAAAATCTTACAGCCAGCCACCCCACTGAACGTGGACCTTGTCGTTGATCATGACCTGCGTTTGGTTGTTTACATAAACCATGTAGGTGTCCGCGGAGACAGTAGTGTCTCCCTGATAGGACCAACCTCCTCCTACTAAGCTCACACTATCGCCGGTATGGCCATCGATGTTGACGACATGGTTCGCCGCAAGGCCAGCCAGCTCGTCGTTACCTGACGAAAAGATATCGGCCAGTCGCAGATCCAAATGTTTGGCTTTGCCACCGTTGGTTGAGAGTTGTATCGATTCAGTCGAGGCTTTGGTGACCTTCTCAACCAAGCCATCCAAATCAAAGGTGTGGTTGCCAGACTGATCGGTACTGAACCACACGTCGCCCATGGTATGAACAGAGCCATCGGCGGCCGTGTAGCTTCCCATTAGACCAATGAGATTGCCGTTATCAAAAACGGTTGATGCTTTGGCAGCAAGCGAGAGTTCTGCTATACCCGCATTTGCCAGTGATTTCAACTCGCCTTTGTCAGAGATACCGTTGCCATTCGTATCTTGCCAAATCTTTAAAGCGTCAAATCCCTGATCAAATTTATTAATAACACCGTCAAAGTTCATGTCCATCACTGCCAAGGCTTCGTAACCATCAGACGCATGGCGACCCTTGCCTAACAAGGTACCTTCACCGAACAGTTCACCGCCGTTATTGATCTTGCCATCGCCATTTAAGTCACGAACCAGTAAGCCATCGTTGCGACCTATCCAACCGGTGCGTTCTTTGACGCCATCATTATTCACATCAAAGTTCACGCCCGATTGTGCGCTCACGGTGTTGATGCCGTTGCCATCCAAGTCCAACGCCAATGGTGAGGTATAGGCCAGTTTTTGTGCGGCAGTCCAACCCTTGATTTGGGTTGTAGTCAAAATGTTCATCTGATCGCCCGTGATAGCGGCGATTTGTTCTGTGGACATGGCTGATATTTGAGCGGCAGACATGATACCCATGTCGCTGGCCTCGATCGAACTGATCTGGCTAGCTGTCATGCCTCGAACCTGAGCCGCACTCAAGGTTTTAATTTGTAAGGTGGTTAATGCCGATACCTGATTGCCACCCATGGCCGCAACTTGATTGGTAGCTAAGCTAGCAATCTGAGAGGCCGTCAATACACTGATGCGATCGTCCGACATAGCGGAAATTTGGTCGGTGGTGAGCGCCTTAATTTGTGTCGCCGACATGCCAGCTACTTGAGCAGTGCTTAGTGCAGAGAAGTCTGAACCACTTAACATCTTCACCTGCGCCACACTGAACGCAAGGATCTGCTGGGTACTCATGGCCTCTAATTGATTATTGGAGAGCCGGTCAATTTGTCCGGTGCTCAATAATGGAATCTGAGCCACGGTCAACGCGCGAATTTGCATGGTGGACAACTGATCAAACTGGTTATCCGTCAATCCTTTTAATTGTGTCACCAGTAGCGACTGGATTTGCCTAGTCGTAAAGGATGAAATATCCGACGCATCAATCGATGACATTTGCAAAGTCGTGAGTGCCATCAAAACCATGGTACTCAAATAAGAAACTTGCTCAGCCGATAAGCTAGCTAATTGGTTGGTCGTCAGAAAAGACACCTGAGCTGCAGCGAATGATTGTAATTGCGTACTTTCCAGGCCTGTAATCTGATTGGCGCTAAGCTGAGTTAACTGAGCTCCAGTCAACGCTTGTATTTGGGCCGCCGAAAATAGCCCCAGGTCATCGGCTTCAAACGCAACAATCTGCTCAGTGGTAAACGCTTTTAATTGGGCTGCAGTGAGAGCTCGAACTTGCGCGGTAGTGATCGCAGCTATCTGATGCGTGGCAACGCCTTTTAATTGCGCTACGGTGATTGCCGCGACTTGGGTCGTTAACAATGCCGCAAAATCGACTGCCTCAATCGAACTGACTTGCAAGGTCGTCATCGCCTGCAAGTTAGCGACGGACAGAGAAAGTACCTGCGTGGTCGTCAAATTTTCAATTTGATCTGTGGTCAGGCTCCTTGCTTGAGCCAATGACAGGAATCGAATCTGACTGGTAGTCAGACTGGTCATCTGGTCGGCCGATAGCGCCTGGAACTGCAAGGTCGAGAACGCCTGCACCTGCGATGTGGCGAGTGCAGTCAGATCTTCGGTTTCTATGCCAATCACTTGATCGGTGGATAGCGCAGCCAATTGAGTGACGGCCAGACCTCTAACTTGAAGCGTTGTCAACGACGTCAACTGATCGGTTTTAAATGCCCTGATCTGGTTTGTCGTCAATGCAACCAACTGCAGGGTGCTCATGCTGACGAGCTGCTCAGTCATCAACTCTTGAATCTGATCCGTTGTTAGTGCTTTCATCTGCACTTGGCTGAAGGCGCGAGTTTGAGACGTCGTCAGTACATTCAGCTGATCCTTGGTCAAGGCTCGCAACTGGTCAGTCTTAATCACAATTATCTGATTAGTTGCCAAAGAAACTAAATCAATGGTCTCAATCACACTGACCTGATAGTTGGTAAATGCAGCGACCTGTGTTACGCTCAATGAGCTGACCTGCGCCGTAGTCAAATCAACTACCTGTTCAGTGCTCAGTGCACGTACTTGAGCTGTACCGAATCTCGTGATCTGGCTGGTATACAAATCGCGTATCTGATGCGTAGTCAAGGCATTAATCTGTGCGGTGGTCATGGCAACCACTTGCGTGGTCGTCATGCCGCTTAAATCCGCGGTCTCAATCGATGAGACTTGTTCCGTGGTCAAAGCCTTTATCTGTAAGGCACTCAGGATGCTTGCCTGTTGAGTCGTAAGCGCAACGATTTCATCCGTAGTCAAAGCAGCGACTTGTCTAGTCGTCAACGCTCCGATTTGCAACGTGGTCAGGCGTTCAAAATCTGCGGTCTCGATCGCTTGTAACTGAACCGAGTTAAGTGCCGCTATCTGCCGCGTTGTGAAGGCAGTAATCTGTTGGGTCGTTAGACCGGCTATTTGCGTATAGTCGAACGCACTCAACTGTGCAGTCGTAACGACCGACAGCTGATCTGTCTTGAGTGCGGTGATCTGTGTCGTATCAAGCCATTGCAGTTGAGCCGAAAGCACCGCTTGGATCTGGGCCGTCTGGAAACTATTAACGGCTTGTGCTGACAGCGTTTTGACTTGAGATTCGCTCAGCGTTGTAATTTGCTTAGTTGTCAGGCTACGCAGTTGATTAGTTGCTAATGCATCAACTTGATCTTCGGTTAACGCAATCAGCTGCCGACTTGTTAATCCAGCGATATTGGCGGTTACCAGAGCGCCGATATCTTCCGTTTCAATAGCGGCGATTTGATCGGTCGAGAACACCAGCAACTGACTCGCATTCAACACACCAAACTGGGTAGCCGTGAGTGCGGAGACCTGACTAGTTATTAAGGCAGTTACCTGATTAGTTAAAATGCCTGAGAACTGCCCTGTAGTTAGGAAAGCCAGCTGAGCCGTCGTCATGCTGGAAACCTGCGTTGAGGTCAAGGCCTGCAGTTGAATCGTGGTCAGGTTAGAGAAATAAGCCGTGCCGAGAGTATCGAGCTGATCTGCAGTCAGCCCCATGATTTGGTTGACGGTCAAACTAGCAACTTGACGCGTGGTTAAGTTAGTTAGTTGAGTCAGGCTTAACGCACTAATCTGTGCCGTACCCAGTGCCTGAATTTGGTTGGTCGTCAGGGCCGCTACGTCTGCGGTTTCGAGAACGGCAATCTCATCTGTCGCGAAATAAACCAGTTGTTTCGTCTGTAATGCAACAATTTGTGCCGTCGTAAACGAGATTAGTTGATCATCGGTTAACTCAAGAAGCTGATTAGAGCAAAGCGCACTAATCTGCTCGGTCGTCAGGTTGCTGAATTGTAGGGTCGACAAACCAATGACCTGGAGCGTCGACATGGCCTTAATTTGGGCCGTACCCAGCTTGGTAAGTTCTGTGGTGTCGAGGGTGTAAAGTTGATCAGTGGTTAGCGCTTGAATTTGAACCGTTAGCATACTGGCCAGCTGAGTGGTACTCAACGCGGCAAACTGAGCTGTAGTCAAACTATTTAAATTAAACGTGTTGAGCGCTTGCAGCTGAGCCGTAGTTGCCACTTGCAAGTGGGCTGTTGTCAGACCCGGTACTTGATTCGTGGTCAAGTAGGTCAACTGCGCTGTACTCAGACCTAAAACTTGCGCCGTAGTCAGTGCGCCTAAATCCGTGGTGTCGAGTGCCCCAACCTGACTCGAACTAAATGTCAGTAATTGCGCAGTCGATAAACTTCGGAACTGACTGGTACTTAAAGCATTGATCTGCTCAACACCAAAAACACTTGCCTGCGCGGTTAACAGCGCTGATATCTGCAAGCTAGATATAGCACTAACATCCAACGTCTCAATAGCTGTGATCTGGTTGGTAGTGAGTGACACAACTTGAGCCGTTGTTAAACTGGCTATTTGTGCTGTATTTAGTGCAACCACTTGTGACGTACCGAGCACCACCATTTGCGCAGCTGCCAACGCCTGAACCTGGGCCGTCGTCATCGACGTCACCTGCGTCGTCGTCAAACCTGCGACCTGGGCAGTTGCCAATCCAGAGATTTGGCTGACACTGAAAAGCACAAAATCCGTGGTTTCCAAGCTCGCAATTTTTGTTGCTGACAGAACCTTAATTTGGTCTGAAGTTAGGCTAGTGATTTGGCTGGTAGTCAGCGCAACTATCTGATTGGTGCCGAGTGCACTGAATTGCACTGTGGTTAGCGCAGCAATTTGCGCTGTTAATAAATTTACAAATTGCAGCGATGAGTACGCCTGTACTTGATCCGTCGTCAAGCCTTGCAACTGAGCGGTCCCTATGACCGCCAGATCTGCAGTCTCGAGCGCACTGATTTGTGCGGTCAAGAGCGCCTTCAATTGTGACGAGGTCAAACCCACCACTTGGCTAGTGCTCAAAGCCACTAGCTGGTTGGTGGTAAATACCTGAACTTGGCTAGTCGTGAGCGCAGCAATCGCATCAGTTTTAAGTGCAGCGATTTGCGCTGTACCTAGGCCAAGACTGCCTGAGCCAACACCGGCCACCAGTTGTTGCGTCGTGAACGCTGCCACTGAAGCGGTTGACAATGCGGCAAATTGAGCGGTACTCAAGCCGACAATGTCAGTTCCCACGCCATCCGAAATCTGCTGAGTCGTTAGCGCGGCGATTGCATCGGTGCCAAATGAGCCGATTTGCGCACTGGTTAGGGTCGATAAGGTACTGGTGCTGAGCACCTGCGCATCGGCAGTTTCAAAAGCAGCAATTAAGGTGACCGACAAGGCCAACGCTTGCTGTGTGCTCAAGGCTGCCGCTTGTGTGGTTGTCAAGCTAATAATTTGTGCTGCACTAAAGCCCACAATATCGGCAGCCACACCGAGCACTAATTGTTCGGTCGACAAGGCTGCGATGCTGGCGGTCGTCAGCGCGGCAATCTGTGTGCTGGTGAGGCTCACGAGGGCTTGCGTACTGAGGCTCTTTACCTCCGCTGTTTCTAAGCCAGAAATTTGAAGCGTAGATAGAAGACTTAATTGGGCTGAGGACAAAACCGCCGCTTGAGCCGTCGTCAATGCCGCCAATTGCGCCGTACCAAAACCCACTATATCGGTGTCGACGCCGCCAAGTACTTGCGCCGTCGTTAAAGCTGCAATTACTTGCGTGCTCAAGGAACTCAATTGGGCAGTAGTCAGGGCAGCAACTGCCTGAGTGGTCAAGCTGATAATGTCGCCGGTATCTAACACTTGCAGCTGAGCCGTGGTCAGAACCGCCGCTTGGGTTGATGCCACGCTCGCCCACTGAGCCGAGGTCAAGGCGTTAATTTGTGCCGTTGCTAGTGATGCAATCGACTGGCTTAGTCCACTGACAATCTGGTTCGTCGTCAACACAGCCATAGCGGCGGTGACAATCGCATTCAACTGGAGGGTACTAAAAGCTTGAACTGACTGCGTGCTTAAGTTGTAGAGATCGTCAGTTTCAAGAACCGCGACTTGAGCCGTGCTCAGGTACGAAAGCTGGCGCGTGGTGAGGGCTACCACCTGAGGGGTGGCCAGCGCGACTACTTGTGCGGTGGTTAAACCAAAAATGTCGTCGCCAATTCCAGCAATCGCCGCCGAAGAAATCAGTAGTAGATCGCGTGTTTCGAGGACACTCAGTTGTGCCGAAGTCAGTGCATCAAGCTGCTGCGTGGTGAGCACGGCCGCTTGATCAGTGGTTAATGCCACGACCTGGTTGGTCGTAAATCCTGAAATATCTGCAGCAATTCCGAACGCAACTTGGGCCGTCGTCAATGCCGATATCGACAAGGTAGTCAATGCCGCTACTTGCGCGGTGGTTAGTGCCGCTACGGTTTGCGTCGTCAGACTTTGCGCATCTGCGGATTCCAACACCGCCAGCTGTGCGGTGGTTAGTGATACCGCCTGCAGCGTCGTTAACGCTGCCGCCTGAGCGGTGGTTAATGCCACGATCTGCGCTGTAGCAAAACCAGCGCCAGTGCTAGCAGCCAGCTGATCCGTGGTTAATGCGCCCAGTTGTGCCGTAGTCATGGCACCGACTTGGGCAGTTGTGAAACCTGAAATATCTGTACCAACACCATTCACAAGCTGGCTGGTGGTCAACACAGCAACAGAATCAGTGCTAAAGCCGGCCACCTGAGCGGCAGAGAGAATAGTTAAACTTAGGGTCGATAGATTCAGGACATCAATCGTCTCCAGCGCAGAGATCTGCACCGTACTAAACAGCGATAACTGCTGAGTAGTCAGCGCGGCCGTCTGAGCACTAGTTAGTCCTAAAATCTGTGCCGTACTCAGGCCAGTGATGTCGGTTCCAACGCCTGAAACCAATTGCGCAGTTGTGAATGCTGCAATTGATGCAGTCGTAAACGAACCAATTTGCGAAGCTGTGAGCGCGAAAATACCCTGAGTGCTGATATTGGCAGCGTCGATAGATTCGATGACCGCTATTTGAACTGTACTCAGCAAGGATACTTGAGCGGTGGTTAGCGAGGCAAACTGGGCGGTATTCAGCGCCACCATTTGAGCAGTGCCCATTCCGACAATACCGGAACCCACGCTAGAGGCCACTTGGTCAGTCGTCAAAGCAAATACTGAGGCCGTACTTAACGCACCCAATTGCGCGGTGCTCAAGCCTGAGATGTCTGCGCTCATTCCATTAACAACCTGAGCGGTTGTCAATGCAGCGATCGAGGCCGTGCCAAACGCGCCCACTTGCGTTGCACTCATTGCCAGTACGGCTTGAGTACTCAGACTGGCAGAATTTACTGCACTTAATGACGCAATTTGAGCGGTCGACAGTAAAGTAGCCTGCAAAGTCGTAAACGACGAGACCTGAAGTGCGCTCAATCCACTCACTTGAGAGGTGGACAAACTACTGAGGTTGGAACTGATTCCTGAAGCCAGCTGTGAGCCGGTCAAACCAGCAATAGCGGCTGTACTGATGGCGGCAAGTTGTGCGGTTGTTAACGTCCCAATGACTTGAGTCGTCATGCTTTGTAGATCAAGAGCCTCAATGGCAGCGACTTGAGCCGTGCTTAGCAATAAAACCTGCGAAGTGGTCAGCACTGCCGTCTGCGAATCTACAAGACCTGCGATTTGTGCCGTACCCAACCCGGTGATATCAGACCCTATTCCAACAATCGCGGTCGCCGAGATCACCTCAAGCTGACTTGGAGTCAGAGCACTTAACTGAGCAGTTCCTAACCCATCAACCTGCTGGCTACTGAATACAGCGGTCTGCCTGGTAGTGAGCGCAGCAAGCTGGGCTGTACCAAAGCCATACAGGTCCGCACTGACACCCAAAGAAATCTGATTAGTTGTTAAGGCAGCGACTGACGCTGTACTTAGTGCCGCCAGCTGGGCGGTGGTGAACACCATCACTGCCTGCGTCGTCAAGGCGGAGGCATCGGCAGTCTCAAACGCAGCAATCTGCGCTGTACCAAGCACACTCGCCTGCTCAGAGGTAATGACGGCAGCTTGTTGGGTATTGAGGGCAACAATCTGGCTTGAGCTTAAACCGATAATATCGGTTGAGACACCGAACACGAGCTGAGCTGTAGTTAACACTGAAACAGCTGCTGTACTCAGCGCCGACAGCTGTGCCGTCGATAGAGCCTGAATTGCTTGCGTAGTTAAAGCTTGTGCATCAATAGACTCAAAAGCCGCTACCTGAGCCGTGGTAAGCACCGAGGCTTGAAAGGAGGTTAACGCCCCGGCCTGAGCTGTAGTCAGCGCGACAATCTGATCCGTTCCAAAGCCAATACCCGTACTGGCAGCCAGCTGGTCGGTTGTTAGGGCGATAAATTGGCTGGTTGACAAGGCAGCAATTTGCGCAGTTGTCAAACCAGAAATGTCAGTACCAAAGCCATTGACCAACTGCAACGTGCTCATGGCAAAAATTGCCTGAGTACTAAAACCAGATAATTGCGCGCTGGTTAAGGTGAGAATGTTGGCCGTTGGAAGTGCTGCCGCATCCTGGGATTCAAACCCGGATATTTGCCTTGTACTTAATAGTGATACTTGAAACGTTGTTAACGACGATACTTGGGCTGTCGTTAACGCAGTCATCTGCGAAGTACTAAAACCTAAAATATCGGTACCGATACCTTGTAAAACTTGAGCAGTCGTCAATGCTGCTACGGCACTGGTCGAGAACGAACCAATCTGTGTACTCGAAAGCGTGTCCAACACTGTGGATGTCAATACCGCGGCATCAGCTGAATCGATTGCGGCAATCTGGGCAGTACCCAGCACGCTTGCCTGTAAGGTGCTCAATCCAGCCATTTGTGCCGTTAAAAGCACACTGACTTGGTTAGTGCCAAAAGCAGAAATATCCGAGCCAATGCCTAACGAAACTTGCGCAGAAGTTAGGCTCTGCAGATCATCGGTTGAAATTCCGGCGACCTGGTTTGTGGTTAAGGCAACTAATAGATCTGTGGTTAACAAACTCCACTGTGTAGTACTCAGTGCATCAAGCTGAGCCGTGACGATATAGGTCATCTCGGTCGTCGTGAACGCAGATAATTGCGCTGTCGACAACGACGAGAAATAAGATGTTGACAATGCGGCTACTTGTGCACTGTCATAACTGGCCGGAAATACGGGCATCTAAAATCCGATAATCGTTTTTAACAAAATTTTTAAATTTGCCGAGCTAGCGCTAAGCAATAGAGTGCCAACAGATCAACCTACATGCTCTTATGACCGCTAACCCATTTTTGGTAATACGTCGGAAAACAGTCACCCGCAAATCACACACAGCAAATACCGTACCTGACTGATGATTTCGACGTAACTATTTTGAATTTGCTGTCTCAAAGCCTCAAATTAATCCAGTAATTGGAATAATGACCAGAATGCAAGATTACCTTTGGTATCGAAAGAAAGCACATTAACTTGCTGTTTTCTAATGTAAAGAACGTAAAAGAAAACTCACGCAAACTGCCTATTGAAAAACTTTAGCAATAACAACCGCAAACTGTGCAAATAAAAGCAAAAGATGCAAAAAAGCCTAAAGTTTTTCAATCTCGTGTTTTTTCAATTTATGCTCCGTTCAACTTCAAATGCGAAACCCTCGCAGAAGAAAATCTCGGAGCAGACTTATGGTCAATACAGATTTCTCGAATTCGTATATTGCGGCCTCGGCGCTTAACAAAGCGAACATTGACGCTGGCAAAGCACAGCAGCGCATCAGCACTTCGCAACAAATTAATTCTGCCCAAGATGATCCCGCCGGTTACGCCCGTGCGGTCAAGCTGAAGTCGTACATCGGCTCCTACAGCAAGGCGATTGACAACATCAATCAAGGCACTACCTTGGTTCAGTCCATCGATAGCTCGTTAAGCCAGGTTTCGGAAATACTAACGAAAATGCGTGAGCTCGCCGTCACAGCAGCCGGTGAAAACAATGACACCACCCGCGCGACGTACCAAACAACGTATACGAGTTATCTAACTGACCTCACGAATGTTGTGGCCAGAACTACCTATAACGGCTCGTCAGTCATGGATGGCACGACGACATCGGTCGCTGTTCAAACAGGTATCGATGCCACTCAAACTAAAACGATGACTTTTTCGGATATGAGTTCGACCGGGTTAGGTATTGCTGCCATTGATTTGAGTACGTCAACGACTACGGCATCAACGGGTATTACTACCCTAGATACGGCCATAACGACCGCCACCAGTTACATGACGACTATCGGCGCTTATGAAGACTCATTAAGCTTTAGCAGTGACCTGAATAATCAAAATATCCAGAATAATCAAAAACAGTACGACAGCATCATGAGTGCTGATCTTGCAAAAGAAGCTACTAACTTGGCGGCGGCACAAATTCGTCAATCCTCTGCAGCGGCCATGGTGGCCCAGGGCAATCTGATGAATCGTGAGTTGGTTGGATATCTTCTGCGACCCTATACCGGCTAATAACAACAACAGGGGGAACGCACGCCCCCTAAGAGAACAGCGTTTATTAAAAACGTCATACTCACTAAAACAGCCCCACTACCTAAATTAGGTACTGGGGCTGATTTTTTTCTGCTTGCTTTGCGTACAGTCGAATACTCCCTACTCCTCAATTCACTTAGCTTTTTGAATCTCCATTGGCTGGTAATTCGGAATTGAGTCATAGCAATTCACTTCGTTTGAATTTAGTTCGGTGACTCGTCTTAAATGATTGATGGAACACAAATTCGTAGACTTCTTTGGGCATGAGCATAGGCACTGGCGTGATTTGCTATGGCATTCGGGCTGATCTGAACCATCCTCAAAGGAGAAATACAATTGAAATACCCTCTACTAAAAACCTGTTTTGCTGCATGCCTGATTACAGGATTTACAAGCGCAATCCTTTTTTCGAATCTCGCTGCCGCGCAATCAAACGAAGCATCCGAGGTCGCACCCTCGCCCGCTCTTGAAGGCAAACGTAGCCCTGAAATTTCTTCAACAAAGCATGTTGACGATGCATTAGTTGTGGTTAGGCAGCTGGAATCAGACGCCACCATGCGTAAATTACTGCAAGATGCTTCGGGTGTTTTTATTGTTCCGACGTACGGTCGTGCAGCGTTGGGAATAGGAGCTCACGGAGGCGCAGGAGTTTTGCTAGTTAAAAAAGCGAGTGGCAACTGGACTAACCCAGTGTTCTACAACATCGGAGGAATAAGCATAGGCGCGCAAGCAGGTGCGCAGGCAGGTTCAGTGGCGTTTGTTTTAAATAATGATAAAGCGGTCCAACGATTCACCGACAAAAATAATTTTTCTTTGAGCGCTGATACCGGACTTACGGTCATTAACTGGGCCAAGGTAGCAGAAGGTTCAACTGGTGCTGGTGATGCCACCGCATGGACAGCAACTAAAGGACTATTCGGCAACGTCGCAACGATTGGCGTCAATGACATTCGCTTTAATCAGCGTCTGACCAACGCTTGCTATAAACAAACGCGTAATGTCGCATCAGCAGACATCATTAACGGAAAGTTTAGTAATGCCGGCGCTGATAGTCTGAAACAAGCTTTAGCGAATATATCGTCTGGAAGCGCAAGCGGCTCATCCACTGGAAAATCGGAATCTAATCAAGATCGTCGATAATCAATTTACGACCTCAATAAGCTGGTCTGACAGTCACTGTCGGCCAGCTTTTTCATTTCAGTGTCAACTGCCCCGCTTTGGCGCGGACTAGGTCATAATAAAAAAGTAGCTATGACTTTTTGAAGCATCCATTTCCCGCAATGACCTTATGAATTCAGAATATATAGAAGTTGTAGGCTTTATAGCCGCCATTTTGACCACCACCGCATTTTTGCCTCAGGCTTTGCACTCTTGGAAGACACGAGATTTATCAGGCATCTCATTCAATATGTATGTGACCTTCACGATCGGCGTCACGCTGTGGTTGATCTATGGAGTTTTAATTAAATCGTTACCTATCATCGCAGCCAACGTCATAACACTACCAACCACCTTGGTGATTTTGTTTTTGAAAGTAAAAGATATTCGGTCAAAACTGGTTAATTACGATCAACCTTCAAAAACTGATGAATAAACCTCATTTATTTATCTTTGCCAGTAAAGTTGTTTAAACGCAATCTAGATTAGTAGCAACGTTGCTTTTGGTATACTCTTCTTCAACTGGGGGCTTAACCTCTGTTGGGGAAATGAGTTATGTCTTTTTTGAAACAATGCTTGGCGTGCAGGTTCATTTTGGCGCGGCAGCTTGTGATCCAACTCGCGATCTTTCGTATTGGCTTTAGTTTTCCTTTCAGTGTGGCTTTGCTAATTGGCAGAATAGGCGCCGATATTGATCGGTTGGCACAGCGGCGCGGGGTGTTCGGTGCAACCGGCAGAACTACCTAAGGCCTTATTTCCTTCATCGCAGCAAGACACACCTACTGTCCAACTTAGACGTGGGTTAATTTCAATTGCTTTGGTGCTTCTCTGCGCCGGCATCCTGCTGCAGTTTTCTGAGCTCAATAGGGCATGGATGGTTGCGGTACACATGCAGCCGATCAGCCAAGATGTTGTCTGGCTATTTCTGACTAATTTAGGACGTGGCTGGCCAGCCTTCGCTATTTTGGCAGCCCTAGATCTGGGGTCTGGTAAGCGTAGTGCTTTATTTTTTCGCTGCTTTTTACTGTCCGCCTTGCTGCTACCGCTAATGAAAAAGTTTTTTTCGGTTGCGCGTCCAGTATCCGTAATGGGCCCGGATGCCCTGCACCTAATGGGGGTTCCAGTCACTGGCATGAGCTCTATGCCATCAGGCCATGCCCTTACTGCGGGTGCTGTACTAGGCATTCTATGGCTCACCTCTAACCACCCCAATTCAAAACACCGTTTTGACTTTACCTCTTGGGCCGGTCTGTTTATCGCGCTGCTAGTGGCCTTCTCGCGCATTGTTATTGGTGCGCACTGGCCCGCGGATGTGGTGATTGGTTTCGGCATTGGATTATTGATGGCCTGTGCAGCTGGATGGCATGAACAACGAAAGCCATGGGCTAGTAGTCTAAGCAAGGGGTATTGGGTTTGGGCCATCCTTGTTTTGCAATTTGTTTGTCCCGGGATCATGTTTTGGTCTGCCGCTGAGAATCCTTTAGAAGTGGTGCCCAACCTGCTACTAGGTATTGGTGCCGCTCTACTAGCGATTATTTCACTACGTCGCCATTACCTAAACACGGTTCTGTTTAAGCAGGTCGGAGACTCCCATTGATTGAACAGAACTTTTCCCTTACTCCGCCAAAATCTCTCCCTAGCCAAACTTCAGCAGGTACTGACGAAAGCGCCTTGGGTATCACACTGTGCGTGGTTATTCCTACCTTCAACGAAGCGGCCAATGTTGAGCCTCTCATTAAACGTCTTTACAAAGTACTTGAAGGGGTGAACTGGGAAGTCATCTTCGTTGATGATGATTCGCCTGACGCTACTGCCACTGTGTTGCGATCGCTGGCGAGTCGTTATCCGCGTGTCCGCTGTCTGCGTCGAGTGGGGCGTCGCGGCTTATCCAGTGCGTGCGTCGAGGGCATGCTGGCCTCTACTGCAACCTACCTGGCGGTTATGGATGCCGACCTGCAGCATGACGAAACCATCTTACCTGCCATGCTGTCTAGCTTGCGTGACGAGCCTTACGATCTGGTGATAGGCACTCGTTATATAGAGGGTGGTGGAGTCGGTGAGTGGGACACTAAGCGGCAACGCGGCAGCGCCATAGCTACTTTACTCAGCCAACGTTTACTTAAACTGGAAGTGCGCGACCCCATGAGTGGGTTTTTTATGTTGCGCCGAGAAGTTATTGATGGTGCCGTGTACAAGCTCTCCAACATAGGTTTCAAGATCATGCTTGACCTAATCGTGTCTGCTGAAAAGCCACTTCGCATTCGTGAATTACCCTATCAATTCGGGATACGCCAACATGGCGAAAGCAAACTCGACAATCGAGTTATGTGGGATTACCTGATGCTGCTGCTTGATAAGATGGTAGGACGCTATCTGCCGATACGCTTCGTCTCATTTGCTTTGATCGGTGGTACCGGTGTTTTTGTTCACTTGCTGGCATTAGGAATCTCGCGCTTTGTGGTGCCCGATAACTTTACTCTGGGCCAAGCCGCTGCAACATCTATTGCTATGGTCTTTAACTTCACATTAAACAACTCGCTCACGTACCGCGACAAGCAGTTAAAAGGCATGCGCTATTTTGGTGGCCTACTAAAATTTGTACTCGCTTGTAGCTTAGGTGCTTTTGCGAATGTCGGCGTGGCCTCATTTATTTTCAACGATTCCGGCGATTGGATACTCTCTGGCTTAGCAGGCATCTTAGTCGGCCTGATGTGGAATTATTCGGCGACGGCCCTGTTCGTTTGGCCGCAACGCAAAGGCCCCTAAGTAAACCAATCAATGTTGCGCCTCTCGATATCAAAACGCACCTCGCTGCTTTTGGCGGCAAGCGCTCTGCTGCATGTAGTGCTGTCGCTGACTCTCGAGCTATCTGCAGACGAAGCGCATTACGCCTTATATGCTCTGCACCTTGACTGGAGCTATTTCGATCACCCACCTCTAGTCGGTTGGTTGCAATGGCCCTTTTTGCAAGCCGGCGGCTCTGGCTTAGCGCTACGCATCGTCCCAATGACCTGCTGGCTGCTCACCAGCATTTTGTTGATGGCGCTATCTGATCAACTATTCCCAGACTTTACGTATACCCAAGCCCTGCGCGCCGATATCGTGTTGTTTGGTCTCAGCCCCATGCTGCATCTGCTGGGCATTGCCTTAGTTCCAGACACCCTGCTGATGCCACTGACCTTGGCTGTCATGCTGACGACGTGGCATTTATGCAGCGCGCATGAAAATCCTCGGCTTAGTCTCTGGGTCCTACTAGGAGTTTTAC
The DNA here is from genome assembly GCA_021737945.1 of Polynucleobacter sp. Taxonomy (GTDB): domain Bacteria; phylum Pseudomonadota; class Gammaproteobacteria; order Burkholderiales; family Burkholderiaceae_D; genus Pernthalerella. Next base: position 34,065 of record JAIPCX010000006.1, read on the forward strand.
TCGGACTTACCGGTTTAGCGAAATACACCGCATTCCTAAATGCTGTGGGTGTGTTGCTAGTGTTATTGCATCGCTATGGACCACGACTCATGTTGAGAGCCGGTCCATGGGTCGCTGTGCTAGTAGCTGCCATCATCGTCGCACCTGTGTTTATCTGGAACAGCCAGCACGATTGGGTATCTTTCCACTACCAACTCAATCATGCAGCCGGCAGTAATCAGTGGCGAGCAGGTTCATCCTTGCGCTTTTGGTGTGTTATTTGGATTGCGTTTGGTGTAGCGCTGCCCGTACTAGCTTGGGTTAGCTGGCGTGATCGGCGCGAGCTGCAACACTCGTGGCAAGGCATAGCACCAAGCCCGATCAGATTCAGCTTGTACTTCATGCTCCCAGGCCTACTGTTATGGCTATTTTTATCAGGTCGCGGTAGCACCTTGCCGCACTGGGTCACTCCCTCCGTGATGGCTGCTTTACCCATGGCAGCGGCGGGTGCTGCCATGCTGTGGAGCGAAAAATCACGTTGGCCGCGCTGGTTATCGATTGGTTTGACGATACAAATCGCACTACTCGCGGTGATCATCACATTACTTTTTGCTGGCGGTGTGCAAAGCGAAAGTGAAGCAGATATCAACCGCCTACCCGGTCAAACAAAGTCTGCAACCAATCCAATCGCCGACCTCTACGGCTGGTCCGCTGGCGCAAAACGCGCAATGCAATTGGCGCAACAAGAAGGTGTGCAAACGCTAGCAGTCGCCAATTGGACTTTAGCCAGCCGACTTGCTTGGTATGCTCGTCCGTTGCCCGTAAAAATACTAAAGAATAAGTTAAGCCAGTTTGACTTATGGTTCGGCCGACCATTAGCTGGTGAGCGCATGATCGTGATCGACTGGTCTCAAATGAGTCGAAGTGCTCCAGTCGGCCCAAACCAATTCAAGCAGTGCAAAGATCTAGATACGCTGCCAGTCATCCATTTAGGACGACAGCTCTCACATTTTCATTATTGGCTTTGCGACGACTGGCAAGGTGCCAGTGAATAGACGGCCACTAAATTAGCCAAATGCACGTGACGCTTTGTTATGGAGAATCAATAATGAACCTGAACAGGTGCATTTGGCGGAAGCGGTGAGATTCGAACTCACGGAAGGCTCACACCTTCGCCGGTTTTCAAGACCGGTGCCTTAAACCACTCGGCCACGCTTCCTAGGTACTAACGAGGTGAACATTATACTCAATCGGGAAGAAAGATCTGCTGTAAGTCATTTAAAAAACGTCTGCCAAGCTCAGTGGGGGCGATTTTTAAGTGATCGCGGTACAGCAAGCCCTTAGCTTCGGCCTTATTCAGCGCGGATTCAACTGTTTGCAAAGTCAGGCCTGTGCGCTCGCTAAACTGCCTGACTTCAAAGCCGTCTGTCAGTCTAAGCGCGTTAATCATGAACTCAAACCCCAGATCATCACGGCTGATTTCAGCTTCTTCGTAGACTGCATGGCCACTAGTTGTTTGCTGCATGTAGCTATCCGGCTGTTTGTAGCGCGATTGTCGAATTATTCGGTGCGGGAATGAGATCTTGGAATGCGCCCCAGCGCCTATGCCTAAGTAATCGCCAAACTCCCAGTAATTAAGATTGTGTCTGGCGCGTTGACCTGCACGTGCATAGGCGGAAATTTCATAGTTTTTGTAGCCAGCTGCAGCTGTTTTTTCAATCAGCATCTGCTGCATGGCTGCAGTTGCGTCGTCATCCGGTAAGTTGGGAGGATATTTTGCGAAGACTGTATTGGCTTCCATCGTTAAGTGATACAGAGAGAGATGATTGGTTTCAAACGATAGCGCGGTATTCAAATCGTGCTCTGACTCTGTGAGGGTTTGCTCTGGCAGGCCATACATCAAATCAAGATTAATGTTTTCAAAACTGTTTTGTGCAATAGCGATTGCGCGCCGCGCTTCTTCAGCATCATGAATTCTGCCCAAGACTTTCAGATGTTTATCGTTAAAGCTCTGTATGCCAATGGAGAGTCGATTGATGCCGCTATTAGCAAATGAAATAAATTTTTCTGTTTCGAAGGTCCCCGGGTTCGCTTCCATGGTGATCTCTGCGTTCGGCTCTAAAGGCAGCAAACTACGGATGTCGGACATTAACTGATCAAGCCCCGCCGCTGACATTAAGCTAGGAGTGCCACCACCGATAAAAATACTCACAATCCTACGACCCCAAATTAAGGGGAGTGATTGTTCGAGATCGGAACGCAAGGCGTTCAAATAGGCTTGCTCTGCTAATTCGCTACCTGCTTCATGCGAGTTGAAATCGCAATACGGACATTTACGAACGCACCACGGAAAATGCACATACAGTGATAACGGCGGTAGCGCTGCAAGATTAAGCAAGCCCGGTTTTAAATAGCTATCCACCACGTTGCGAGGAATCGCTTGCAGACGTTCAGGGCGAATCGGAATCATGCAAGCTTAGCGACTAATTGACGCAGCGCTTGCCCGCGATGTGATAGCTGATTTTTTTCAGCAGGATCAAGCTCGGCGGCGGTTTTACCCAGACTAGCTATCCAAAAATGTGGGTCATAGCCAAAGCCATCCTGCCCGCGCGCTATTTCAATAATTTCGCCATCCCATCGACCTTCGGCAATGACCGGCTGGGGATCATCGGCACTACGGAAATAAACTAACGCGCAATAGTAGTAAGCGCTTTTATTTGATTGTGAGCGTAGTTCTACAACTAACTTAGCGTTATTTGCTTGATCAGATTTTGGCTCACCAGCAAAGCGTGCAGAGTGCACTCCAGGTGCGCCACCTAATGCAGGCACGCAGATGCCTGAATCATCGGCCAAAGCTGGCAAACCACTTTGGCGTGCAACATGACGTGCCTTGGCTAAGGCATTTTCAATGAAGGTGAAATGCGGTTCATCGGCTTCACTGATGCCGAGCTCGGTTTGATTGCACAACTCAAAACCGAGTGGCTGCAGAAAGCGACTAAATTCTGCTAGCTTGCCGAGATTGCCAGAGGCTAAAACGAGACGCTTCGTCATACAATTTGATTTACTGCCCCTGTGTGCTTCAAGCCGCGCATAAAGCTGAGAATCACGTCGTTAATCCAAGCGCTTGCTTTTGCAGACGAAGCAACTCTGAAATGCCTGATTCAGCTAAATCGAGTAGTTGATTCATGGTTTGACGATCAAACGCATCGCCTTCAGCGGTACCTTGCACTTCAATAAAGTGTCCTGCGTAGTTCATGACAACGTTCATATCGGTATCGCAATCAGAATCTTCTAGGTAGTCAAGATCAAGAACGGGAAGGCCTTTGTACACACCCACAGAAATCGCCGCTACAAAGTGGCGCAATGGGATGGCTTTGATGGAGCCCGCATTGAGTAATCGAGTGAATGCATCATACGAGGCCACCATCGCGCCGGTAATGGCTGCGGTGCGCGTTCCACCATCAGCTTGCAACACATCGCAATCGATTTGCAAGGTGCGTTCGCCAAAGGCTTGTAAATCAAACGCTGCACGTAATGAGCGGCCTATCAGACGCTGAATTTCTTGCGTGCGGCCTGACTGCTTTCCCTTCGCAGCTTCTCTATCCATGCGCGTATGAGTTGATCGGGGCAGCATGCCGTATTCAGCCGTTAACCAACCTTTGCCCTGCCCGCGTAAAAAAGGGGGAACTTTTTCATCGACGCTAGCGGTGCACAACACACGGGTATCACCAAATTCCACCAATACGGAACCTTCCGCATGACGGGTGAAATGACGAGTTAAGCGCACCTCGCGCAAACGGTCAGCGGGGCGACCACTAGGTCGTAATGCATTTGAATTTGACAACGTATCCTCGAATTTTTATGTTTTTTGATTGGCGGTTCGTATCTGTGCCATCGCTTGCTCAATCGCTTGCGCTCCGCTTCGATCAGCCTCCGCAACGCTAGCATCTTGTGGGGCAGGCTGAATGCTGGTGATGACTCGATCGCGCGGCAAACCCTCGGTTAAAAACGTGCCGCCACCCATCTCGTTATCCGCTCCCAGCCACGTCAGCGCCAGCGCAGTGACATTATCGCCGGTTTTGCCGCCGATTTGAACCGCACTCCTAACCATCTCCGGAACCGCTTCTTCAAGTGGCCGTGCTGAAAGCCGATACGCAAGCTCATGTTCTGGGATGCTGCCCCATAAACCATCTGAACATAACAGCAACTGATCTCCTTCTTTTAAATTCACGGCAGATGACTTGGTGATGATGGGTAAGGTCGGAGCACCGAGGCAGTTATACAGTTTGTTGCGATCGGGATGCTGCATACGTTGATGCGGTGACAAGCGCCCCATGGCCACCAATTTTTCTACATGCGAATGATCGGTGGTGCGCGACAATATACGGCCGCCACGTAGCCAATACAGACGGGAGTCGCCGCAATGCGCCCATTGTGCTTTGCCCTCTTGCACCAGACAGGCGACGATGGTTGTGCGAGGCGTATCATCGAGTCGATTCTGCGAACGATATCGATGTAATGCTAGGTGCGAGGAATAAATTAATTCATCCAAAAAAGCTTCGGGGTCGGCTACCACCAGGCTAGCGGCTTTCTGAAATAGAGAGCCCATGGTTTGCAAAGTCAGCGTAGCCGCTAATTCACCATGCAAATGCCCGCCCATGCCATCGGCTAGTAGCAGTAGCAAGGATTCGCGCGTAAAGCAGTAACCCATACGATCTTGGTTCGTCGCACGACCACCCGCCTGACTTTGTTGATAGATTGAGAAACGCATCGTCAGTTCACCATTTTGCGTAAGCGCGACAGCAACGTGTTCGGAGCTTGAATTGAGTCGGGTAATAACCGCATGGCTTTTTGTAATGCGAACACGCTTTGTGGACGCTGCAGTGGGTCTAGCATTAAGCTCCAACGCACCAGTTTTAATAAGTCAGGCGTGTAGATGGATTCAAGCTCAGCATAAAATTGATCCATGCGATCGTCCCGTTCGCGTTCAATCGCCGACTGTGGCGGCACACCCACCATGCAATTAAAAATCGACGCACCTATGCTGTAGATGTCGGTCCAAGGGCCGAGCTCTTTTTTAGCATGCAGCTCGGGGGCGGCAAAGCCCGGGGTATACATAGGATGAATCGTTGATAGATCGGTTTGCAGGGTTTGTCGGGCCGCACCAAAATCCAGCAATATCGGCGTGCCATCGTTACGCAAATAAATATTCGCAGGCTTGAGATCTAAATGCAGCAATTTATGGGTATGCACTTCACGCAAGGCATCCATGATTTGCGCAAACATGCCTCGTATCGCAGATTCAGATACTAGCGGTTTATCACCCTTCTTCCGACGCCTAGCAACATGCTGTTGCAACGAACGTCCATGCTCGTAGCTCATGACCAAATACACGGTCTCATTCGCGCGGAAAAAATTCAGCACGCGAATCACATTGGGATGAAAAATCGATGCCAGTGCACGACCTTCATCAAAAAAATACTTCAAACCTATTCGATATAAATCGCGATGCTCGCGCGCGACGACCGGTTCTAGATCACCAGGCATGCGTCGCACTAACGCGGCGGGAAGATATTCTTTGATCGCCACTTCATTGCCTTGAGCATCCTTCGCAAGATAGACAATACTGAAGCCGCCGACTGCAATCTTCTTTACAATGCGATATCCGCTGATTTCTAGCCCGTCTGGCAGTGCGGCGTTGTGTTGAACGACCATTGATCTCTTTGCGCAGTGAATTTCCCGGGTCGGAATTGTGTGGATTTATTAATGTTTTGTAAAGACAAAAGCACCTGATAGGAACCCTATTTTGAGTATTCGCAGCATGACAGGCTATGCAATCAGCGCCCGCGAGAGCGATGCCGGCACGATCACCCTCGAGCTAAAAAGCGTCAACTCACGGTTTCTCGATCTTCAATTTCGCATGAATGATGATCTGCGCGCCTTAGAGCCATTGTTGCGTGAAGCCATCATGAGCAAGGTACTACGCGGCAAGGTGGAGTGCCGTTTGTCTTTTGGGCGCAAGGCTAACTCAGGCACCAGTTTGGCAATTAATGAAACGTTGTTGTCTTCACTGGCAAAGGCTCAGCAGCAGGTATTAACCCAGTTTGACCAAGCTCGCCCACTAACGGTAAATGAATTACTGCGCTGGCCAGGTGTGCTGTCGGACAGCGAAGTCGGTGAGGATAATCTTCTGGCTGATGTCCAAGCAAATATGGCGACAGTTTTGGACGCTTTTGTCGAGTCGCGCGAGCGTGAAGGCGCCGCACTGGAAACGATGTTGCTTTCGCGTGTCTCTGATATTGAGCAAATTGTTCAACGAATTACACCACTGATTCCCAAAGCGATTGAGCAATTCCGCCAAAAAGCGATTGATCGCATGCAAGAAGCGCTGGGCATTAGCCTGGCTGAAGGCAGTCCAACAACTTCTATCAGCAAAGATGAAGTGCAAGACCGCATACGTCAGGAAGTCACGCTGTACGGGATTCGCATGGACGTGGCAGAGGAATTGACGCGTTTGTCCGGCCACTTAACTGAGACGCGCGCTATTTTGAAAAAAGGCGGCCAAGTCGGCAAGCGTCTCGACTTTATGATGCAAGAACTTAATCGCGAAGCCAACACTCTGGGTTCGAAAGCCGCCTTAAAAGAACTCTCCGACGCCTCCATGCAAATGAAACTGCTGATTGAGCAGATGCGTGAGCAAGTACAAAATCTTGAATAAGTCCGATGACCCATTCCGTATCTCATGACTAGTTCAACCGCCTCATCCGGAAGCTTGTTCGTCATTGCCGCCCCCTCCGGTGCCGGTAAATCGTCGCTGGTGAATGCCCTGTTGCAGCGCGAACCCGCGGTTAAGCTCTCCATCTCGTGCACAACCCGAGCACCACGACCAGGCGAACAACATGGCCGTGAATATTTTTTTCTGAGCGAATCGGATTTTTTAAAGCGTCAACAAGAAGGCGAATTTCTTGAATCGGCTTCAGTGCATGGGAATTATTACGGGACATCACGCACGATGGTGTCTGAGCACACTAATGCGGGTCATGACGTGGTGCTAGAAATTGATTGGCAAGGCGCACAGCAAATTAGAAAACACTACCCCGAATCCGTCGGTATTTTCATTCTGCCCCCATCGTTGGCGACGTTAGAAGAACGACTACGCAAACGCGCACAAGATACTGATGAAGTCATTGCTAGACGAGTGCAAGCGGCCGGCAGCGAGATAGAGCATGCCCCTGAGTTCGAGTATGTTATTATCAATACAGAATTTGAGTTAGCGTTGAATCAATTAATCGCTATCGTACAAGCCTCACGCTGCCGGTTCTCGCAGCAGGCCGAGCGTAATCGCTCTCTATTTGCCAATTTCGGCATTCACGTTAAACAGAATTAATCTAGTCCGAACTCTGGAGACATCATGGCACGTATTACTGTCGAAGACTGTTTGAAACGCATCCCTAATCGGTTTCAGCTCACGCTGGTTGCCACCTATCGTGCTCGTCAACTGCTTCAGGGTCATACCCCAAAAGTACTGTCGGACGATAAAGCCACCGTTACCGCATTGCGCGAAGTCGCTGCGGGCCTGGTCGGCATAGAAATGCTGAAAAAAGTACCCGGCTAATTACGATAACCCCGTGAACACGGGTCGGCTCTGATGAATCCGACATCCGCTGATACCCCTACTCCCTCCGCTGCCCGGAGGACATCGGCGGCTGCGCCATCGAAATTCCCCCCACTGTCTGAAAAAAGTCCACCGAATGCGGTGGGCGTTGCGTCCGTTACCGAGTTAACTGCGACGCTGGCTGAATACCTCAGCCCAGCCGAACTCAAAAAAATCAAAGAAGCCTACCGCTTCTCAGATGAGATGCATCTGGGTCAGGTGCGCAAATCTGGCGAACCGTACATTTCTCATCCGATTGCTGTGGCCGAAATCTGCGCCGAGTGGAAACTCGATGCGCAAGCGATTATGGCTGCGCTGCTGCATGACGTCATGGAAGATCAGGACGTTCGTAAAGATGAGTTGATCGAGCGCTTTGGTGCGCCCGTAGCCGCTCTGGTCGACGGTTTGTCTAAACTAGACAAAATTGAATTTCAAAGTCAGATCGAACAGCAAGCGGAAAATTTCCGCAAAATGCTGCTGGCGATGGCGCGTGATGTGCGCGTTATTTTGGTCAAACTGGCCGATCGTCTGCACAACATGCGCACCTTGGATGCCATGTCATCCGAAAAACGTCGACGCATTGCGCGCGAGACCATGGAAGTGTATGTGCCGATCGCGCATCGCTTAGGTCTCAACAATATCTATCGCGAGCTGCAAGAGCTTTCTTTCGCTCACTTATACCCGCTGCGCTATCGCACGATTTCAAAAGCACTGCGTGCTGCACGAGGGAACCGTCGTGAAGTGGTCAGCAAGATACTGACATCCGTCAAAGAATCCCTTGATCGCGCTGGCATTAAGGCCGGTGTGTACGGTCGCGAAAAAACCTTGTATGGCATTTATCGAAAAATGCGCAACAAGCAACTGACTTTTTCACAAGTACTTGATGTATATGGGTTTCGCGTCGTGGTCGAAAATTTTGATGGCTGCTATAGGGCGCTCGGTAACTTGCATGCGCTGTTTAAGCCTATGCCGGGTAAATTCAAAGATTACATCGCTATACCCAAGCTCAACGGGTATCAGTCACTGCATACAACCTTAATTGGCCCGTATGGCACACCGGTGGAATTTCAGATTCGCACCGAGAATATGCATGGTGTGGCTGAGTCAGGTGTTGCGGCTCACTGGCTATACAAAAACCGAGACGGCCAACTCACCGATCTGCAACAGCGCACGCACGCCTGGCTGCAATCACTGCTGGATATTCAACATCAAACTGGTGACTCGGCTGAATTCCTTGAGCATGTCAAAGTTGATTTATTTCCCGACTCTGTCTATGTGTTCACCCCAAAATCTATCATCATCGCGCTGCCTCGAGGTGCTACTGCTCTGGATTTTGCGTACTCCATTCATACCGACATTGGCGACCACGCGGTGTCTGCACGCATTAATCACGAGCAAGCAGCACTTAAAACCGAATTGCGTAACGGCGATATCGTGGCCATTGATGTATCGGACGATGCACGCCCCACGCCGAATTGGTTAGCCTTCGTTCGAACTGGAAAAGCACGCTCTGCGATACGCCACCACTTGCGCACTATCGACAGAGAAGAAGCGATTGATCTTGGTCGCATGCTGTTAGAACAATCGCTGGCGGTACTTGATCTACCTTCAAAAATATCTACGCAAATTGCTGAACGCCTGTTGAATGAAACCGGCGTGAAATCCGTCAGTGATCTGTACGCAGAGATAGGCGTTGGTAAGCGCATGGCGATGCTGGTTGCGCGTCATATTCAAGGCTTGGAAGCAAGCCTGGCTGACAAAAACCAACCACAACAATCTATCCCAAGCGCTGAAAGCAAAATCAAGCCAGTCATTATTTCAGGGCGCGAACCCAGCACGTCCGTACAGCTTGCGACGTGTTGTCTGCCTATTCCAGGTGATGCCCTAGCAGGCCAATTGCGACGCGACCAGACATTGCATGTTCATGTGGCCGATTGTGAAGTGGCAAAACGTCAGCGTGCTAAAGAACAAAGTCGTTGGATTGATGTGAGTTGGGCGGCAGACCATGCTCGTCGTTTCGAATGCCGTATCCAAGTGCTTTTGCAGGATGAAAAAGGTGCTCTGGCGCGATTGGCTGCAGAGATCAATGAATCCGACTCAAATATCGTTCACGTCAGCATGGATGAAAACCACACTGGCCTAATGTCTGAATTGAAATTTACCGTACAAGTTGAAGACCGAATTCATCTCGCGCGACTGATGCGCAATGTTAAACGCGTCAAAGGCGTTGAACGCATCTTACGCGAGCGCGGTTAACATACACTTTACGTTCATTGTTGCGCTTGCATCGCCGCGTGAAGATTTAACTCAGATTTTTTTTCATTTGCCGCAATCCAACCCACACAAGCAATGCCAGTACAGGCAATGAGATGCCCGTCACTAGGTCAGTATCAATGTGTAGGCCTGCAGCTTTGAGTGCCTTCCCGGCATAACTCACTAAACCAACTAGGTAGTAGGAAACAGCCACTACCGATAAACCTTCAACGGCTTGCTGCAAACGCAATTGCTGCGCCGCGCGCTTATTCATTGACTGAAGAATTTGATTGTTTTGTTGCTCTTGACGGATACCTACGCGTGTTCTCAGTAAGGAATTCGTATTCGCAATTCGTTCTGCCAACGTTTTTTGTCGGCGGTCAGTGGATAAGCAGGTGTTCATTGCAGGTGTAAGACGGCGCTGCATAAATTCACTGATGGTTGGCACGCCTTCAATCCTGCGCTCTCGTAATTCTTCAATGCGCGAATGAACTAGTTTAAAGTAGGCATTCGACGCAGAGAATCGGTAGCTGTTATCGACAGCTAGCTGCTCTAGTCGTGCGGCTAAGCTAGTAATACGTTCAAGTAGAAGCTGCTCTTCTGCCATGCCTTCTTCGTCACCTTTGTGACCCGTCTTATCCATGTCGACCATGGCGGCCGTTTGAGACGCGAGCTCAGCCTCAATAATGTTGAGCATTGGACTAGAGCGCTGCGCGTTAGGTAAGCCCAGCATTGCCATCTTGCGGTAGGTTTCAATTTCAAGAATTCGTTGCACTAGTCGACCAGCCTGCTGGCCTTTCAAGCCAGCATCACGAACTACAAAGCGAACGAAACCACTGGCATGAATCTGAAAATCTGTCCAAACCTGTGCCGCTTGTGATGCTTCGCAACCTACAATCGGATTACCTTCGAATAAGCGACGCATGTGCGGTACAGCTTCATCAGATGGCATCGCTCCGCTCTCAAGCACGATGTGGGTTGCCACCATCAACTTACCTTGCAAGCGCAAAAGCCATTCATGAGGGAGCTCTTCGGAAGGCATCCGTTCAAATAATCCCTCAGGTTTTGAATCGCTATGAACACTCGAAACAAAGGTGAAACTAGAAAATTCGCTGTGGCCTTCCCACTTCAAGCGAAAACGACCAAAGTCATGAAAAAAATATTTAGCCTCTACCACGGGTGGAGTAACACCGAAGTGTATGCATAAGTCAGCCAGTAATTGAGTCTGCACACCGACTGTTTTGTTTTCTTCAGGCTCGTTACGACCAAAGATACCTAAATGGGTGATGCGCTCGGGCGCTTCAAGCCGTATCGGTGGGCGCGAATGAATTTCCGCGGAGAGAGGTACTCGCAACGGGTGATTCAATGTAGGGAAAACGATAGCCATGTATTTCTAGGGTTATGAATTTTGGAAATACATTATTTTACGTCAGACAGGCGCAGGGTACTCAACGGCAATTATTTCAAGCTCGTCCAGACCCGAGGGCGTATTCAGCGTGACAACATCGCCTTCTCTTGATTTAGTCAGTGCGCGTGCCACCGGTGAAACCCAGCTAATTTTTCCATTCAAGGGATCGATCTCGTCGATACCGACAATGCGTATCGTTTGCTCAACGCCCTGACGATTAAGGTAGGTGACGGTCGCACCAAAAAATACTTGATCGCTGCCGTGATGAATCGCGGGATCAACCACCTCGGCAAGATCCATACGTTTCGTTAAAAAACGAATTCGTCGATCAATCTCACGTAAGCGACGCTTACCATAAATGTAGTCACCGTTTTCAGAACGGTCCCCGTTCGATGCAGCCCAGTGCACAATCTTCACCACCTCGGGCCGCTGATCATCAATCAAACTGAACAGTTCTTCGCGAATACGCTGATAACCCTGCGGTGTGATGTAATTTTTAGCGCCCGCTGGAATCGGGGGCAGACCTTGACCCAGTTCGTCATCATCCTCCTCGCCAGACGATTCTTTAACAAAGGCTTTGTTCATTCGTCGCGCTCTTTCTTAACCCGTGCTGCAGTGCCCGATTGCAGCACGAAGCTACCGGTTCCCTGACCCAGCACATCCGCCAACCACGGCATTGCCTGCTCTAATGCGGCCTTTAATGTCCAGGGCGGGTTGATGATGAACATGCCACTGTTATGCAAGCCCAGACCTTCGACATAACCGCTAATCGACAAACTAACATGCAACCAATCCGAGGCAGCGCAGCGCTTAAGGCGTTCGGGCAGCTGCTGAGATTCAAGTCGACCTAGGGCTGGATACCAAACTGCGAAGGTGCCAGTAGCGAAACGCTTCTGCGATTCTTCAATGGCCACTTTAACCTTGCGATAGTCATCTTTATCTTCGTAAGAAGGATCAATCAACACCAACCCTCTGCGTGAGGGCGGTGGCAATAAAGCTTTCAGACCCGCGTAGCCATCGGCACGCTGAATCATCACGCGCTTGCCACGAGTCGTTGTGTTGACACCGTTAGCCACTTGGTGGGCTTCGAGTTTGCGAAAATTCTCTTGTAGTTGACGCACATCGGTAGGATGCATCTCAAACAAGCGCAAGCGATCTTGCTCGCGCATGATGTGTTCAGCCAAAAAAGGCGAGCCGGGATAATGCCGCAAGCGGCCAGAGGGGTTGAGTGCACGTATCTGCTCAAGATACTCTGACACTATGGTCGGGGCATCGTCCCTGTCCCACAGCAGTCCTATGCCAGATTCGGCTTCGCCGCTCTTACTGGCGTATTCGCCATCAAGCTGGTAGGTGCCTGCACCCGCATGGGTGTCGATCACCATGTAAGGGGTTTCTTTTTGGTTCAGATACTGCAATAGCTGGATTAAGACCATGTGCTTGAGCACATCGGCATGATTCCCAGCGTGAAAGGCGTGTCGGTAGCTGAACATGAAAGAGCCGTAGCGGCGAGTGATAAGACATAGATTCTATCAAGCCCAATGAAAAAAGCCGCACCCTTGTGAGGTGCGGCCCTTCTTTAAGGCATTGTCTCCTCTGCCTTTCGCTGATCAGGCGGAGCGCTTGAGCGCTCTCTAAGGCTTAAATCAAGCGACTTTCTTGTCGAAGAATTGCTCGTCTTCGGTTGAACCGTGCAATGCCGTCGTTGACGACTGGCCTTGCTGAATAGCTTGAGTCACTGCGTCGAAATAACCGGTGCCGACTTCGCGTTGATGCTTAACGGCGGTAAAGCCTTTTTCTGCAGCGGCGAATTCAGCTTCTTGCAATTCAACGAAGGCTGACATCTGGTTGCGTGCATAGCCGTGAGCCAGATTAAACATCGAGTAGTTCAGTGCGTGGAAGCCAGCCAATGTGATGAACTGGAACTTGTAACCCATCGCGCCGAGTTCTTTCTGGAACTTAGCAATCGTTGCGTCATCCAGATTTTTCTTCCAGTTGAATGATGGTGAGCAGTTATATGACAGCATCTTGCCTGGGAATTTAGCGTGAATAGCTTCTGCAAATTTTTTCGCGAAAGCCAGATCAGGTTTACCTGTTTCACACCACACTAAATCCGCATACGGTGCGTACGCGAGGCCGCGTGAAATCGCTTGATCAGCGCCTGCACGAGTTTTAAAGAAGCCTTCAACAGTGCGCTCGCCAGTACAGAAAGGCCTATCGATAGGATCAACATCTGATGTCAAAAGATCGGCTGCTTCAGCATCGGTACGAGCTACCAAAATAGTTGGTGTGCCTGATACGTCTGCTGCCAAACGTGCAGCGTTTAACTTCTCTACAGCTTCACGTGAAGGCACCAATACTTTGCCGCCCATGTGACCGCATTTTTTTACCGAAGCTAATTGATCTTCAAAGTGAACGCCTGCAGCGCCCGCTTCGATCATGGATTTCATCAATTCGAATGCATTCAACACACCACCGAAACCAGCCTCTGCATCAGCAACGATAGGTGCGAAGAAATCAACATCATTTTTACCCTCGGACCACTGTATTTGATCAGCGCGTTGGAAAGTATTATTGATACGCTTAACCACCATCGGTACCGAATTGGCGGGATACAGCGATTGGTCGGGATACATTTCACCGGCGAGGTTTGCATCACCCGCAACCTGCCAACCAGAGAGATAAATAGCTTTCAGACCCGCTTTAACTTGTTGCATCGCCTGATTACCAGTCAACGCGCCCAGCGCATTGACGAACGGCTCGGTGTGCAGCAGATTCCAGAGCTTTTCCGAGCCACGCTTAGCTAAGGTGTGATCGATTTGAACTGAGCCGCGCAGATTAACCACTTCTTCAGCGGTGTAGTTACGCTTAATACCTTTCCAACGTGGATTTTCAGCCCAATCTTTGTTTAGTGCCTGAATTTGCTGCTCGCGAGTGGCCATAATGCATTCTCCTAGAGTAAATATCACAAGGGGTATCAAACAAAATCCGATGAGAGAATCTTAGGCGTTTTTTTGCACGGCAACAAGGTCTTATATAAGACATATAAGATAATTTTTATTGTTTAAAATCAGTTGCTTATGACTGTCGTTTTGCGATGTGGAAATTAATTTCTCCTAATGAAACAAATTACCACTGCCGCGATGCTTGTTTTATTTCACAATATAAAAATTATTTTTCATATTATGAAATATCGGTGGCTGATCAATGTCAGGCCATCCAAGCATCAATCAAGCTTCTCACGCGCGATCAAAACACCATCCACATCCGCATAAATCCAGTCGCCAGGATGTACGATTACACCCGCAATCGTGACGGCACTGTCTTTGTCTCCAACACCTTTACGGGCGCTGCGTCTGGGGATGGTTCCTAGCGCAAAAATGCCTACGTTACAGGCCTGAAGCTCTACAGTGTCGCGTACGACGCCATACACCAGCACGCCAGCCCAACCATTTTTCTCTGCTAACGCACCCAAATTACCGCCCACAAGAGCGCTGCGCATGCCGCCGCCGCCATCCACGACCAGTACGTTGTTATCCCCTGGTGTCTCCAGCGTAGAGCGAACCAGCGCATTGTCTTCAAACACCTTTAACGTACGTGCGGGTCCTGCAAAACTGCTGACCTTACCAAAGCTATGAAAGCCCGGCGGCAAGACCCGAAGGCTGCCGTTAGCTAGCTGCTCCTCATGGGCATCGCATAAATCACAAGTTGAAAAACTCATTCAACTCTCCTTTTAATTTTTAGATCTGAATTGTAAAGCGTGTTCTATATTGCAAAAAAAACGACAGCACTAAGGCTGTCGGCTATTACAACCATAAAAACTAAACTCGTATCAGGCTGCTTTTCTAAAACCTAGCTCAGAACCTGCGACATCAATTTCAATTGTATCCTTGGGACCGAATTGACCTTGTAGTATCGCTTTAGAAAGTGGATTTTCTAGCTCTTGCTGTATTGCGCGCTTCAGCGGGCGAGCACCGTAAACTGGGTCGTATCCAGCTTCGGCTAATTTGCGCAATGCTGCTTCAGAAATCGTAAGCCCAATATCCATTTTGGATAAACGTTTTTCTAAAATGCCCAACTGTATCCGTGCAATCGAGCCGATGTGTTTGTCATCTAACGCATGGAAAACAATTAATTCATCAACGCGATTAATAAACTCGGGTCGGAAATGACCGCGCACTTCAGCCAATACCGCCAGCTTAATTACTGCCGTATCGCTGCCCTCCATCGATTGAATTTTGTGTGAACCCAAATTCGATGTCATCACGATGACAGTATTTTTAAAATCAACTGTACGGCCCTGACCATCAGTCATACGACCATCATCCAGCACCTGTAACAGCACGTTGAACACATCGGGGTGGGCTTTTTCAATTTCATCTAACAGAATCACGCTGTAAGGTTTGCGCCGAACTGCTTCTGTCAGATAGCCACCTTCTTCGTAGCCCACATAGCCCGGAGGAGCGCCAATCAAGCGCGCTACCGAATGCTTCTCCATAAATTCACTCATGTCGATACGAATTAACGCATCTTGACTGTCAAACATAAATGCGGCGAGCGCTTTAGTCAGCTCAGTCTTACCAACACCCGTAGGGCCTAGAAACATGAACGAACCATAGGGCCGATTCGGATCAGACAAACCAGCGCGAGAACGTCGAATAGCATCAGACACCGCGCTAATCGCTTCATCTTGACCTACGACGCGCTTGTGTAAATCGTCTTCCATGTGCAAGAGTTTTTCACGCTCGCCTTGCATCATTTTAGATACTGGAATTCCGGTCGCGCGCGACACCACTTCAGCGATTTCTTCAGCACCCACCTGAGTCCGTAATAAGCGTGGTTTACCAGACGGTGCTTCACCTACATCAGCCTGTTTTAAACGAGCCTCAAGCTCTGGCATGCGGCCATACTGAAGCTCAGACATTTTTTGCCAGTCGCCCTTACGCCTCGCCTCCTCCATCTGTAGGCGAATTTTTTCAATTTCTTCCTTGATTGTTTGACTGCCTTGAACGGCTGATTTTTCAGCTTTCCAGACTTCTTCTAGATCAGCGTAATCACGTTCTAGTTTGGCGATCTCTTCTTCGAGCAAGCCAAGGCGCTTCTGCGAGGCTTCATCTTTTTCTTTTTTAACCGCTTCACGTTCAATCTTTAGTTGAATGACACGGCGATCGAGCTTGTCCATCACCTCGGGCTTAGAATCAATCTCAATTTTTATCTTGGCCGCAGCCTCATCAATCAGATCAATCGCTTTATCAGGTAAAAATCGATCAGTAATGTAGCGATGTGAAAGCTCAGCCGCTGCTACTATCGCTGGGTCAGTAATATCTACGCCGTGATGGACTTCATATTTTTCTTGCAGACCCCGCAAAATAGCAATAGTGGCTTCCACACTAGGCTCATCGACGATAATTTTTTGAAAGCGCCTCTCGAGCGCAGCATCTTTTTCTATGTATTTACGATACTCATCCAAGGTGGTCGCGCCAACGCAATGCAACTCACCACGCGCGAGCGCTGGCTTTAACATGTTGCCCGCATCCATGGCGCCTTCGGCTTTACCCGCGCCCACCATGGTGTGAATTTCATCGATAAATAAAATCGTTTGACCTTGATCTTGCGATAGCTCTTTGAGCACCGTTTTCAAACGCTCTTCGAATTCACCACGATATTTAGCACCTGCCAATAACGATGCCATGTCGAGCGAAAGTACCCGTTTATTCCTGAGACTATCGGGTACTTCACCATTGATAATCCGTTGGGCTAAACCTTCTACGATAGCGGTTTTACCTACGCCCGGCTCACCAATTAATACGGGATTATTTTTACTGCGACGTTGCAGTACTTGGATTGCGCGACGAATTTCATCGTCTCGACCAATCACGGGATCTAACTTGCCTTGTCGAGCACGCTCGGTCAGATCCATGGTGTATTTTTTTAACGCCTCACGTTGCCCTTCAGATTCTTGCGAATCGACATGAGCTCCGCCACGCAGCGATTGAATAGCTGCTTCCATGGATTTGCGTGTGAGTCCGTTTTCTCGCGCCACGCGACCTGCTTCCGACTTATCGTCGGCCAAAGCAATAAGAACCATTTCACTGGCGATAAATTGATCGCTGTGTTTTTGCGCTTCTTTATCCGCAAGGTTGAGCAAGGCGGCCAGTTCACGACCGATCTGTACCTCGCCGCCGCTACCACTTATTTTGGGTAAGCGATCCATCCCTGACTTGAGTCCACTGGCTAATCCCGGTACGTTCACGCCGGCACGCTGTAGCAAAGAGCTCGATGCTCCATCGTCCTGATTTAGCAGGGCCGTTAAGAGATGGACGGGATCGATATATTGATTGTCGTTGCCCACAGCAAGGCTCTGGGCATCGGCCAGTGCTTGCTGCAACTTGGTAGTGAGTTTGTCGAGACGCATGAATAGGACTCCAGTAAAAGCTGATTTAGAGTCATTATTGGGCCCGACGGACAGAAATCAAGGCTAAAGCGGTAATAGCCCACTAAATCAATCCAACTCCTCCACAAAACGCAAAAATACTGGCGCTTTATTGAACGTTTTGGTTAGCTAATATGCGTACTTATTAGCCCACTAGCCAGCGCCACGTGGCCAAGCCGGCGATACAACACGCCACCGAACCTAGCAGATGGGTTCCGGTATGCAGAAACGCCCAGCCGTAGGTACCGCGTTGAAGCAGCATCATGGATTCAGCGGAGAAGGTGGAAAAAGTGGTCAAGCCACCTAGAAAGCCGGTGACGACGAGTAAACGCCACTCAGGTGAAAGATTGGGGAAATCCTGAAAAATGCCGACGGCAATCCCTATCAAGTAACCGCCACCCAGATTGGCGATCAAGGTACCTAAGGGTAAACTTTCAATTCGCGCATTGAGCCAAAGAGATAAACCCCAGCGTGACCACGCGCCTACGGCAGCGCCTATTGCTACAGCTAAAAAACTTAGTGCGCTTTGTCCCATTTTTTCATCGCCTGATCATCAGAAACACGCGCATCAACCCAGCGCGCACCTGAGGGAGTTTGTTCTTTTTTCCAGAACGGAGCTAAGGTCTTGAGGTAATCAATAATGAATTCACAGGCAAGAAATGCCTCACCTCGATGGGCCGAGGTTACGGCCACCAGCACAATTTGCTCCAACGGCTTGAGTGGCCCCACGCGATGAATCACTAGCGCATCAAAGATATCCCAACGCGATTTAGCTTGGCTAACAATATCCTCCAGTGCTTTTTCTGTCATGCCGGGGTAATGCTCAAGCTCCATCTCTGCGACGTGCTCTCCTTCGTTCAAATCGCGCACCGTGCCAACAAAGGTCACGACAGCGCCAACCTTGGGTGTATCAGCACGTAGTTGAGCAATTTCTGTCGTCAGATCAAAATCGTGAGTTTGCACGCGAACGGGCATGTGTATTCCTTTATCCGCCTGTCACTGGCGGGAAGAACGCCAGTTCACATCCATCAGATACCAAGGTTGAGGCATCCGCCATATCTTGATTACAGGCGATCCGAACTGCGCGCCCTTCTGCCAGCGCATCGGCCCACACACCACCACGCTGGCAAAGAAATTCTCTCACTTGACCAGCAGTTTTAAGCTCGCTAGGCAAAACGAGCGTCTCCTGACTAGTGCCTACGGCTTCACGCAAGCTGGCAAAAAATTTAAGGTTGATCTGCATAATCAAAAACTTAATTCAGTAAACGGGATGAAGTTTACGATATCACCCACAGCGATCGCTTGGCCCGGTGGATTATCGACAAGTCCATCACCCCACACGGTTGAGGTCAATACGCCTGAACTCTGGTTAGGAAAAAGATCGAGTCCACCCGCATCATTCAAACGCACACGCAAAAATTCATTCCGACGATCAGGCTTCTTCCAAACAAAGTCGGCACGCATAGCGTAAGCCTTGTGAGGCACGACCTTGGCGCCTTGTAAGGCAAGGATGAACGGTCGAACAAACAATAAAAAAGTAACGAAGCTAGATACTGGATTGCCGGGCAAGCCCACGAAAAAAGCATTCGCTGCTTCATTCTCACGGCGCACTTCACCAAAGGCGAGTGGCTTGCCTGGTTTGATCGCAATCTGCCAAAGATTGAGTCGACCTTCGGCTTCAACGGCAGGTTTGATGTGATCTTCTTCTCCCACCGAGACGCCACCGGAAGTCACGATCAAATCATGGCCCTTGCTAGCCTGACGCAGCGCCTGACGCGTCGCCTCTAGTGTGTCGGGCACATTACCCAGATCGGTCACTTCACACCCTAATTGCTGGAGCAAGCCGCGCAACATAAAACGATTCGAGTTGTAAATCGCACCGGGTTTCAGAGGTTCACCGGGCATGGTTAATTCATCACCGGTAAAAAATACGGCAACGCGCAATTTACGAAATACTGATACGTTGGCCAAACCAACCGAAGCCGCCAGACCTATTTCTTGAGCTCGCAAACGGGTACCCAACTCAAGAATAATGCTGCCCGCTTGTATATCTTCACCCGCGCGTCGAACCCATTCACCTGATGCCGGTCTGTGATTCACGGTCACCGAACCACTGGCTTCATCAAACTGACATTGCTCTTGCATCACCACGGCATCGGCACCTTCAGGAATCAGAGCGCCAGTAAAAATTCGCGCCGCCGTACCTGCTGCTAATGGCTGGCCCACATGACCGGCCGGTATGCGCTGTGAGACTTTCAGACGGGCGCTACCGCTAGCGCAATCACTTGCCCTGACTGCATACCCATCCATCTGGGTATTGTCCATCGTAGGTACGTTTAATTGCGACATTAAATGCTCAGCCAATACACGACCCGTCGCATCAATGGTCGGGATGGTTTCAGCATCGACTAACGGCTTGGCGGCACTTAAAAGTGAGACTAGCGCCTCTTTGGTGCTCAGCATGGGCGGCTTTGTGTTCATGTTCATGTTCTTGCTAGTTTCTGTCTTGGCGAGCGTGGAATGGACGCATCGAATTACAAACCCGTTCGAGCCGCAACATAACGCTTAACTTCTGCGGCATCAGCTGCCATCACATCAAAGCGTTGTGGCAGCGATTCTATATTTTCAAAGCCGGCAGGACGCTCTGCGTCACGGCCTAATGCTAAACGAATGGTTTCATTAAACTTCGCTGGTAGCGCTGTCTCAAGCACGATCATGGGTACGCCTTGTTCGATATGCTCATGAGCGACTTTAATGCCATCGGCGGTGTGGGTATCAACGATTAATTGATAACGAGCTGCAGCGTCTTGAATTGTTTTTATGCGATCTGCGTGGGTTGATTTCCCAGAGGAGAAACCAAACCGATCGATCCCAATAAATTCATTGCCATCGCTACCGGATTTACCGGAGAGATCAAACCCACCATCTCGCTCAACTTTATGAAAAAGCTGACGAACGCGATCCGTGTCACCTTGAAGCAAATCATAAATGAATCGCTCGAAATTAGAGGCCTTGCTAATGTCCATACTCGGACTACTGGTGTGCAAGGTCTCGGACGACTTACGTACACGATATATGCCGGTTTGGAAAAACTCATGCAACACATCGTTTTCATTTGTAGCCACCACTAATTTTTTAATCGGCAGACCCATCATTCGAGCAATGTGACCAGCGCATATATTGCCGAAATTCCCAGACGGAACAGTAAATGACACCTGCTGATCATTCGAGGTTGTCGCCGATAAATATCCACGGAAATAGTAAATAACTTGCGCCACAACTCGCGCCCAGTTAATTGAATTGACGGTGCCTATTTTTTGATGCGCTTTAAATTCCAAATCGTTGGATACGGCCTTCACCATATCCTGGCAATCATCAAACACACCTTCTACGGCGATATTAAAAATATTCGGATCCTGCAGACTGAACATCTGAGCCGTCTGAAACGCACTCATCTTCTTATGTGGCGATAGCATAAATACTTTAATCCCATGCTTACCGCGCATGGCGTACTCAGCAGCACTTCCGGTGTCGCCCGAAGTGGCGCCCAAAATATTTAGCTCCGTTCCTCGTTTATGCAGGGTGTACTCAAATAAATTACCCAACAATTGCATCGCCATATCTTTAAAGGCCAAGGTTGGGCCGTTGGATAAGCTCTGTAAAAGAAGCAGCTGCCCATTGGCTTGTTCCAGTGTGCGCAGTGGCGTAATTCCACTTGTGTCTTCGCCAGCTCGACAATTGCGGTACACCTGGGGGGTATAAGTCTTGGTTACCAACTGCTTCAGGTCGGCATCGGGAATGTCCGTCGCAAATTTGTGCAGTACCTGAAAAGCCAACTCCGCATAGCTCAATGAGCGCCAGGCATCCAACTCAGCGCCGCTGACCTTTGGATAGGTCATAGGAAGATATAGGCCGCCATCCGGTGCTAATCCACCCAGAAGGATCTCGGAAAAAGAAGGTCTGGCCGCATGGCCGCGAGTCGATAAGTAGTGCATGTCCCAAGAGTTTCAGCATTGAAATAAACGCCATTATAAGAGGCGCATAGCGATTCGTGACGAGAACACCCCTTTGGCAGTCTCAGGCTGCGAAAAGCTAGAGCATCCAGAGCGATATTCCATCAGCGATCTGTAATCCCAAGTCTCCATTCCATCTGTGTAGCGAAAGCACGGCAACTCTTAAGACACAGCCGACTAGGTAAAGCAAAGATCCATCAGCAAATTCGAACAGCCGCCTTGATCTACTGCAACCCTTGGCCGAGGTAATCAGCACTTTTTTCACATTAAATCCGGGCACATGAGTTTTGCGAATGCCAACTGACCAATTTGGCATTTCAATTTTTATGGTACCCAACTCGCACTAATCTGCGTTTGTCAATCCCACGAATTAGGTAGTTTCTGAAGATTTTTTGATCTGGGTTCGAGTTTTTTCTTTCCTAAAAAAAGATCAGATTTGTCTCAGCAAAAACAGAAGGTTCTTGGTTTTTCAAAGGTCATAGTCCGCGATAGGAGCAGCTCCATGAGCGCGAATCCCGTTTTTAGTGCCGAAGCTTACCTAGAAAATCATTTAAGCACCGATGATCTCGACGATATTTTAAAAGAAGATGTCGATATCCATTTTGGTGATTTACCAGACGATGAATATGACGATCAGGAACCAGAAGAATCGCTTGATCTGCCACTGGCAAAAAGAGCCACACGGCCGATCTATGCTGACGAAAGTGATACCCCTCCATCCGAGCGAGCTCAGGAAATATTATTCAAAGAATTAATGAAGGAACATCAAAAGCGCCTCTATCGTTTTGTCATACGCTACATTGATCAAGCCGAAGACGCTGCCGATATTACTCAACAAGCATTCGCCGAAGCTGCACGTACCATTCACTGTTTTCGTGGAGACTCTAAGTTATCAACGTGGCTTTACGGTATAGCGATGAATATGGTAAGGAATTATATACGAAAAATGATTGAGCAAGATTTGTATGAGCTTCCCGTACTCTCCTATCAAGAATTAACTCAAGATATCAACATACAACCACTTGCACGAGTGGAATTAGGGTGATTGCTATGACTTTACTCGTTAAATTCACGGCAAGCTTATTCACTGTCTTGGTCAATTTCAAGCAGCGATTCCATGGCGGTGTCTATGTCGCGGAAGGATTCAATCAACCTAAAGAATCCCGCCACTTCCAGTGCCGTTTCAACCTGCTCCAGCATTCCCGTAACGACTACTTCCCCATCAAGGGATCGAACTTCATTCACCAAATTAAGAATGACACGCAGCCCATCACTGGAAATTTGATTAATCAGAGAAAAATCCAACACGATCTGGCGAAAACCTTCGTCGAGTTCATTCGTCAGCAATTCTTCCAGCTCGCTCGAAATAGCCTTATTCAAGCTGCCTTCTGGACGAATGATCAAAATCGGGCCACGAATTTCAGTTTGTATAGACATAGATTTTTTTCTTAAGTTGATTCAGACATGACGTGACCAATATTATCAAATAATTATCAAAAAAACCACAATGAAACTCGAACCTAGTCTTGAAACCTTACAAGCTCGCATAGAACTGCGCGTTCTCTTCGGCCCCCAGGCGGGAAGCCGACTTCACGTTACACCTGGGAACTATGAGCTTGGTGAAGGAGATGAATGCGAAGTCATACTCAGTGGCCCAAAAATGTTGGGACGACATGCCCAGTTGAGTTTTGATGGAGAGCAACTAACTATTACCCCTCGCGACGGCAAAGTCTGCGACGCCCAAGGCAACGAAATTACAGAAAGCTTCCCACTGGGATTGGGTATGCCAGTGGAGATGGGCGGCATTTGGATATCGGTTGATGATGTGGATGCGGAATGGCCAGACCCCACCGACGTTGTTTCTATCATGCCCGCACCGGCAGCACCCGCTGCTCCAACTACCAGCGCTGAAGATAGTAGCGGCATAAAGAATGATCCCGCTGACGAAACACCGCGCCGTCGAGCTAAAGCCGCGCTGATCATATCAATCACCGCGCTTACCGTTATGGGTATCGCCGGTATTACGCTTGCGGCATGGCTCGTCAACCATCCTAGCGAGCAAGCTAAGACATTGGACGTCACTCCCAAAGTGGCTTTACCCGACCCACCTAATCTTCACAAAGTCCGTCAAATTCTTGGCACAACAGCCGCCGGCTCATCGGTTGAAGTGATCATTACTCGCGATCGTCGATTATTGATTAAAGGTTTTGTACCTGATCAAGCGAGCAAAACTGCACTGACTACCGTACTGGAAACCTTAACTCCACCACCGCAGATTGAATTGCTGGTCGATGCTGATATATCTGCAGCTGCCGCCACTCTACTGGCCGAAAGAATTGATCCATCCAGTGCGAAGCTAAAAGTTGAAAGTGTCAGCGGCGGCGTACTCACTATTGAAGGCGCTGTTTTAACGCAGCGAGCGCGCGATGCGGTAATGGATTTGTTGCAGACGTCCTTACCAGGCCTCAAGCGCGTGAATGCCTCTATCGTGATGGCTGAGGATCTGCCTCAGCTATTACAAGATCAATTAGCGGCATCAGGGCTTTTGAAAAAAATACAAATCATCGATAAGCAACCTGAATTTATTCTTCGCGGCGCGCTTACTGATGATGATATGCGACGATGGGAAAACTTAATTGTTAATTTCACCGACCGCTATGGAAAGCTTCTGCCTGTTAAAGCTGTTTTCAAACTTGCGACGAGAAAACCGCCCGTCAATGTACAAGCGATTGTGGGAGGTACTACACCGTTTGTTATTACAGAGAGTGGCGATCGCATAAGTCGTGGCGGCGATGTCAATGGCAACACGCTAATAATAGTAAAAGACACCGAAATAATTTTTGAAGGTGGTGAGCGATTTAGGATATCCCGATGATAAATCACGAAAAAATATTTATCACACAACTGCAAGAAGCCTTGCATAACGACACTACCGGACAGCTAGAAAATGAAGTTAATCAACGCTTAGAGGGTATTTCGCAACGACTAGAAAAAAAACAGCAACATCTTAATTCAGTCGAAGCACACGCAGATATTAAAGCAGCACAACAGGCCGTTGCAGGCGCTCAGCGCGTCATGCAATTATTTAGCGGTAGAGAAATAATTTAAAGGGAAAATACCATGCCAATTACAAAAACCACGCTTGACCAGCTTAATACCTATATAACCGCTCCGAATGGTGCGCTCGCCACGGGTGAGACTGACGTTGTCGCACAGATTAATGCACTTAACGGCGGCGGCGAAATCACCCAAGTCGACCTTGTTAAGCTGCAGTGGAGCATCTCGCGATATAGCATCACGGCATCCGTATTCGGGAACGTGATGAAGGAATTTGCCGACTCGCTCAAGCAAGGTGCAAATCGACTCAGCTAATGCTGAACAGTACGTACTAGCAGAAGTAGTGCGAGCTAATCTAAAAATTAGCTCAGTTCTTCCAGACGTATGCGCGTGACTTTAGCAACCACGGTTGATAAAGCTTCGATCGCAGCGATGGCGCGATCGACATGCTTTTCTTGGGTTTGATGGGTGAGGATAATGATGTCAGTCTGAGTCTCGCCATCGGCGGGCTCTTTCTGCAGCATCGCATCAATAGAAATGGCACCGTCAGCAAGAATACGTGTGATGTCAGCCATTACACCGAGCTTATCGGCGACACAGATACGTAAGTAGTAGCTGGTGGTGATCTCCGCCATGGGAAGTATGGGTGTATCCGACATTTCATCCGGCTGAAACGCAAGGTAAGGCACGCGGTGTTCAGGATCAGCCGTAGCTAAACGCGTGATGTCGACTAAATCTGCAATCACTGCAGAAGCTGTGGGTTCAGCGCCTGCGCCCTTACCGTAGTAAAGCGTGGCACCAACAGCATCACCCTGTACTAGCACGGCGTTCATTGCGCCTTCGACGTTAGCAATCAAACGATTAGTTGGTATCAATGTGGGGTGTACGCGCAATTCAATACCGTTCGCTACACGTTTAGTAATGCCCAATAATTTGATACGGTAACCGAGTTTTTCTGCATAGCGAATATCTGACGCCTGCAAGTTAGTAATACCCTCTACGTGGGCTTTATCAAATTGCACTGGAATACCGAAGGCAATCGCTGACATGATAGTTGCCTTGTGCGCAGCATCAACTCCCTCGATATCAAACGTAGGGTCCGCCTCGGCATAACCCAAACGTTGGGCCTCTTTAAGCACGACATCAAAATCCAATCCCTTATCGCGCATTTCAGACAAGATGAAATTAGTTGTGCCATTGATGATGCCAGCTATCCATTGAATGCGATTAGCCGTTAGGCCTTCACGCAGCGCTTTAATAATTGGTATGCCGCCAGCTACTGCCGCCTCAAACGCTACCATCACGCCGCGCTCTTGCGCTGCACGGAAAATTTCAGTGCCATGAGTTGCCAGCAACGCTTTATTGGCAGTGACAACGTGTTTACCATTCGCGATGGCCTTCATCACTAGCTCGCGCGCTATGCCATAGCCACCGATCAATTCAACAACGATATCGATATCGGGATTATCAACAATTTGCTGAGCATCCTTAACCACAACGACGTTACTACCGACAATCGCCTTGGCGCGCTCGGTATCTAAATCGGCGACCATAGCGATTTCAATTTCACGCCCTGCTCGTCGCCGGATTTCTTCTTGATTGCGTTTGAGTACAGTAAAAGTACCTGCACCTACGGTACCTATGCCAAGCAAGCCTACTTTGATCGGTTTCATTGTTTACTAGTCGACGCTAATGTTAGTTACGCACTTAAGCGTGGGCATGATGACGGCGGTAGCCATCAAGGAAATGAGCAATGCGGCCAATGGCCACAGAAAGATCATCCACATTGGGCAGGAACACCACACGGAAATGATCGGGGGTTGGACAATTAAATCCTGTGCCCTGCACAATCAACACGCGTTCTTCTGCTAATAGATCATAGGCAAATTGCTGATCATCTTTGATGGGATACATTTTAGGATCCAGTCGCGGAAACATATACAACGCTGATTTTGGTTTGACACACGTAACACCAGGAATATCCGTCAACAATTTATGCGCCATATCACGCTGCTTGAGCAAGCGGCCACCCGGCCCAACTAAATCATTAATACTCTGGTAGCCACCCAGAGCTGTTTGAATCGCATACTGACCTGGCACATTGGCGCACAATCGCATCGACGCCAACATATTCAAACCTTCGATGTAGTCCTTGGCGTGTTTCTTTTCACCTGAAACCACCATCCATCCGGCACGATAACCGCAAGAACGATAATTTTTAGAAAGCCCATTAAAGGTAATGAACAACACATCATCAGCGAGTGAAGCCAGTGATGTATGAGTTTCACCTTCATAGAGCACTTTGTCGTAAATTTCATCTGCAAAAATAATCAGTTGATGTTGCCGCGCTACCTCAACTAACTGCTGCAATAACTCCACCGGATATAAGGCACCGGTTGGGTTATTCGGATTAATTACAACGATGGCACGCGTATTCGAATTTATTTTCTTTTTAATGTCGTCGATATCGGGATACCAGTCGGCTTGTTCATCACACATATAGTGAATAGGCTTACCGCCTGACAAACTCACTGCGGCTGTCCACAAGGGATAATCCGGTGCTGGTACTAACACCTCATCACCTGAGTTGAGCAAGGCATTCATGCCCATGACGATTAGTTCAGACGCGCCATTGCCAAGATAAATGTCATCAATCGTTACACCAGTGATTTTCTTTTCTTGGGTGTATTGCATGATCGCTTTGCGAGGGGCGAACAAACCTTTGGAATCTGTATAACCTGCGGCATTACCCATATTGCGAATCATGTCGCGGACAATCTCGTCCGGCGCATCAAAACCAAATGGCGCAAGGTTGCCAATATTTAGCTTGATGATTTTTTGGCCTTCTTCTTCCATCTGACGTGCTTTTTCAAGCACAGGTCCACGGATGTCGTAACAAACATCGGCCAGTTTTTTGGATTTTTGGATTGGTTTCACAGCTGTCGTTCGCCTTGGTTAGCGCGTGCACTCAGTGGGTGTTGCACCGCGATAAAACAAGCATTTTGCCCCAAATTGGCGTGCTTTACCAATGCGAAACCCCTTAGCTGTGCCGATCGCGATAAAATCGCTCTCACTATGAAGTTGCATTCCACCCAGACCCAGCAATATCAAACCGTTACCGGCTACGAAGATGACTGGATAGAGATTAATGCCCAGCGTTTTTCCCATAGTTTGGTCGTACTTCCCGAATCGGCCCCGCTGCCTTGGCAAGTCAAGGCCTTCGAGGATTTGCAGCCTTCGGATTTCGAGCTGTTGGGGAGTATGAAGCCTGATCTTGTCATTTTGGGTACAGGTCAACGACAGCGGTTTGCCCCAGCTCGGTTGACAGCTCAGTTGATGGCGCAAAGGGT
This sequence comes from Polynucleobacter sp., assembly GCA_021737945.1. Taxonomy (GTDB): domain Bacteria; phylum Pseudomonadota; class Gammaproteobacteria; order Burkholderiales; family Burkholderiaceae_D; genus Pernthalerella. Next base: position 62,209 of record JAIPCX010000006.1, read on the forward strand.
GGGCGTTGAATGTATGGATAATCAAGCAGCTTGCCGAACTTATAATATTTTGATGGCTGAGGGTAGAAAAGTGGCGCTGGCGGTCATTCTCCCCGGTCAGCCTGAATAGCAGTTCCACTAGGAGAACGAGTTGAGTGAACGTCCGTCCATCCTGAATATGACCGTACCGGATTTTTCCGCCCAAATAACGGGTACGAAGCCATTTCAGTTATCCCAGTTTCGAGGCAAAAAGCTCGTACTGTTCTTCTATCCGAAAGACAATACGCCAGGCTGCACTACTGAAAGCCTACAGTTTCGTGAGCTCTATCCCATATTTGAAAAGGCTGGCACCGAGATTATCGGTATCAGCCGAGACAGTATTCGCTCTCATGATGGTTTTAAATCCAAACTGGAATTACCGTTTGAATTAATCTCTGATGCAGACGAAATGGTCTGCACCATGTTTGATGTCATCGTCATGAAATCTATGTACGGTAAAAAAGTACGCGGCATTGAGCGCTCAACATTTGTTATTGACGCTGCCGGTAAAATAGTGAAAGAATGGCGCGGAGTAAAAGTTCCTGGCCATGTTGATGAAGTTCTGGAATTTGTTCAAAGTTTGGGTTGAAATAAGATAACCAATTGAATCTCAAAGATTATTCGCGTTCAAGGCTGTTTAAGAAAAAGGATATCGTCCTTTTGCTTAAACAGCCTTTTCTGTTTTGTTTCCTGCAGTTCGTTCGTTTCCGACATTCCTTTCCCTTTAATTTAAGTTTGAGGTCCTGATGCCCCTGCCTAAAATGCCAAACAAACCCGCAGCACTGCTCTCCCCGGTTGATTATCCCAAGGCAGAAAAAGGCAAATCCGTTAAACCAGCAATCGCGCTGGTGACTACATCACCGCCTGTCACACCACCTCAAGCACGCACGAAAACTGAAGAACCGATAAAAGATAGTCCGCCAGCACGTCGGTCACGCAGCGATACGAGTACCAAGTCACACACCAGTCGCACACCCGGTAAGCGCGGAGTGACTAAACTGTTTGTATTGGACACCAACGTATTAATGCACGATCCAACCTCGCTGTTCCGTTTTGCCGAGCATGATATTTATCTTCCTATGATCACTCTGGAAGAGCTAGACAATCATAAAAAAGGGATGTCCGAAGTAGCGCGTAATGCGCGTCAAGTATCGCGCTCGCTAGATGCGCTAGTTGCTGATATTTCTGAGGACACGATTGATTCAGGTATTGCGCTTAATAAGTTAGGCAACAAAGACGCTTCCGGACGTTTATTTTTTCAGACACGACTGGGTCGCTGGACGCTTCCCGAAGGTCTGCCTGAAGGCAAAGCCGATAATCAAATTCTTGGAGTCGTTCGCGCGCTACAAGAGCAACAGCCTGAGCGCCCTGTGGTGTTGGTGTCTAAAGACATCAACATGCGCATTAAAGCTCGCGCTTTGGGTTTGCCCGCCGAAGAATATTTCAACGATCACGTACTTGAGGATACCGATCTTCTGTATTCCGGCATTTTGCCGCTGTCGGATGATTTCTGGAATCGTCACGGCAAAGGTATGGAATCTTGGCAAGAATCGCGTCAAGGCTATAGCAGCACCTTCTATCGCGTAACAGGTCCGCAAGTTCCCTCCATGTTGGTGAATCAGTTTGTTTACATGGAGCCACGCAATGGCGAGGCTTCATTTTATGGACAGGTAACGCAGATCAATGGCAAGACAGCAGTGCTGCGCACGCTGCGCGATTATGGTCATAACAAAAATAATATCTGGGGTATCACCGCGCGCAATCGCGAACAAAATTTTGCGCTCAATCTGTTAATGGATCCCGATTGTGATTTCGTGACCTTGCTCGGTCAGGCTGGCACAGGGAAAACCTTGCTTGCGTTGGCTGCAGGTCTTGCACAGGTATTGGAAACTAAAACGTATAACGAAATTATCGTCACACGCGTAACCGTCCCTGTGGGTGAAGATATTGGATTTTTACCCGGCACAGAGGAAGAAAAAATGTCCCCATGGATGGGTGCCTTTGATGACAACCTTGAAGTGTTGAATAAATCGGACTCAGACGCCGGTGAATGGGGGCGCGCTGCCACCCAAGAATTAATACGTTCACGTATCAAAATTAAATCATTGAACTTTATGCGTGGCCGCACTTTCGTCAACAAATACCTCATCATCGACGAAGCACAAAATCTCACACCTAAGCAGATGAAAACACTCGTCACGCGTGCCGGACCAGGAACGAAAATCATCTGCCTTGGTAACATCGCTCAGATCGATACGCCTTACCTGACAGAAGGCTCGAGCGGCCTAACTTATGTAGTAGATAGATTTAAAGGTTGGAGTCATAGCGGACACATCACCCTCGCACGTGGTGAACGTTCGAGACTGGCAGATCACGCCAGTGATGTGCTCTAACCGATACGAAGCTATGCTAGCGCTTGTGGAAGGTAAGTAGTGATAAGTGGCGATTAAGCTATATTACAAAAACTGCTTACCTAACCACCAGGCAATCGCCGCCATAAAAGCGGATGCGGGTATGGTGAAAATCCAGGCCCAAACAATATTCCCAGCAATACCCCAGCGTACTGCTGAAATTTTGCGTGACGACCCAACGCCCATGATCGCACCAGTAATGGTGTGTGTCGTCGACACGGGAATACCCAAAAAGGTGGCCATAAATAAGGTAATAGCTCCACCTGTCTCCGCACAAAAACCGCCCATGGGTTTTAGTTTGGTAATTTTTTGTCCCATCGTCCTAACGATACGCCAGCCACCAAACAAGGTACCTAAGCCGATAGCAAGATAGCAGCTCACGATGACCCACGAGGGTAAAGGATCACTAGCTAGAGCGGCTCCGGAAGTAATCAGCAACATCCAAATAATGCCCATAGTTTTTTGCGCGTCGTTTCCACCATGACCCAAGCTGTACATCGCAGCAGATACTAGTTGCATGCGCCTAAACCATTTATCCACATATCTTGGTGTGCTTCGCACAAATACCCAAGCGACGATCAACATCATCAATGAGCCGAAAAAAAATCCTAATAGAGGTGATAAGACGATAAAGGCAATGGTCTTGATCAGGCCAGCCGAAATAAGCGAGTCTGTACCGGCCTTAGCAACAGCGGCGCCCACCAAACCTCCAATCAGCGCATGCGAAGAGGATGAAGGGATGCCGTAAAACCAGGTAATAAAATTCCACACAATAGCGCCAACTAAAGCGCCAAATACTACATAGTGATCAACCACCATGGGATCAATGGTGCCCTTACCTACCGTGTTTGCCACATTAAGCTGGAATACTGCAATCGCGAGAAAATTGAAAAACGCTGCCATCATGACAGCATGAGATGGCTTCAATACCCCCGTCGACACGACGGTTGCAATCGAATTCGCCGCATCATGAAAGCCATTCATGAAATCAAACAGCAAGGCCAGAATAATCAAAAAGCCGAGCACGTAAATACTGATGTTCAACGTTTGCATGCGTCAGAGTCGCTGAATGTTTAGTGATGAATTAGGCATTTTCAACAATGATGCCTTCAATGATATTAGCAACATCTTCGCAACGATCCGTCACCGTTTCGAGAAGTTCATAAATTGCCTTCAGCTTAATCAGATTCCGGACGTCGCCTTCCTCACGAAACAGCTTAGACATTGCAGCACGCATGACATGATCTGCATCTGATTCTAATCGGTCAATTTCAGCACAGATCGCTAACATTTCACGTGCATGGTCCATGTTGTGCAACAGTGAAACGCTAGCCAACACCTTTTCGCAACAGGCCTGACAAAGTTCCGCTAATCGTTTAGCCTCTGGAGTAATCGCTTTGATGTCATAAAGCGAAATGGTCTGCGCCACATCCTCCATCAGATCAATAATGTCATCCATGCGATTAATTAGCTGATGAATGTCTTCGCGGTTAAGTGGCGTGATAAAGGTCGCGTGCAATAAATCAAGCGCCGAATGAGTCACTTTATCGGCTTGCTTTTCGATGGTTTCAATAGCGTGAACACGGTGTTCTAGATCATCGAAATTCGTCATTAGAGACACTAGTTCTTTACTACCCTTCACGCACAATTCTCCGTGCTGAATGAAAAATTCAAAGAATTTGCCCTCGGAGGGCATGAGACGTCCAAACATATAGGCTCCTACGTTTTGGAAATATTTTTGCAGAAATTATTCTGAGCCATACACAGGCGCGCTGCCTGTGTAATTTTCAAATTTTGTGAACTGACCCAAAAAGGTCATGCGAACACTGCCGATAGGACCATTTCGCTGTTTGCCGATAATGATCTCAGCCATACCTTTTTCAGGTGAGTCAGGGTTATAAACTTCATCACGGTAGATGAAAAGAATCAAATCCGCATCTTGTTCAATCGCGCCAGACTCTCGCAGATCCGACATCACTGGGCGCTTGTTAGGGCGTTGTTCTAGCGAGCGATTAAGCTGTGAAAGCGCAATAACTGGGCAATTTAATTCTTTCGCCAAACCTTTTAAGTTACGCGAAATTTCAGAAATCTCTGTTGCCCTATTTTCACCGGGTGAGTTAGCTGACATCAACTGAAGATAATCGACAATTATCAAACCTAGTTTTCCACATTGTCTTGCTAATCGACGTGAACGTGCTCGTAACTCGATAGATGACAGCGCCGGCGTTTCATCAATAAAAATTTGTGCATCGTTCATTTTCTGAATCGCATGCGTTAAACGTGGCCAATCTTCATCATTCAAGCGACCAGTACGCAAACGATGCTGATCAAGGCGACCCACCGAACCCAGCATGCGCATCGCTAACTGAGAGCCACCCATCTCCATAGAAAATATAGCAACAGGTAAACCACTATCGGTCGATACATGCTCACCAATGTTTACCGAAAATGCTGTTTTACCCATCGATGGACGGCCGGCCACGATGATTAAATCACCGGGCTGCAAGCCAGAGGTCATGCGATCGAGATCAACAAAGCCTGTGGGCACGCCTGTAATATCGTTGGGATTTTCGCGGTTATAAAGCTCATCAATGCGTTCAACCACTTGCGTGAGCAAAGGTTGAATTTCTTGAAATCCCTGAGTGCCGCGCGAGCCTTCTTCAGCGATCGCGAAAATTTTCGATTCCGCCTCATCAAGCATTTGCTTAACTTCTTTGCCCTGTGGATTAAACGCAGAACCGGAAATCTCATCAGAAACAGAAATCAACTTACGCAGAATGCCACGATCACGAACTATTTCTGCGTAGCGACGAATGTTGGCGGCTGAAGGAGTGTTTTGTGCAAGCGCGTTTAAATACGATATTCCACCAATTTCATCAGCTTTGTTAGCCGAGGAAAGAGATTCAAAAACGGTGATGACATCAGCGGGTCGAGAGCCGCTAATCAATCTGGCAATATGCTGAAAAATCAGGCGATGGTCGTAACGATAGAAATCTTCAGGATTAACAAAATCGGCAATCTTGTCCCACGCTGAATTATCCAGCAGTAAACCACCTAAAACAGACTGCTCCGCCTCAATGGAATGAGGAGGAATTCGAAGTGAATCTACCTGCGGATCGGATCGTTCGTTCATAGGAACCGATTATACCTGCTCGCTCTCGGGCAAAAATCTAAAACCAAGGTTTCTGCGTTACCTAATTGTTGGAGTGGCTTTAAATAGTTAAATGATACGTATGCTCTTTTGGGGAGTTATATGCTGCGATTTTTAAGGCTAAAAAAAGGCAAAAAAATAGCCGGGTTAACCCGGCTATTTTTAAAACCAATGACGTGACCGTCAAATTACGAATGATCGCCAACAATGTTGATTTTTACTTCTGCAATCACATCCGTGTGGAGAGCAACAGCCAATGCGTGCTCGCCTGTGCTCTTCAATGGACCTGTAGGCATACGGATTTGTGATTTATCAACAGTAAAGCCTTGCTTGCCCAAAGCATCAGCAATGTCGTGATTGGTGACTGAACCAAACAGACGGCCATCAACACCCGATTTTTGTGTGATTTGTACTGTCAGACCCGACAATTTTTCGCCTTGCGCTTTAGCCGTCGCTAATTTTGCTGCAGCGATTTTTTCTAATTCAGCACGCTTTGCTTCAAACTCAGCAATAGCTTCTGCCGTTGCACGACGGGCCATACGTTGTGGAATCAAAAAATTACGTGCGTAACCATCTTTAACGCGAACCACGGCACCAAGATCACCGAGATTAGCTACTTTTTCCATCAAAATAACTTGCATGTTTTTCTCCAGATTTCTTTGCTAGGACGTAGCGATTAAGCGTTGTGCAGATCGGTATACGGCAACAGTGCCAAGTAGCGAGCACGTTTGATTGCTGTATCCACCTGACGCTGATAATGCGCGCGTGTGCCAGTTAGGCGTGCGGGCATGATCTTGCCATTTTCCTGAACAAAGTCTTTCAGAGTATCTACATCTTTGTAATCAACTTGTTCAACATTAGCCACGGTGAAGCGGCAGAATTTTTTACGCTTAAACAGTGGGTTTTGCTGTTTGCGTTTTTCTTTCAACTTGCTCTTATCGAATTTTTTACCAAATGCCATGATCGGCTCCTGAATCTTTATTTACTCAATGTTTTGTAATGCGGTGAGATGAAATATCAGACTTCCACTGTTACGATTTTTTCGGGCTAAAAACCCGGTAAACCGAAACGCACTGCCTAACTTTTCCTGCGCCAGTTGTTGAGCAATTTGTCCTGCAGCTAAGGCTGCCATTTCAAATTCAACTCGCCTACTAATGCCAGCTTCTACTTGTTCTGATTCGTGTATCAGTTTTGCTGACACGATCGGTATACCAGCAGGGCTGTAGCGCACAACATCACGCTCGGCCAGGATTGCTACGCACTGAAATCTGTTCTCACCTCGCTCTGTCAATCTCGTATGTGCCGGTTAAGCCGCCTGAACGTCAGAACGTGAAGTCTTAGCAGCATCTTCGCGTTGAACGCTCTTCATAATTGGCGACGGTGCAGTCTCGGCTTTTTTCATACGGACTGTTAAGTGGCGCAGCACTGCATCATTGAATTTGAAACCAGTCTCGATTTCAGCAAGCGTTTCGCCATCGCACTCAATGTTCATGCAAACGTAGTGAGCTTTCGCAAGTTTCTGAATCATGTAAGCCATCTGTCGACGACCCCAATCTTCTATGCGATGAATCTTGCCGCCGCGACCGGCAACAAGTCCTTTGTAGCGTTCGATCATCGCAGGCACTTGCTCGCTTTGATCTGGATGGACAATAAAAACTATTTCATAGTGACGCATCATTTCTCCTTATGGACGTATTACAGAATTGCCCACCTCGGCGTCAGGACGAGTGTGGGAAGAGGAAAGCCCGAGATCATACTATGTTCAGAGCAATTACTCAATATCTTAAGAGACTTAAGTCAAATAGATGAAGTAAGAGCAAATGGGCGATGGGAGAAAAAGTTCTTGCTTTTTACCAAATGCTGTATAAAACTACAGCCTGTTTATAAAAACAGGCCAAAAGGGAATCCCCTCATGATTAAGCTGACTGCGCGCCAAGAAGAGATTCTGGGACTCATACGTGATGCCATCGAAAAAACTGGATTCCCGCCTACCCGCGCTGAAATAGCCACCGAACTGGGTTTCCGTTCTGCTAACGCCGCCGAAGAACATTTGCAAGCCTTGGCTCGCAAAGGCGCGATTGAGATCTCGCCCGGGACCTCGCGCGGGATTCGACTGCTCGATAGGCCTGCGGACGGTAAAAAAATCCGTCGCCCAGGCATACCGCAGATGGTTTTACCTCACCCCGGCTTGATGCAACTCTCACTTCCACTGATTGGTCGAGTGGCCGCAGGTTCACCGATTTTGGCCGAAGAGCATGTCTCCGCCACCTATCAGGTGGATCCCTCATTATTTAGCGCCAAACCAGATTACTTACTCAAAGTGCGCGGCATGTCGATGCGTGACGCCGGCATTCTGGATGGTGACTTATTAGCAGTAAAGAAGACCGATAGCGCACGTGATGGCCAGATTGTGGTGGCACGTTTGGATGATGATGTCACCGTCAAACGCTTCCGACGCAATGGTTCTTCGATTGAACTACTCCCTGAAAATCCTGACTTTGATGTTATCCGCGTAGAACCGGGCAGCCATGAATTTGCCCTCGAAGGATTGGCGGTGGGATTACTGCGCGCCTGGGGCTAAAACTACAGCTATGAGTGCTGCTAAGACTGCAACTAAATCTCGCGTCATGCTTGACGCAGTTCACTCTCTGTTTCGCCTTTTTCTATGGTGAAGTAGTTGATTTGCGATACCGCGCAAAATATTCACTTCTTCCGTCTCCAGCGAAGTGCGCGCAAAAAGCCGTCGTAAACGTGACATCAGTTTTTTCGGATTGTGCTGATCAAGAAACTCGATTTCAATCAGCGCTTGTTCCAGATGTACGAACATACCCTCAATTTGTTCATTCGTAGCCAGATCTCCCGTAAACCCCACTTGATCTTTACCATTGTCGGCAGTGCTTGCTAGGCCTGCCATCCTGCACTCATAGGCCACAATCTGCACCGCCTGTGCCAAGTTTAATGAACCGTACTCGGCATTGGTGGATACCGAGACAAGCGCCTGACATTTTTCCACCTGATCATTCGACAAACCGTATCGTTCGCTACCAAACACGACTGCCGCTCGTAAACCCTGAGTCGATTGCAGATGACTGGCCAGTGATCTGGGTTCATAGCGCGGCGGCGAAAATTCCCGCAATCGTGCCGACAACGCTACGCAAAAATTACACCCTTCCAGTGCCTCTTCCAATGAATTAACGATTCGCGCCGTTGATAAGACCTCAGTAGCACCGCTCGCGAAGGCAATCGCATCCTCATGCAAAAGCACATCTGGATAACGGGGATTAACTAGAACCAGCTCCGAAAATCCCATCGTTTTCATAGCGCGAGCAGTCGCGCCGACATTACCAGGATGACTAGTATCGACCAATACAAAGCGTAAGCGCTGCGCTAGTGGCACTGACATTGGAAAAGAATTCGAGGTCTGATTGATTTAGAATAGCGATCTTGCGTGGCCACAGCGAATCTCCGATGGCCACATCGTTCATTTAACTCATTGCTGTCACGTCAGACTATCCGATGTGACCTTCAAGACCGGATTTTAACGGAACGCTAATGCATCCCATGATCAATATCGCGGTGAAAGCCGCACGTCGCGCCGCCTCTGTCATCACACGCGCCTCTTTCGAGGTTGAGCAATTACGTGTGACTAACAAAGGGCACAACGATTTTGTGACCGAGGTCGACCAAGCGGCTGAGCAAGCCATTGTCGATGTGCTGCGTCAGGCCTATCCGGATCATGCCATCCTCGCCGAAGAATCCGGCGCATCAGCCAATCTGCACAAAGATAGCGAATATGTTTGGATCATTGATCCCTTAGACGGTACCACCAATTTTATTCACGGCTTCCCCCAATATGCCGTGTCTATCGGCTTACAGCACCGCGGCCAAATTACCCAAGCCGTTGTTTATGACCCTACGCGCAACGAACTCTTTACCGCCAGTAAAGGTGCGGGTGCATTCTTAAACGACAAACGCATACGCGTAACCAAACGCGACAAACTCGCCGATGCACTAATCGGTACCGGATTTCCCTATAGCGATTTATCGGGACTCGATGAATACGTAAAAATGTTCCACCTAATGACGCAAAAATCAGCAGGATTACGCCGCCCCGGAGCGGCCGCATTAGATTTAGCCTATGTTGCCGCAGGCAGGTTAGATGGCTTTTTCGAAAAAAATCTCAAACCCTGGGACATCGCCGCCGGAACACTACTCATTACCGAAGCCGGCGGTATCGTCGGTGATTTCCATGGCGAAGCCGACTACCTTTACAAAGGTAATGTCATTGCCGGTTCGCCTAAAATCTTTTCGCAAATGTTGAACGTGCTATCCCCCTTCGCTTGAAGATCATCACAATCTAATTAATCGAACACTAAGCAGCTCTGTTACACTTCGGGTTCTGCAGTAATTGTTCCAGTCTTTTTACTGCCTCTCCTGATTCATCCCCTCTGGCCTGTGACTGGCGCCCTGATGCGGCGGCAGGTCGATTTTTATCCCTATATATGTCATTTGCTGAACTCGGCTTGTCCGAAGCCATCGTGCGCGCCGTCACGGAAAACGGTTATACCCAACCCACCCCTATCCAAGCTCAGGCTATTCCAGCCGTTCTCAAAGGTGGTGATTTACTTGCAGGTGCCCAAACTGGCACGGGCAAAACAGCCGGATTTACCTTACCCATGCTGGAGCGCTTGTTAAGTGGCCAGCGTGCAGCACCCCGTCAAGTGCGCGCACTTGTACTCACACCTACTCGTGAACTCGCGGCGCAAGTTGAAGAAAGCGTTCGAACTTACGGTAAGTACGTCAAACTTTCCTCAGCCGTTATTTTTGGTGGCGTGAATATCAATCCACAGATTCAGCGACTCGAGCGCGGCGTAGATATTCTCGTCGCCACCCCAGGTCGCTTGCTCGATCTGCTGCAACAAGGTGCTGTCGATCTGAAAAAAGTTGAAATTCTGGTGCTTGATGAAGCCGATCGTATGCTCGATATGGGTTTTATTCGAGACATCAAGCGCATCTTGGTTTTGCTTCCAGCGCAGCGTCAAAATTTACTGTTTTCTGCGACGTTTTCTGATGAGATCAAGGCTTTGGCCGATGGTCTATTAAACAATCCCGCGATGATCGAAGTCGCTCGTCGAAACTCGACGATTGAAATCGTTTCACAAAAAATTTACGGTGTGGATCGCGATCAAAAACATAAGCTGCTGACCCATCTCATTACTGAGCGCAATTGGTTTCAAGTATTGGTGTTTACCCGTACTAAACACGGCGCGAATAAATTGGCCGAGCAATTAAACAAAGCCGATATCAGTGCTATGGCGATACACGGCAATAAGAGTCAAGCCGCCCGAACACGTGCCTTAGCCGAATTTAAGAGCAGCAAACTTCAAGTATTAGTCGCAACCGATATCGCTGCACGCGGTATCGATATTGATCAGCTGCCCCACGTCGTGAATTACGATCTGCCAAATGTGCCCGAAGATTACGTCCATCGTATTGGTCGTACTGGTCGTGCTGGAGCAACCGGTGAAGCCGTTTCATTAGTGTGCGTCGATGAACATGGTTTATTGCGTGACATTGAGCGTTTTATCAAACGTGAAATTACGCGCGAAGTCGTAGCCGGATTCGAGCCCGACCCTAACGCTAAGGCTCAACCCATACAACTACGCAGCCAAGAACATAGACAACGTAGCGGCCCACGTACCAACAGCCGTTCTGGCGCACAGCCTAATGGTGACAAGCGAGGCGGTGGTGGCAGTAATGGCGGTGGTGGCGGTCGACAGCAAGCTGGTAAGCCAGCTCGCAGCGGCTCGGGTCAGTCGACTCAGGCAGCGGCACCGCAACGCAATCAGGCTCCACTAACAGGGCTTACCGGATCGACTAATAGACCGGCATTGGGAGGCCAAGCGGCCGCCAATGCTAACCAGCAAAGACGTCGCAGCGGTCAGCGCTAGACCACACACTCGGCCCAGTTAATGCAGGGTGTGCTACATTTTCGCGTCAAGTAACCGCCGGGCCTAAGCGCCCGGCTTGTTTTTATTAACACCCCCTACTGCCCGACCAATACGCATGAGCTCCAGCGAGCACAACAGCCACGACAGCCATACGCCGATGATGCGGCAATACTTAAGCATCAAGGCAGATCATCCTGATCTATTGCTGTTTTATCGCATGGGTGATTTTTACGAACTGTTTTTTGAAGATGCAGAAAAAGCCTCGCGGCTACTCGGTATCACACTCACCCAACGCGGTAATTCAAACGGCCAACCGATCAAAATGGCTGGTGTGCCCTATCACTCCGCCGATCAATATTTAGCCAAACTGGTAAAGCTAGGCGAATCCATCGCTATCTGCGAGCAAGTGGGCGATCCCGCGTTAAGTAAAGGCCCGGTCGAACGTCGAGTTCAACGCATAGTGACTCCCGGCACGCTAACCGATGCTGAGCTGCTACCCGACAAAGCCGAGCGCCCTTTATTAGCGATTTATATTGCGCGTCAGCGCAAACAAATAACGCTGGGTCTAGCATGGCTATCATTAGCCAGTGGCTGGTTACGCGTGACCGAAATCGCGACGGATGAGGCACAACTCATCCCACGCGTGCGACAAGAGATAGAGCGCATCTCTGCTGCTGAAATTTTGGCCAGCCACGACACCGCATCACTTGTCGAAGAGCATCTCAACATTCGTCCAACCACTGTCGCTGACTGGCACTTTGACACGACTGCCGGCGAAAAAGCGTTATTGGAACAACTCACTGCAGCGAGCCTCTCAGGATATGGTGCCGATCATTTAACTGCCGCTCTAGGTGCAGCTGGTGCATTGCTCTTATATGCGCGCAATACACAAGGCAAACACTTACAGCATGTACGCACCCTCGCCGTTGAACATGAAGATGCGTTTATCGGCATGGACGCCGCAACGCGCCGCAATTTAGAAATTACCGAAGCCTTGCGCGGTAACGATACATCGACCGGCCCGACACTTTTTTCATTACTCGATCATTGCCGTACCGCGATGGGATCGCGTTTGTTGCGGCACTGGTTGCATCATGCCAGCCGTGATCAAGGCATTGCTCGTGCACGACATGCGGCTATTGCTTCTTTAATTGAACACTCCATCGGCGATTCATTAACTGAGCAGCTTTCAGCCATTCCCGATATCGAGCGTATTGCTAGTCGGATTGCTTTGCTCTCAGCTCGGCCCAGAGATCTATCGGGATTGCGCGCAGGCTTGCAGCAATTACCTGCGATTAGCGCTGCTTTATCTAAAAATTCGCTATCCCATTTATTAAGTGACATCAGCGACACGCTTAAGACTTCTCCCGATTGCCTGAATTTTTTGACACAAGCGATTGCCGAGGAACCCGCTAGTGTCGTGCGTGACGGCGGAGTTATCGCCAAAGGGTTTGATGCTGAGCTGGATGAACTTCGGTCTTTGTCTGACGATGCCGGCGCGTTTTTAACAGCGCTGGAAACTCGCGAGCGCGAACGCACAGGCATAACCAATCTTAGGGTTGAGTACAACAAAGTGCATGGCTTTTATATTGAAGTCACGCATGGCCAAACCGCTAAAGTACCGGATGATTATCGCCGTCGCCAAACATTAAAAAATGCTGAACGTTACATCACACCCGAACTCAAAGCATTTGAAGATAAAGCCTTGTCAGCACAAGATCGAGCTTTAGCACGAGAAAAAATTCTTTACGATCGAGTCCTGCAAAAACTCTTACCTGATATCGATATTCTACAAAGCCTTGCGCGCGCGGTTGCGTCATTGGATGTTTTAGTTGCCCTCGCTGATCACGCTCAGCGTCATCAATGGTGTAAGCCGGAGCTTGTTTCAGAACCTGGCATTACCATTCATCAGGGACGACATCCCGTCGTTGAAAATACGATAGAGCGATTTATCGCCAACGATTGTCATCTCAGTCCTACGCGGCGGCTGTTACTTATTACAGGTCCGAACATGGGCGGCAAATCGACCTACATGCGACAGCTCGCACTAATCACCCTGCTAGCGTATGTGGGTAGCTATGTGCCCGCAAGCTCAGCAAGTTTAGGCCCGATAGATCGTATCTTCACTCGCATCGGTGCATCGGATGATCTGGCGGGAGGGTATTCCACCTTCATGGTTGAGATGATGGAATCCGCTGCCATACTGCACGGCGCAACGGAACAATCGCTCGTGTTAATGGATGAAGTAGGACGCGGCACATCAACCTTTGATGGTCTTGCACTCGCCTGGGCTATTGCACATTGGTTATTGCAACAAAACCGTAGCTTTACTTTATTTGCTACGCACTACTTCGAATTGACTCAACTACCGCAAGCGAATCCAGCCTGCGCTAACGTTCACCTATCAGCTGTCGAACATAAAGACAGCATCGTTTTTTTACATGCCGTGCAAGAAGGGCCTGCATCGCAAAGCTACGGTTTACAAGTCGCGCAATTAGCAGGAGTGCCCGCTGCAGTAATACGAGCAGCGCGTAAACACTTATCGGCACTTGAAAATCAATCCTCACACGGGACGGATCAGTTCGATTTGTTCGCAATCGACAACGAAACGTCTGAATCAGCATCAACAATCAACGACCCTGCGCTTACAGCTTTGCATGAACTGGACCCTGACACCTTAAGTCCGCGCGAAGCATTAGAAGTTCTATATCACCTCAAAAAATTAAGTAATCTAGGCTAGCTATCGTGAAGCGTTGGATCTATTGTCTGCGAACTCGCTTACACCACAGTTTATTTTTTTGTGGTCTCATGTTTGCAACCCACATACAGGCTGAACCATTTCACTTCGCTGTACTCATGCACGTACTGCAAAACTCAGGTGATGAGAACGAGCTTCGAGTCGCACTCGAGAGTGCGCAAGCCGCCAATCCAACTTTCATCCTTGTAAATGGCATGCGCTCTAAAGGCGAGCCGTGTACCGATCGTCTTTATCGTCAACGCACAGCCTTGCTGGAAAGCTCTGTCGCACCTGTGGTCTTATCGTTAGCAGGCGATGACTGGATCACCTGTCGGGATAGACAAAATCGTCTAGCACCAACAGCCTGGCTTAACTTGCTTCGTGATCAGGTGTATGGAGATATTAGTTGGAGTGGTGGCAAGCACATACCCTTACGACGACAGTCGGCCATTACTGCATTTAGAAATTACGCAGAAAACACACGATGGAGTATTGATACTATTTTGTTTGCGACGCTCAATGTCCCCGCAAACAATAATAATTATTTAGCGTCTGCTGGCGGCAACAGTGAATTTGAAGACAGGCAGATCGCTAATCGCGATTGGTTGCGTCGATTAATCACGCAAGCACAACGCGAACGAAAGACCCACATCGTACTTTTTTGCGATGGCAATCCACTACCCGATGCTCGTCGCAAAACTGAGCCGCGCGATGGCTACGTTGAGCTGCGCCAACAACTGAAAAATCTCGCTGAAAAATCGGGAGTAAAGATAGTGGTGATGCAAGGATCAACGCTGACCACCGAAAAAAACAATGGCAGCATCATTTGGAACGGCAGATTAGGTTACATCAACCTTAGTGCAGGGATCAGCATGATCGCCGTGGATCCAACGACTGAGAATACATTTTCTATAATGGCTGATGAACCGTAACGTCGGTTCATCTAGCCACTGCTGCGATTTTTTACTGCAACTGTATAGAACGGAATTGATCACTGTCGTCATCGTCATCATGGTGGTGATGACCGTGCGGGCCATGTACATGACCATGCGCGATTTCTTCTTCGCTAGCTGCACGCACTTCAATCACATTCAGAGCAAACCGAAGTGAAATCCCCGCAAGTGGATGATTACCATCCAAGACCACCTTGCCATCGGCAATATCAGTCACGGTAAATACACGATCCTCAGCATGCTGGTCACCATCGGGTGAGCCTTCAAATTGCATACCGATTTCCAGTGGCTCCGGCAAGGCAGCCCTAGGTTCGATTTTTACCAGAGTGGCATCATATTCACCGAAAGCATCCACTGGCTCGACTTGTATCGTGACCTGATAGCCAGCCGCTTTACCATCCAGTGCTTCCTCAATCTTAGGCAGTGTATTGTGATAGCCCCCGTGTAGGTAGACCATCGGCGCCTGACTTTCTTCGATCTGATTCCCTTGCGCGTCACTTAATTTGTAATGCAGAGTAACGACCGTATCTTTGCCGATTTCCATCATGATGTCCTAATTAGTAAACCATGTTGAATTATAACCGCCGACACAGGCACTCGCTAAGGTCGAACCGTAGAGCGATCAACCCCTTAATCAGTCGCATCGCTATAATCAAGCAATGAAAAATCATACCGTACTCGGCTCACTGTCGAATGAAACATTCTTGCGCAAGTACTGGCAGAAAAAACCTTTGCTGATACGTCAGGCTATTCCAAGTATGCAGCCGGTACTTTCGCGCGAAGCACTGTTCGAATTAGCAGCCCAAGACGATGTTGAATCTCGACTCATTAGCCAGACCAGTACACGTTGGCGTATGCAGCACGGCCCTATCGTCAATCTTCCATCGACTCGCAAAAAGCAATGGACGCTACTGGTCCAAGGGGTTGATTTACATGATGACCGCGCCGCTGATTTACTACGTCAATTCCGCTTTATTCCCGATGCAAGGTTGGATGATTTGATGATTAGCTACGCCAGCGATCAAGGTGGTGTCGGCGCACATTTTGACTCGTACGATGTGTTCTTATTGCAAGCGCATGGTCAACGTCGGTGGCGCATCGGCGCGCAGCAAGACTTGAGCTTGAAAGCCGGCTTACCTCTCAAGGTGCTAGAGAACTTCACACCGGAACAGGAATATGTGCTCGATCCAGGCGATATGCTTTACCTACCGCCCCATTACGCCCATGAAGGCGTAGCGGTAGGCGAATGCATGACCTATTCGATTGGCTTTCGCGCACCGTCCTGGCAAGAGCTCGGACAGGCGCTGCTGCACTACAAAGAAGATACGCTGGAATTAACAGGACGCTACGGCGACCGCGGACTGAAACCTACCAACAAGCCTGCGCAGATTAATGACGACCTATTTGAAAAAATCAGCACAGAACTGCAGCGGATTAGCTTTAGCAAAGATGATCTCCATATTTTTTTAGGCGAGTACCTTTCATCTCCGAAGTCCTCAGTAATTTTCGACCCTCTTGCGCGTACCGTAACGAGTAAAAAATTCTTTGGAATGCTGCAAAAAACAGGCATCAAGTTGCACCGCAAAACCCGCATGCTTTACCGTGGAAAATATCTATTTGTTAACGGGGAATCCTTTTTGGTCAGCGGCAAGGACCTCGCTTGCCTGAAATCACTCGCCGATCAGCGTTTTCTCAGACCTGAATCAATAGTAAACGCCTCCCAAGATCTGATCGATAGCCTAAATCACTGGTACAACATAGGTTGGTTAGCCGCCCTAGATAATTAATTACCAGAACGATAAATGAATCTCTTAACAAACAAGACCTACCCTACCCAGTTTTTCACGCATGAAATTAAGCTATTTTCGAGCTAACTATCGCAGAGATGCTTGTTAAAGCACTTGCCAGCTTTTCAAGAAAGCCAGTATAATTTCTGGTTAGGAAGTTTTGAAGTTGCGGCGGTGCGTCAAAATCAATCCGCTCATCCGATAAGCGTCCTGAACGTGCGATAACTACCGGTAGTTATTAAACATACTTCAAGCATTATTCTTATTATTTAACTGAAGGAAAATCATGAAAAAATCGTTGCTGATCGCTTCCCTGCTGGCTCTGGCTCTGGCTGCCTGCGGTAAGAAAGAAGAAGCTGCAGCGCCTGCTCCTGCTGAGGCGCCTGCTGCTGCTGCACCTGCTGCTGAGGCACCTGCTGCTGCTCCTGCAGAAGCTCCAAAGGCTGACGCTGCTGCTCCTGCAGAAGCTCCAAAAGCTGAAGAAAAGAAGTAATCTTCACACGTATTACGGAAAAGCCGTCCTTGTGACGGCTTTTTTGCTTTTAGCAGTCCAACCAATCAAAGCCTTGATCCTGACCTGCGATCAGTACCTCGACGTCCTTGTCGACGATCTTATCAATCTCTAGCCGTACCAACTCCGGTGAGTTATTTTTCTGAGATAAATGCGCTGCCACCAGACGCTTTAATTTACTACGGTCTAATGACGATAGCAGCTCTGCCGAGTGCTCATTCGATAGATGACCCAGAGGCCCTGCAATGCGTGATTTAAGAAATGGTGGATAAGCTGAATTAGCCAGCATTTCACTGTCATGATTGAATTCAAGCAGAAGCGCATCACATCCAGATAGCGCAGACCTTACATGCGGCGTGGTCTGGCCGATGTCAGTCAGTACGCCAAGCTTACGGATGCCATCGGATGCGACGAACTGCAAAGGCTCACGCGAATCATGCGGCACGGTAAAGGGTCGAATTTCTAATTCACCGATAGCTAACGCCTCACCATCACGACAGATGCGCACATCAACACCGTCTGAATGGCTGCGCGTAGCAGCCCAGGTACCGTGACTAAGCCACACAGGTAATTGATAGCGTCGAGCTAGCTTGAACACACCACCCACATGATCTGAATGCTCATGTGTGACTAAGATGCCAGCCAACTCCGAGGGATTAAGTTGCAATCGCGCCATGCGCTTTTCTACTTCGCGCAAGACAAAACCGCAGTCAAGCATCAGATGCGTAGACGAACTTCCTGCGCCGGCAGAAATAAGAAGAGCGTTGCCCTCGCTGCCGCTGCCAAGACTAGCAAATCTCATCAGCGGCTCTCGAGCAAAATACCGTTAGCGAATGACGTAATTTCGGAGGTATGTGGACGTCTAAGATTACTTAAGCTGATCATTCAACAAGGTGATTATGCGTTCAGCATTGGCACTTTTAGCTACCTCACCTTGCTCATCCAGTACGCTGACCTGGGTCTTTGATTCACTCGAGGATTTTACGAGCACGCGATAACGCTGCGCACCCTTCTTATCGTCCTTCGAGCTAAACAGACGAGCAAAGAATCCGGGCTCACTTTTCTTAACTTCAGCATCCGCCACTTGATCGATGTAACGAACAAAGTAGAGTCCACGATTGCGGTCACGATCTTCAACAGTGAAACCTACACGATCAAGCGCCAACCCAACACGGCGCCATGCGCGATCAAAACCTTCATCCACGACTAAAAAGCTGCCGGCAACGTCCTTCACTAATTTGGCACGCTCTTGTACTGGTTTAGCGCTCTCTACCGCTACCTTGGCTGCTGTTGGCTTGTCATCGTTACTCAATCGCGCCATCAAACGACCCAGGAATTCAGCTTCGAGCTCTGGCTCGGAGGGGCGACTGGTCCAGACTGTTTTATCTTTCAACTGGCCGGTTACGACCTCGGCAGCACCGCGATGACTAATATAAATTTCAGTCCCACCGTCGGGGGTGCGCTCTAGACGCGTGCGAAATTTGTCGCGCTCACCAGTCGAATAGATAGAATCAAGTACTTTGCCAATGGTGTTACGAATAAAATCTTGTGGAATCTTGGCCCGGTTCTCGGCCCAGTCAGTTTCCATCACACCCGCTTCAGGGGTTTCGGTGACCAACAAGAATCCACCTTCCTGCCAGAATTCTTTGATACGCGGCCACAGAACATCTGGGGCTTCTTTGCTCACCAGCCAGCGCTGACTACCTGCACGTTCAACGCGAATTCCAGCCAGCGGATCTGATGATGGCGCCACTTTGCCTTCAACCGGCTTTGTTTCTGTGGATTTACGCTTCTCATTGAATGATGATGCGGTCGCCGTTCCTTTCGAGTTTTCTCCTACGGCGTAGCGGCTATCGCCCTTGGTCTGAGTTAAGTCAGGAGGAACCTCCAGCTTAGTGCCTGCATTAGTCTTCTTACCAACGCTCTTGTAATCGATTTTTTCTGGCTCCAGCATCTCACCTACCGAGCTGCAGCCGGAGAGAGTGACGAGCACCATCGAAAGTAAGCACGCTGAACGGCGCAACGAGGTCAAATTAAAACGTAAGGCAAGAGTCATCATGTGGGGGAAATTCACTGAAATTTTGAAAAGAAATCAACTACTACTTTGTAGCAACCTTAGCGATACAGTCGACAATTTGGATGCAGATAGGCCGCACGTAGCTTTACAGAACACCTGATTCACGCAAAGCCGAAAGAACAGCGTCGTGGTGTGCACTACCTAGGGTCACCAGAGGCAGTCGAATACCTGCTTCGATGCGACCCATGTGCGCAAGCGCCCATTTCACTGGCACTGGGTTAGGCTCTGTAAACAAACGATTATGAAGCGGAATCAGTTTATTGTTAATGGCAATCGCATCAGCAATACGACCTTCCATGGCCGCGACACACAGATTATGCATCGCGCGTGGCGCAACGTTCGCAGTGACCGATATATTTCCTTGACCGCCACACAGCATCAGTGCCATCGCTGTTGCATCATCACCGGAATACACGGCAAATGATTTAGGCACAGCGCGTAACAATTCGGTGCCACGAGCCAGATTTCCGGTGGCGTCTTTCACACCGACTATGCCTTTGACACCCGCCAAACGAACTATCGTTTCATTGCTCATATCGGCCACAGTACGACCGGGCACGTTATAAAGAATCACGGGCAGGTCAACCGCCTCAGCAATTTTTTTGAAATGCTGGAACATGCCTTCTTGCGTTGGGCGGTTGTAGTACGGCACCACTTGTAACGAGGCGCTGGCACCAACACTCTTTGCAAAGGTAGTGAGTTCAATCGCTTCGGAAGTCGAATTACCACCCGTACCGGCGATCACAGGAATACGACCGGCGACGTGCTCGACGCACAAGCGAATTAATTCGCAATGCTCTTCAACAGTTACCGTAGGAGATTCGCCGGTGGTGCCAACAATTACTATGGCGTCCGTGCCTTCTGCAATATGCCAGTCAATTAGTTTTTTCAAGCCTGGCAAATCAAGACTTCCGTCTTGATGCATGGGCGTGACGATAGCAACGATGCTGCCCTTGATCATAATTGTGTCACCGCAAAAATCTAAACCGTGATTGTAGCGGATAGCGATGCTGATCGGACAGATTGCCTTGCTACTGGCGAGAGTCTAAACGACGTGATTCTGGTGCTCCAACCGGCCCGCGTATGAGGCAAATCCTTTGCACCATGGCAGGTTTGGGATCGCTGACGTATCCATCTTCGAAAGCCAGAACATGGAATTCTGGCTTTGAAGAAGCCAAATGGAGCAACTCACCCGGCAACAGCAAGAAATCTGGGCTGGAAGGTTTGCCAAAAAGGCCATTATCCTGCGCGAAAGTTTCATAAATAAGAACGCCACCTGCTCGCAAACTGCTTAATAAATCCGGCATCAAGGGTCTATGCAAGTAGTTGGTGACGATGATCCCGCCGAATTGGTCGGGTGCCAGTGGCCAACCGGCATGACTTGCGCTATCGCTCAGTTCCAGATCAAACGACAGGCAGTGAATGTTTTGCGATGGATCAGCACTCAGCGCGCTAACGTCTTTATCAACCGCCAACACCGAATGACCCAAACTCGCTGCATAGCGAGCATGACGACCTCCACCACACGCTAAATCCAACACCTTACTGTTGGGTGGAATCAGACCGGCGAAGCGACGCACCCAACGCGAGGCAACATCCATGGTTTGGTGCGCGGACATAAATATCGTAGTTATAAGAATCAGTTAAGCAGCGAAATTAAAGTAATTTGTTACGCTGTTTAGTTATACGAGAGTCCCATCTCTTCGCGTACATCACGCATCGTTTCTTGCGCGTGCTTACGTGCTTTGTCACATCCGTCGGCCACGATCGCGCGCACCAGCGATGGATCATCAAGATACTGCTGAGCCCGTTCGCGCATGGGTTCTTGTTCTTTCAAAATGCCATCGATCACTGGTTGCTTGCATTCGATGCATCCTATGCCTGCTGATTTGCAGCCTTTGGTAACCCACTCACGAGTCACGTCATCTGAGTAAACCAAATGGAATTGCCAAACGGGGCATTTATCTGGGCTGCCAGGATCAGTTCTGCGAACGCGCGCAGGATCGGTGGGCATAGTACGAATTTTTTTCGTGACAGTGTCGCGATCATCTCGCAAAGCAATCGTGTTGCCATAGCTCTTGGACATTTTTTGTCCATCCAAGCCCGGAAGTCGTGAGGCTTCCGTTAGTAACGCTTGCGGCTCAACCAAAATCAGTTTGCGGCTACCTTCGAGATATCCAAACAAACGCTCACGATCGATCATTGGAAGATTTTGTGCATCATCCAGCATGGCCTTGGCTTGCTCGAGCGCGTCTTCTTTACCCTGCTCCTGGAAATCATTGCGCAACTCCATGTAGAGCTTGGCACGTTTAGTACCAAGCTTTTTCACGGCTTCTTTGGCTTTTTCTTCGAAATCTTTTTCGCGGCCATACAAATGATTAAAGCGACGCGCAATTTCGCGCATCATCTCAATGTGGGGTACTTGATCTTCACCCACCGGCACCATGCTGGCGCGATAAATTAAAACATCGGCCGCTTGCAGCAAGGGATAACCCAAGAAACCATAGGTCGCTAAATCACGATCAGCTAATTTTTCTTGTTGATCTTTGTAGGTGGGCACGCGTTCGAGCCAGCCTAGTGGCGTAGACATGGATAGCAACAAATGCAGCTCGGCGTGTTCCGGCACTTTCGATTGAATGAAAATCGTCGCCTGCGAAGGATCAATTCCGGCGGCGAGCCAATCAATGACCATGTCCCAGGTGCTGCTCTCGATAATTGACGGGTCATCGTAATGCGTGGTCAACGCATGCCAGTCCGCCACAAAAAATAAACAAGGATGCTCAGACTGCAAGCGAACCCAGTTTTTTAAGGCTCCGTGATAATGACCAAGGTGCATCGCCCCGGTTGGGCGCATGCCTGAAACAACGCGATCTGGATACATGAGGATCTCAGGTCAGAAGAAATTTAAGGGGAGAAATTAGAATATTCAGCAAGGTATTAGCACCCGTAATCACAGGCACCATCCAATAATTCAGTAGATTGAGCATCATTAAACCAATCATGATGAAAAATCCATACGGCTCGATACGCGCAAAACGAAAAGCATAACGATTCGGTAGCACGCTGGTAAGAATGCGTCCACCATCCAGCGGCGGTAATGGAAATAAATTAAACGCGAACAAAATTAAATTAATTTTCACACCCGCGCGTGCCACTTCATAAAAATACGCTTCATCGATATCCGCGGCATCCAGTACAAAAAACAGCGCCATCCACATCAGACCCATTACAAAATTCGCCATCGGGCCCGCCAAGGCAACCCAAGCCATATCTTTTTTGGGATGACGTAGCTGCGAAAAATCGATCGGTACCGGCTTGGCATAACCAAACAAAAATGGGCTTCCAACCAGCGCCAACATCACAGGAATCAGAATCGTGCCAAACAAATCGATATGCTTGGTTGGATTCAGACTCATGCGGCCCTGCGAATACGCCGTCAGATCGCCAAAATACTTCGCGGCGTAGGCGTGTGCGGCCTCGTGCAGGGTAATCGCGAACAATACAGGTAAGGCGTAGACCGCAATGGTCTGGATAATCTCATTCATTGCCGCGATTTTATCAGAGTGACTATGTGAAACATGGCATTCAATGAAACAAACCCGCGTCTCCCCGACCCTGGCGCAGCACCATCGGCGCATCCCC
The DNA here is from genome assembly GCA_021737945.1 of Polynucleobacter sp. Lineage (GTDB taxonomy): Bacteria > Pseudomonadota > Gammaproteobacteria > Burkholderiales > Burkholderiaceae_D > Pernthalerella. The sequence goes on from JAIPCX010000006.1 coordinate 85,447, forward strand.
GGTCAGGTCAACCACCGTGGTGGGCAATAGGCTGCAACTACCCCCATCTATTACTAACTCGATATGTTTTTCTAGCTGGCTGCGAATGTCGGCGGCGTCATTTAAAGGATCATCACTTCCTGGCAAAATCAGCGTAGTACCAATTAAAGCTTGACCCAGTTCTTCCAGCAGCGCCTGCGCGATGATGTTTTCAGGAACCCGCAGACCTATAGTTTTTCGTGAAGGATGCGAAAGCCTGCGCGGCACTTCCTTACTCGCCTCCAAAATAAACGTGTAGGGGCCGGGTGTGGCAGCTTTCAGTAATCGATACTGGCGATTGTCTACTTTTGCGTAATTAGCAATCTCAGACAAATCACGACACAGCAAAGTGAGGTGGTGGCGATCATCCACGCCACGAATCTGCCGCATACGCTCAACCGCCGCTTTATCATCCAAATGGCAAACCAAAGCGTAACTAGAATCGGTAGGTAAGGCCACTAGCCCGCCTGCCCCTACAATTTGGACAGCCTGACGCACCAGCCGTAGCTGAGGGTTTTCTGGATGGATTTGAAAATACTGGCTCATGAAAGCAAACGGCGACAGTCAAAGACTGTCGCCGGAAATTCAACAGGGCCTGACTGTATCAGGCCTGCTGCAACGCTGCAATGCGTTGCTCTATCGGTGGGTGGCTGGAAAATAACTCCATGACTCCTTCTGACCTGTTAATACCTAGTGATGCAACCGATTGAGGTAATGCTGCTGTATGCATCTGACCTAAGCGCATCAAGGCGTTTATCATAGGTCGGTTATTACCCAACAACTGGGCTGAACCGGCATCAGCACGAAACTCGCGTTGACGGGAAAACCATGCCACGATCATTGAGGCCAGCAAACCAAACACAATCTGACACACTATGACGGTAATCGTATAACCAATACCAACCGATTCATTACTGTTTTTAGATAGCGCACGATCCACCATGTAACCCACTACGCGCGAGAGAAATACAACAAAGGTATTCACCACACCTTGTAGCAAGGTCATCGTCACCATATCGCCATTCGCAATATGCGCTACTTCATGACCCAGCACGGCTTCAATTTCTTCACGTGTCATGTTCTGCAATAGTCCGGTAGACACCGCTACCAATGCATCATCACGATTAGCGCCAGTAGCAAACGCATTCGGCTCACCTTCATACACAGCCACTTCAGGGCGACCTATGCCTGCGGTAGCCGCCAATCGATGCACGGTATCCAGCAACCATTGTTCGGTGGAGTTAGCTGGATGCTCAATCACTTGTGCGCCGGTCGACCACTTCGCCATAGGCTTACTGATCAACAAAGAAAAAATAGCTCCCGTAAAACCAACCACCAGTGAAAACACCAACAACATGCCTACGTTGAGTCCTTGCGCCGATAAAAAACGATCGACACCCAGCACCGACAACACAATCGACATGACAGCGATTACCGCTACATTAGTCAGTACGAACAACAGAATTCGTTTCATTGATTAATCTCCCTGGTGAACCAGACAGTAAAAAGACACTCAGAAGTTTATCCGAGCTGCCAATAACAGGCTGCCGAACGGATAGGCTGAAATATGGGGGTGACCGTTTGGGATTTCAAGTCAGCCAGAAAAAATTTAGACAGTCCAGTCGTGCCACACCGGCGTTAGGTCCGGCGGTAAAGGCGGCAAACTGCCTAAATCAAAGCGGGATTCGGTCGGCCCGTGAAAATCCGACCCGCGCGAGGCAAGCAGGCCGGTTTTACGAGCGTAGGCGGCATACTCATCATATTGGGCGGGATGATGGCTGCCGGTGATGACTTCGATACCTTCTCCACCCAGCGCACGAAATTGTTCTACAAACACATTTAACTGAAGGTCATCAAATCCATAACGACCGGGATGCGCAATCACAGCTCGTCCACCGGCCGAACGTATCCAGCGTATCGATTGCTCCAAAGTCGCCCAACGATGAGGTACAAAGCCGGGTTTGCCTTCCACCAGAAAACTTTTGAACACCTCAGTTACCGTAGCTCGCACGCCTGCCTCAACCAAAAAGCGCGCGAAATGTGTGCGGCCTAAAAGCTCAGGATTGTCGGCCAACTTCAATGCCCCCTCAAACGCTCCAGGTATACCCACGGCTTCTAGTTGTGCAGCGATATCGCGGCCACGACTTTCACGCCCACCGCGCACAGAGGTCAGACCCTCACGTAAGTCAGGATTATTTTCGTCTATCCCTAAACCAACGATATGAATCGTCTTATTCGCCCAGGTAATGGAAATTTCAACGCCCGCTACAAAACGTAAATCCAGTTCAGCCGCCGCCTCGCGTGCTTGGGAAATGCCGTCCAACTCATCATGATCTGTCAGCGCCCACACATCCACTCCGTTCGCCTTGGCACGCGCTGCCAAGGCCGCTGGCGACAAGACGCCGTCGGATACAGTGGAATGACAGTGCAAGTCGACGTTGAGCATGAAAACCGTAGGAAGAAAAAGCGGCCAAAACGAATGGCATAAGACCCAATTGTACGCGCCAGCGTCGATTGACGCCGAGGATCATATCAAACCAAGAAATCTTCAATCAGTCGCGCTAACAATTCAGGTTGATCATGATGCAGCATATGACCCGCGTCGTTCACCACAGCTGACTTTACATTGGGAATACAGGCTCGGCGGCGATCTAATTCGGCACGCACTTTGTCTCGCCCACCCATCCAGCGCCAGAGGTCACTGTCATTCGCCTCGACCCACAAAACTGGCGCGGTAATTTTTTCCCAACAGGCGATCACTTCTTCTACCCGATACAACGTGGCACTGGTAATTTTATGTGCCGGGTCACCCAGAATTTCCCATTGCCCATGTGCGTTTTGAGCTGACCAGTGCGCGGCTAAAAATTCTGCACGATCTCGCGCAAGCCTGGGGTTTGTTTTCATTAAACGCGAAATCACTCCCTCGATCGTTTCATACGCACGCATCGTCGGTGGTTCACGTAATTCATCCAGCCATTGCGCATAACGCGCGGGGGCCATTGCAGGCTCAGTCGCTGCCAATCCAAAACCTTCCAGGTTCACTAGCTTAGCCACACGCTCAGGACGCACACCGGCATAAATACCCGCCACATTGCCACCCATGCTGTGACCAATGAGATTCACTGCTTGGTCGTGCGCATAATGATCGAGGATCGCTTCCAAATCACCGAGATAATCGGCAAACCAATAACAATCTGATTGCACTCGCTCTGTCAAACCAAAGCCGCGCCAATCGGGCGCAATCACATGCCAGTTGTTTGCAAAATTGTCGACGACGAATTGAAATGAAGCCGAAACATCCATCCAGCCATGCAGCATGAATAATTTTGGCGCATCAGGCGAACCCCAATGCCGCACGTGAGTACGTAAACCACGGATAGGAATTAATTCACTGCGGGAGGGCTTAACAGGATGGAGCACAAGAGAGCTTCAGAAAAGAATGAGTATGATGGCGAAAACAGACAGCTTGGACGATACAAACACTATTGCAAACAACGTAGCGCAAGCATACCATTTTCGCTGGGAATACGAATGACACGAACATCTGCGGCCGATCACTATGATCACCTCTACCAAAATTATCGCTGGCATGTGCCTGCCGATTTTAATATCGCGAACTGGTGCTGTGCCCGCTGGGCAAATGAGATCGATCGTGTTGCGATTTATATGGATGACGACATTAACGGCGATTGCGTCGTCACCTATGCTGAACTGCAGCGCAGTGCGAATCAACTATCGCATGCGATGACTAAACTCGGTGTCACGCGAGGTGATCGAGTAGCGATCGTAATGCCGCAGCGACCCGAAGTCGCCGTTGCTCATATCGCTTGTCATCAAATCGGTGCGATTGCTATGCCCATGTCGGTTCTTTTCGGGCCTGATGCGTTGGAATATCGCTTGCAAGATAGTACAGCTTCCTTGGTTATTACCGACCACGCAGGTCTGCCCAACATCACAGCCATACGAGCACACTGCCCTGCGCTTAAGTTTGTCATTGCTGTTGATAGCCAAGGTATCGACACCTTGGATTGGCACGATTCATTACACAATGAGCCCACCACATTTAGCGCTGTATCAACGCAAGAGAGTGATCCTGCCCTGTTGATCTACACCAGTGGCACCACGGGCTCACCCAAGGGTGCACTAATGCCTCAGTCTGCCTTACTGGGAAATCTGACTGGCTTTGTCGCTTCGCAAAATTGGTTTCCGCACGATGACGATGTATTTTGGTCCCCTGCTGATTGGGCTTGGACCGGCGGACTGATGGATGCATTACTGCCGGCACTCTATTTTGGAAAACCCATTGTTGCGAGTCGCGCGCGTTTTTCTGCTGAGCTCGCTTTCTCGCTTATGGAAAAATACAGCGTAACGAATAGCTTTTTGTTTCCGACTGCATTAAAAATAATGATGAAAGCTGTTCCCTCACCACGTCAGCACTATCAACTCAAACTGCGCGCCATCATGAGCGCCGGTGAAGCCGTTGGTGATACCGTTTTCGACTGGACTCAGTCAGCGCTCGGGGTAACAGTGAATGAAATGTTTGGTCAAACCGAGGCTAACTATATCGTTGGTAATAGCGCAGCAAAATGGCCAGCTCGTGCAGGCAGCATGGGGCGACCTTACCCAGGTCATCGGGTTGCAGTGATCAACGATGACGGTCAACCGGTGAACGCCGGTGAGACTGGTGAAGTCGCCTTAAATAGAAATGATAGTCACGGTCATCCTGACCCAGTGATTTTTCTAGGCTATTGGAATAATGCGCAAGCCACTACCGATAAATACAGCGGTGATTGGCTACGCACCGGCGATCTCGCGCAAATTGATGCTGACGGCTATCTTTGGTATCGCGGTCGAGCCGACGATATGTTTAAGTCAGCGGGCTATCGTATAGGCCCATCAGAAATTGAAAATTGTTTGGTGAAGCACGCAGCGGTTGCGAATGCCGCCGTAGTACCCAAGCCCGATGCAGAACGAGGTAATTTAATTAAAGCGTTTGTCGTACTGACTGAAAGTACGCTCCGCAGCGAGGCAAACGATGCTGCACTCATTGCAGAACTGCAGCAGCATGTACGCGGATTACTCGCGCCTTACGAGTATCCCAAGGAGATAGAGTTTATTAATACCTTACCGATGACGACTACTGGCAAAGTTCAGCGCCGCATATTGCGCTTGTTAGAAGAAGAGCGCGCTAATCAGGCGTAATAAATTTTACGTCGTCAAAATATCAGTCGCCACGCAATGCAGCGATTTCCGATTCCAAAAAACCTGCTTGACGACGCGCTTCTAAATTAAAAGGACCGCGCAACACAGGTGCTTTGTAACGAAGCGCCAGCTCTTGATAGGTCATTAGCACATCAAGACTACGGTGCTCGCAGCACCAGTGATACCAGCGATTACCAATCTCAACGTGTCCGATTTCGTCACGCAAGATGATGTCGAGGATTTCTGCTGCTGCCGTATCCCCCACTTGCGCTAATTTACTGCGCACACCCGGCGTTGCATCAAGGCCGCGTGCTTCCAGCGTACGCGGTACTAAAGCCATACGTGCCAGCACATCGTCCGTTGTTTTTTCTGCCATTTCCCACAAACTATTGTGAGCGGCAAAATCGCCGTAGGAAAAACCTAGTGATTGTAGATGCGAAGACAATAAACAAAAATGCAGCGCTTCTTCCGCAGCGACTTTTAACCAGTCGGCATAAAAATCCAACGGCATATCCGCAAATCGCCATACAGCATCCAACGCCAGATTAATGGCATTGAATTCAATATGCGCTAAGGCATGTATCAGTGCAGCACGCCCCTCGATAGTCGCCATAGAACGATGACCTACCTCACGCGGCGCTACTAGTAGCGGCTTAGCGGGTCGACCCGGAATACCCGTTTGCTCCACCGCGCGGGCATGTATATCAAGCGAAATCTGCCCTGCAAGCCATGCGGTACGCAAATCCATCGTGCGATCAGCCTTAGACTGCGCCTCGGTTTCGCGCAGCAGCACGCAGGCATAACTGCGTAGCTCAACGGCATTGGGTAAGTGGTTTGAGTAATGGCTCATCAAGTCAGGAGTAAAATGCAACTTTGGTTAACGACCTCCATTGTAATTAAATCTCATGGCCATTTTTAAAATTGGAACGCACACACCGGACGTTGATGCTAGTGCCTATGTCACTGACTCAGCCAGCGTCATTGGCAACGTTCATCTTGCTGCCAACACCAGCATCTGGTTTGGTGCAGCTCTGCGCGGCGACAACGAACTGATTTCAATTGGTGAAGGAAGCAATGTTCAAGAATGCGCCGTACTGCATACCGACATCGGCTACCCACTAGTCGTCGGTAAGAATGTAACGATCGGTCACCAAACCATGCTGCACGGCTGCACGGTCGGCGATGGCAGCCTGATTGGTATACAAGCCATCGTGTTGGATGGCGCGGTCATCGGAAAAAATTGCTTAGTTGCTGCCGGTGCCTTAGTCACCTCGGGTAAGGAATTTCCCGATAATTCACTGATCATGGGCTCACCTGCTAAAGCAGTGAGAGAACTAACTCAAGAGCAGATCAATGACATACAGCGCGGCGTTACAACCTATATCGAGCGCGCAGCTTACTTCAAACAACAACTTAAACGCATCGATTAAACTCATGGATACGCTGCAAAAATTCATGTTCGAGCAATCGCAAGTGCGCGGCGAACTGGTAGAAATTTCTGATGCCTGGCGTCAGGTACTTACTTTGCGGTCGTACCCGCGTGCCGTGGTCAACATGCTGGGTGAAATGATGTCGGCGGCTGCACTGCTATCGGCGAATCTTAAATTTAATGGCTCCATCATCATGCAAATTCACGGCGATGGACCCGTGCAATTACTCGTAGTGGAATGCGATGCCTCTCTACGGTTACGCGCCACTGCAAAACTAGCTGAAGATGCAGACGTCGCCGATGATGCCAAGTTGCAGCATCTCGTTAACGCGCAGGGTCAAGGGCGATTCGCAATTACCCTAGATCCTGCGGATAAACTTCCCGGCCAACAAGCTTATCAAGGTATTGTGGCGCTGGATGGCGACTCGATCGCAACCATCATAGAAAATTACATGCTGCGCTCAGAGCAACTCGATACCCGCTTGTGGTTAGCGGCCGATGAACAAACTGCGCGTGGTTTGTTACTGCAAAAACTGCCGACAGAAGGCGGGATTCAAACGAGCGCTATCAGCGATGCGGATACGTGGGATAGGACAGTGATGTTAGCGTCGACCGTGACTCAAGAAGAAATGCTCGCCACCGACATCATGACGCTGTTGCAGCGCCTTTACTGGGAAGAGACCGTGCGCGTATTCGAGCCACGCCATCCACAATTTCATTGCACCTGCACACGGGAGCGCGTTGGCAACATGCTGAAAATGTTAGGTAAGGAAGAAGTTGATTCGGCTCTCGCCGATTTAGGCGGATTAGACATTGATTGTGATTTTTGTGGAAGGCACTACGCGTTTGATGCGGTAGATTGCATGCAATTATTTGCCGCTGAAGCGATCTCGGATGCGGTGCAATTACCTGGCGATCAGCCTCATTAAACTACGTGCTTACGGCTTCGGATTGCTGGGCGCATTCGGAGTCGTAGGAGCAGTTTTTTTGTTGTCGTTCTCTAGAATCTGAACAAAGGTCTCATTGTCTTTAATTAAACCCAGCTCATACCGAGCGCGTTCTTCTAATGCGCCCGTCCCTTCTTTCAAATCCTGCACTTCAGAGGCCAGCTTAGCGTTACGTTCACGCAGCTCTTGCTCTTTGACTAAAGCGCTATCGAGCTGGCGCGATAAATCCCACACGCGTAGCCAACTCCCCTTACCCAGCCACAATGGATACTGGATAAGGATCAGCAAGACAGTTAGACCAATAACGATCAGTCGCACGGCATAGTCCGTCAGCCCAAGCCCAGTCCGCGTTAATACGAGGGCTGGCATGAAGGCTTATTTCAGGTTGTAAAACGCCTGACGACCGGGATAGCTGGCGATGTCGCCGAGATCTTCCTCGATGCGCAGGAGCTGGTTGTATTTAGCCATGCGGTCTGAGCGTGACAGGGATCCCGTTTTGATTTGTAACGCGTTCATTCCTACAGCGATATCAGCAATAGTTGAATCCTCAGTTTCACCAGAACGATGCGAAATCACCGAGGTATAACCCGCGCGCTTAGCCATCTCGATGGCGGCAAAGGTTTCAGTCAATGTACCGATTTGATTAATTTTAATGAGAATAGAGTTAGCGATCTCTTTCTGTATACCTTCACGCAAAATTTTTGTATTGGTCACGAATAAATCATCGCCCACCAACTGCACTTTTTTGCCCAAGGCCTTGGTCAATGTCGCCCAACCATCCCAGTCACCTTCGTGCATGCCATCTTCAATCGAAATGATGGGGTATTTGTCACACCAGGTCGACAATAAATTAGTGAAGTCGCCAGACGATAAAACCAGGCCTTCACCCGCCAAGTGGTATTTGCCGTCTTTGTAGAACTCAGAAGCGGCACAATCAAGTCCGAGTGCGATTTGTGTTCCCGGCTCATACCCTGCTTTTTCAATCGCTTGCAAAATCAGTTGTATCGCTTCTTCGTGATTCTTTACCGATGGTGCAAAACCACCTTCATCACCTACCGCCGTCGTCAAGCCTTTATCGTGCAGAATTTTTTTCAGGTGATGAAACACTTCCGCACCATATCGAATCGCCTCACGAAAACTAGGCGCTCCGACCGGAATAATCATGAACTCTTGCAGATCCAGATTGTTATCTGCGTGCGCACCGCCATTAATCACATTCATCATGGGCACCGGCATTTGCATCGCACCCGAACCACCAAAATAGCGATATAGCGGCAGGCCCGCTTCTTCAGCAGCAGCTTTGGCAACCGCCATCGATACGGCCAGCATGGCATTCGCACCTAAACGCGCTTTGTTATCCGTTCCATCCAAATCAATCATCGTGTGATCTAAGAAGGCTTGTTCACTCGCGTCCAAACCCATGATGGCTTCAGAAATTTCAGTGTTGATGTTTTCACAGGCCTTGAGTACACCCTTACCCAAGTAACGCTTGGCATCGCCATCGCGTAACTCAATCGCTTCGCGTGAGCCTGTCGATGCGCCGGAGGGAACAGCCGCGCGGCCCATGACGCCAGACTCCAACAGCACATCGCATTCGACCGTAGGATTGCCACGCGAATCCAGAATTTCGCGGCCAATGATGTCAACGATTGCACTCATTTATTTCTCCAGACAGGTTGATGGTTACTGAATTTATTATTTTGCACTCTTCAGATTACGAAATTACGAAAAATCATTTTCCAAGAATGGTTTGCTTTTAACTACACGATCGATCTCAGCCAAGCTAGCTAGCAACTCGCGCATGCGATGCAGCGGCACAGCATTAGGCCCATCCGATTTTGCATTCGCAGGATCGGGATGTGTTTCCATAAACAAGCCAGAAATACCCACCGCCACAGCTGCACGCGCTAACACGGGCACAAATTCACGCTGACCACCGGATGTGCTTCCCTGCCCGCCGGGTAATTGCACCGAATGCGTTGCATCAAACACGATAGGACAAGCGGTTTCGCGCATGATGGCGAGTGAGCGCATATCCGACACCAAATTGTTATAGCCAAACGATACACCACGCTCGCATGCCATAAACACGTCCGTGGGCAGATTGGCTTCGCGCGCCGCTTCACGTGCTTTATCGATCACATTTTTCATATCACCGGGTGCGAGAAACTGACCCTTTTTGATATTTACCGGTATGCCTGATTGAGCACACGCACGAATGAAATCAGTTTGGCGACATAAAAATGCCGGTGTTTGAATCACATCCACTACCGCAGCCACAGGTTTAATTTCATGTACTTCATGCACGTCGGTCAGTACCGGGACCTGTAACTGTTTTTTTACTGTGGCCAGAATTTCCAAGCCCTTTTCCATTCCTAAACCACGAAACGATTTACCTGAAGAACGATTGGCTTTATCGAATGAAGATTTATAAATGAAAGGAATCCCCAAGGCCGACGTCATTTCTTTCAACGCGCCTGCGGTATCCAACGCCATCTGCTCGGATTCAATCACGCAGGGGCCTGCGATCAAAAAAAATGGATGGTCTAAGCCAACATCAAATCCACAGAGTTTCATGCGGCTTTCCTTTGTCCCGTAGCGTCTTTATGCGCCAACGCAGCAGTAATAAATGAAATGAACAAAGGATGCCCCGCGCGTGGTGTTGATTTAAATTCAGGGTGATATTGCACGCCCATATACCAAGGATGCGCATGCTCTCCGGTACGTGGTAGCTCCATAATTTCGCATAAGGATTCATGCGGCGTACGTGCAGACACTATTAAACCCGATTTTTCTACGCGATCAAGATAATGGTTATTCGCTTCGTAGCGATGACGATGACGTTCCGTCACCTCAGCACCATAAATCTCAGCAGCCAGCGTACTTGGTTTAACTGCACAGGTTTGCGCGCCCAATCGCATCGTGCCACCCAAATCGGAATTGACATCGCGACGCTCAACCATGCCGTCATGGTTTTGCCATTCAGTGATAAGAGCAACAACAGGGTTTTCAGTATCCGGATCAAATTCCGTCGAGTTCGCGTTTTTCAAACCCGCTACATTTCGCGCATATTCAATCAAAGCTACTTGCATACCCAGACAAATACCAAGATACGGCACCTTGGTCTCACGCGCGTAACGTGCCGCAGCAATTTTGCCTTCGACACCGCGCTTACCAAATCCGCCAGGGACTAATATCGCATCGTATTTAGCTAGGCTAGTCGCACCATGAGTTTCGATTTCTTCTGAATCCACATACTCGATGTTTACTCGCGATTCAGTGTGTATGCCTGCATGACGTAATGCTTCAGTGAGTGATTTGTAGGACTCGGTCAAATCAACATACTTACCGACCATCGCGATATTCACTTCATGCTTAGGATGCTCGAGCGAATTAACCAGTTTGGTCCACATCGACAAGTCCGCTGGCTTGGGTGACAAACCTAATTTTTCGCAAACGATGCGATCCAGACCTTGGTCGTGCAACATTTGTGGAATTTTGTAAATCGTGTCGGCGTCCCACACCGAAATCACGGCGCCTTCTTCAACGTTCGAGAACAAAGAAATCTTGTCGCGCTCGTCGTCTGGAATAGGCCGGTCAGCACGACACAACAAAGCATCCGGCGAAATACCAATTTCGCGCAGCTTTTGAACACTGTGTTGAGTGGGCTTAGTCTTCAGCTCACCCGCTGATACCAAATACGGTACTAGCGTGAGATGAACGAAGGCCGCATGATGACGGCCACCGCGCAGCGATAACTGTCTTGCCGCTTCAAGAAATGGCAACGATTCAATATCGCCGACCGTACCGCCAATCTCCACGATAGCCACATCAAAGCCTTCGGCTCCGCGGTGGATAAATTCTTGGATTTCGTTGGTAATGTGGGGAATGACTTGGACCGTCTTGCCAAGATACTCACCACGGCGCTCTTTACGAATCACGGATTCATAAATCTGACCAGTAGTGAAATTATTGACCTTCTTCATGCGAGCCGTAATAAAACGCTCGTAATGACCCAAATCGAGATCGGTCTCCGCGCCATCGTCGGTGACAAATACTTCACCATGCTGAAACGGACTCATTGTTCCGGGATCAACGTTGATGTAAGGGTCTAACTTGAGAAGGGTGACTTTTAGGCCGCGCGATTCAAGAATCGCGGCCAGAGACGCTGCTGCAATCCCCTTACCAAGGGATGAGACGACGCCGCCAGTGACAAAAACAAACTTGGTCATTGCAGGATAGGCCGAAAGGCACTAGCGTGAAATTCGAATTATACCGCAAAGCGCCGCAGCCCCCTTCACAATTTCAGCCTGCTTAAATGCGTGATTAAAATGAATAAATTCAGTGCAATCACACGCTTATCAACCAACACCACAACAACTACTGCTTCAGCAAGCACGGCTCACTACTCCAATAGCGCTGACGTTGACAACGATAGGTCGTCCAGCGGATATCTGTATCTACCTCCACGCGAATCGCACCGGATTGATCTGTTCGTAAAGGCAGAATGCCACGATCACGATAACGTTGCACCACCTCTTGTTTGGGATGTCGGTAGCGATTGCGGTAACCAACCTGAAATAACGTTATCGAGGGCTGCACTGCCTGCAGGAATTCGGCGGTCGACGATGTACCACTGCCATGATGCGGCGCCAGCAGCACATCAGCCTTTAAATCTTGTCTACTCTGTCCCGCTCGATCTAGCAATGCCCGCTCTTGGGGCGCTTCGATATCGCCGGTCAAAAGTACAGTGCGCCCAACATAGCGAATACGCAAAGTGCAGCTGCGCGCATTTGGCGTCAGCGTCGAATTTTGCAAATGATCGGCGTGCGGATGAAGTACATCGAATTCCACCTCATCCCAAATCCAGTGCTGTCCGGCGCGGCAAGGCACATGCCGCGGTGCTTTCGTTAATAAAGGATGATCGGAAAACAAAGAGGAGCTGAACCATTCAATTTTCACACCCTCCCACAACGAACGCGCGCCGCCTGAATGATCAGCATCACTATGCGAGATCATCAAACCATCGAGATGATGAATGCCACGCGATCGCAAATAAGGCAGCAAAACGCGGCTGCCACCATCGGCCTCCAATGAAAAAGCCGGGCCCGTGTCATAAATGAGTCTGTGATTTGCCGTCTCCACCAGCAAGGCATTACCCTGCCCAATATCAAAGGCTGTTAACCAAAAACCTCGTTCAGGCGCGGCGGGCTTGGCTAGCAACATCGGCGACCACAGCAGCACACCCACCCAACGCAACGGCCATCCACGTGGTGCCAGCATCCAGACCGTGCCTATCATCGCCAACGCAAACACACCCCAGTCCGGTTGCGGAGCAGTCCACACCGCCAGCTTGGTTGAAGATAACCATGCTAAACCCTCGGCCAACCATGCTGTGACAGCATGCGCCGCCAGCAGCAAGCCACCTGCCAATGGCGCGGGCAAAACACTACCGAGCAGCGATAAAGGCGTAATCACAAAACTAACGACCGGAATCGCCACTGCATTGGCTAGTGGACTAATTAATGAGGTTTGAGCAAACCAGGCAAATCCCAAAGGAAGCAACCCGAGCGTGACCGCCCATTGCGTTCGCCAAGCCGACCGCAGATGCGTTTTAACGCGGGCTTCGCGAGTCTGCCGTAGCTCTTCAGCCCGACCAGCGCAGGCAAATAAAATGCAGCCGATAGCCACAAAGGAAAGCCAAAAGCCTGGCCACAATACCGACCACGGATCAAACAGCAAAACGACCAATAACGCCGTCAATAAAATTTGTGACACCGTCACTATTCGATCCAGCCACAACGACAACGTCACCACCGCGATCATCAGCAAGGTTCGCTGAGCAGGAATTCCAAAACCTGCTAACGCAACATAACTAACCGCTGCCAACAACCCCGCTAACGCCGCTACTTTATGCGCCGGACATAGCAACGGCAATTGAGCGCGCGTAAAAAATGAATGGCGCCATAACCAATGACTAAGCAAAGCAAATAAGCCCGCAATCATGGTGATATGCAGTCCTGAAATCGACATCAAATGACCCACACCGGTTCGGTTGAATACCTCCCAATCGCTCTGACTCACTGCACGCTGATCACCAATCACCAACGCGATAATCACACCGGCATAAGCGTGATTTGGTAAAGCACTCAGAATTTTTTCTCGTAAGGCAGCGCGCGCACGATCTATCCAAATTTTAGGATGAGCATTTTGTTCACCCAAAAGTTGATTCCCCTCAGCTTGCACATAACCGGTGGCGCGCAAACCTTCATTCAACAGCCAAGCTTCCGCATCAAACACGCCGGGATTCGATAAACCGTGCGGGCGCTTCAAGCGCACCGTAAGCTGCCAGCGCTGTCCTGACTTCAACACGGGCGGGTCGCCCGAACGATCGCTATACCAACCCAGAGAGATGTGAGTAGGTACGGTAATTTTTTCATCCGACAGTAAGCTCGCCTGTTCAACGCGAAAACGAAATCGTTGACCCGTCGCACCTAAATCTGGCAAACCTTCGACACTTCCTATCAGTCGAATATCACTACCTTCAACATCAGCGGACAAACTCTCACTCAATCGTTCGTGCGCTAACCACGCAGACCAACCCACGCCGAGGCCACAGCCGGCGATCATTAAAACAATGACTTTATAGTTGATGCGAGCACGCCAGGGGATCAGCGTTGCTATCAACCCGCCAAGGGATGTCAGCAACAAAGCTACCGATACAAAAACAGAAGGAAGCTCAGATCGGGATTGCAGCCACAACACGCCGATCAACAGCCCCAACGATAGCGCGCGCAATCAGGCCATCATGAGGCTGCCAAGGCGTGGCAAAACACGAGCGACATTCTCAGTCGTTTGTCGCTCAATGTCTGCCATGGTCTGGCCACGCAGCTCGGCCAGTACCGCTGCAATACGAGGAAGTTGTTGCGGATTATTTGATGCAGGATGCAGCCATGCGGGTGAAATATCCGGCGCATCGGTTTCGAGTGCCAACGCTGTGTCTGGAAGTGAACTGGCTAAACGACGAATCTGCAAAGCGCGAGTAAACGTCATCGCACCACCAAAGCCGAGCACAAAGCCTAAATCAATAAATGTGTGAGCTTGCTGATCACTGCCATTAAACGCATGAGCCAATCCACCCATGACCGATATGCGTCGCAAATACTTCAGCAAGGTATCTTGTGAGCGACGCACATGCAAAATGACTGGCAGATTAAAATCACGCGCCATCTTTAATTGTTCAGAGTAGAAAAACTCTTGCTTCTCTCTCAGCTCGCCCTCACCTAATCCAGGCACAAAAAAATCTAAACCAATTTCACCCACGGCTACCAGTTTGTTGTCAGCCACCGATGCTGCTAAGCGCTCGCGCAGCAAAACAAGATCACTCTCTTTAGCCTGCGGTACATAGATGGGATGAATTCCCAGCGCATATACGCAGCCGGGGATGGTGTGAGATAGCTGTGCAACCACATCAAAGTTGGCAACTTCAACGGCAGGAATAACAATCCACGAGACGCCTGCTTCGGCTGCCTGCGTAGCGATCGCCGATGCGTTGTCGCCAAATTCATGCGCATCGAGATGGCAATGACTGTCGATCAGCATCAGACCACCGTCTCGCGATTAAGAAGCCAGCGCAAGTAAGCCATCAGGCGCCAGCTGAAGCACGCGATCGCAGCGCTGCGCCAGCGCTTGATCGTGCGTGACGATCACAAACGCTGTACCCAAGGTCTGTGATAACTCGAGCATTAACGCGAACACCGTTTGCGCCGTGTTCAAATCAAGATTGCCGGTTGGTTCGTCAGCTAATACACAGGCAGGTTCTGTGACTAAAGCTCTGGCTAAAGCAACTCGCTGCCGCTCGCCACCTGAAAGCTCGCCCGGCAAATGGATTAAGCGCTGCGACAAACCGACCCTAGTTAATAAATCACTCGCACGACGATGAGCTTCAGCACGTGGCATACGACGAATCAGCAGCGGCATCGCCACATTGTCGAGCGCAGAAAATTCCGGCAGCAGATGATGGAACTGATACACAAATCCCAACGAGCGATTGCGTAAATCACCGCGAGCTGATTCGGATAAAGAATTCAGTTCCTGACCCTGCAAAGTAACACTGCCTGAGGTCGGCGTATCCAAGCCACCCAACAGATGCAGCAGCGTAGATTTACCCGAACCCGACACACCCACAATCGCTACCCGCTCACCTTTAGAAACGGTGAAGTTAATATTTTCAAGCACGGTCAGGCTATCCTGGCCTTGCGTGAAACGCTTACCTAAACCGGTGCATGACAAAATAGTTTGATTGCTGGCACTCATACGCTGCGCCTATTCATAACGAAGAGCATCGGCGGGACGCACACGCGCCGCACTCCAGCTAGGGTACAAGGTAGCTAAAAACGCCAGCACCACCGACAACCCACTGATTTGCCACACATCAGGCCAACGCAAATCGGATGGCAAGGCACTAATTAGATAAATATCACGCGGTAAAAACTGCACATGAAACACTGCCTCGATAAACGGCACGATTACATCCACATTTAACGCCACCAATACCCCTAGCGAGATACCAATGGCGGTGCCTAGCAAACCGACCAACGCACCTTGAATCACAAAAATTTTCATGATCGACGCGGGTGAAGCACCCAAGGTACGCAAAATAGCAATATCAGCCTGCTTGTCAGTCACCGTCATAACCAGCGTGGATACCAAATTAAAAGCAGCCACGGCAATGATTAAGGTGAGAATGATGAACATCATTCGTTTTTCAGTTTGGACCGCTGCAAACCAATTGCGATTTTGTTGTGACCAATCGCGTATATAAAAATTACCTTTAAGCGTAGCGGAAAGATCAGCCGCCACGTCCGGCGCGCGCTGCATATCGTCCACCCGCAATCGCAGACCCGTGGGGCCACTTAAGCGAAATAATTTTTCTGCGTCGTCCATATGAATGAACGCCAGCGACGCATCGTATTCATAATGCCCCGCCTCAAACACACCAGCGAGAGTGAATTGTTTTAAACGCGGCAGCACACCTGCGGGTGTAACCTGACCTTGAGGCGCAATCAGCGTTAGCTTGTCGCCCATTTTCAATCGAAGGCTACGCGCTAACTCACTACCCACCACAATTGAAAATTCACCCGGCTGCAAATTTGTTAGTGCACCCGCGACAATTTGCGAAGCAACGGCAGACACCTTGGGTTCTTGATCCGGCAAAATACCGCGTACCATGATGCCGCGCACGACATCGTCGCGCATCACCATCGCCTGCGCTTCAACATACGGTGCAGCGCCGCGCACTTGGGGATTTTTTAACACTTCCTGTGATGTGGCACGCCAATCAGGCAAGCTACCGGAGGCATCAAACACTTCCACATGGGCGAGCACCGACAGCATGCGGTCACGAACTTCTTTCTGAAAACCGTTCATCACCGACAGCACCACAATTAGGGCTGCCACACCGAGCGCGATACCGCTCATAGAAATCAGCGAGATGAAGGAGATAAAGCTATTGCGACCGCTGCGCTTGCCGACACGGGTATAACGCCAGCCTAGCGTCCATTCGAACGGTGGATTCTGAAACCAGGCCAAACACATCTCCAGTAGGAATGGGGGGAAATTCGGGGGAAAGCTTGCAAAGACGGCAGTGTGCCATAGTCAAACGACAAAACAAAATCGCCTACAATGCGTCCACCATGCGTGCGCTGAACCTTGTCATCCCGTTTTCCCTCCCCCCCGTCGAGCACGCCCGCGATCTGTTGGCCCAGCTGCAGTCACCCGCTATGGCCAAGCTACTTTCCCGCGCCTCGTTAAAAAGCAAAAAGACTGGTTCCGGCTTGGATGCCTGCTTGCCGCACGAGCGCTGGCTAGCCGGGCACACCTCCGATAACAGCCCTGCTGTGTCAGCCACACTGATGGCTGCGTTGGGTTTGAAAAATGAAACGGGTTATTGGTTTGTAGTGCAACCCGTGCATCTGCACGTGGCGCGCGATCATTTAGTGTTGACCGATTACCGCCAGCTCATTTTGAGCGAGAGCGAATCAAAAATCTTATTTGATGCTGCTCATCCTTTGTTCGAAGAACAGAACCAACGTCTTTTATTTGGCAGTAAAGATTACTGGTTTATGCATGCCGATTCATGGGCTGATTTTCGAACTTGCACACCCGATGCCGCTTGCGGACACAATATTGATGTCTGGTCGCCTAGCGGTGGCAGTTCGCGTGAATGGCGTCGCTTACAAAATGAAGTGCAAATGCTGTGGCATCAGCATCCCTTGAATGAATCACGCGAGCAAAATAATCAACCACGCGTAAACGGCCTCTGGCTCTGGGGTGGCTCACAGGCCAACGAATCGTCACCCGGTTTGCATACCTTAGCGTCGCACTTAAACAATCAGCATCCAGCCGTCGACACGAGCGCAAGCGAACCTACGACGCATATCCTTGATTCATTAAGCTCGGCTGCCTTAGCTGACGATTGGTCAAGCTGGTTGCACAACATGAACGCCATTGATCACGGCTACCTCGCCCCCGCTTTGGCGGCACTCGATAGCGGCAAGTTAGAAGTTCTGAATTTGATTTTGTCTGACAGCACACGCTTAGTGCATTGGTCGATAGCACGTAATTCCTTCCGAAAATTTTGGGCCAAGCCCTCATTGAATCGCCTTGCCACATGACCCGCCTGACTGTCCGTGCGTATTCAGTGCGCGAATCAGAACGACTGTCGCAGCAAGGGCTGCATCCGGTAATGGCACGCCTGATGGTGGCGCGCGGACTCAACTCACCGGATCAATGGTCTAGCGAGATCAACGGGCTGATACCACCGAACCAGCTGACTCATGTCGACCAAGCTGCGATTTTTTTAGCTGATGCGATCGAAGCCAAAAAAAATCTTACCGTAGTGGCCGACTATGACTGCGATGGTGCTACTGCTTGTGCTGTTGCATTACGTGGCTTGCGCGCCATGGGTGCGCGCGTTGATTACATCGTCCCGAATCGTTTTGAATACGGTTATGGACTCACCCCCGAAATCGTAGAACTGACCGCACGCGAAAAATCACCCGACATTATCATCACTGTCGATAACGGCATCGCCAGCCATGCCGGTGTTGAGGAAGCGAGTCGTCGCGGTATCGAAGTGCTCGTCACCGATCACCATCTACCCGCGCAAACGCTGCCGAATGCGGCTGTGATCGTCAATCCCAATCAACCCGATTGTGGCTTTCCAAGTAAAAATTTGGCGGGCGTAGGTGTCATGTTTTATACCTTGCTGGCCTTGCGTGCAGAACTTCGCAAGCGCAGCCATTTTGATGAAACCACACAGCCTAGACTTGATAGCTTGTTAGATTTAGTTGCTCTTGGCACCGTCGCTGATGTGGTTAAGCTTGATGCGAATAATCGAATCCTTGTGGCTCAAGGTATCAAGCGCATTCGTTCTGGGCGCGCGCATACGGGTATTGCTGCGCTGTTTTCGGTAGCATCACGCGAGATGCGTAAAGCCACACCGTTTGATTTAGGTTTTACGCTTGGGCCGCGGTTAAATGCCGCTGGAAGACTGTCCGATATGTCATTAGGTATTGAATGCTTGCTGACCGACGACGCCACCCGCGCCTGGAACATCGCGCGCGAACTCGACACCATTAACCGCCAGCGCCGTGAAATTGAAACCGATATGCAAGAAGCCGCGCTCGCTTCACTGGAAGACATTCAACCCACAGAGAATGCCACACTGACTCTGTTCAACCCCGACTGGCATCAAGGGGTGATAGGTATCGTCGCGTCGCGACTCAAAGAAAAGTTTTATCGACCCACCATTACCTTCGCACCTGCTGGCAATGGATTAATTAAAGGATCAGGACGCTCCATCCCAGGCTTTCATCTGCGCGATGCGTTGGATTTGGTGTCCAAACGTGCGCCCAGCTTAATTGATAAATTTGGTGGGCACGCCATGGCCGCCGGCTTAAGTTTGCGTGAATCCGACTTCAATGCATTCGCTAGTGCATTCGAAACCGTGGGCAAAGAATGGCTAACCACCGCCGAGCTTGAGCATGTGCTGGAAACCGATGGCTCGCTAGAAAATGAGTACTGCAGCTTAGATTTCATACGGCTGGTGGACGATCAAGTCTGGGGCCAAGGTTTTCCACCGCCCGTGTTTTGTGATGAATTTCGGGTGCTGAATCAACGGCTACTCAAAGACCGCCACCTGAAATTGCAGCTCGAAAAAGATGGTCGTGAATTCGAGGCCATTTGGTTCAATCATGCCGACACACTGCCGGACAAAATAAGGGCGGCTTACCGTTTGGATGTCAACGAGTACAACGGTCGCTCGCGAGTCCAACTACTGGTGGAATTTGCTGAGCCTGCCTGAGCACTTCGTTACGTCATTCCCTCCACGCATCTGTTGTATTTCAAAGATAGATGTACTAGTCCCTGAGTACAGGCGACTCCTGCACGGTAGTCTTTTTGGTATTACTTATAAAGCTGCCGGGAGTTAAACCATGTTGGTTTCTAAAGTCACGCCACCAATCGTTCAAAATCCTATTCCATCCGTGGCAAATAAAACGCCACAAACACCGCAGGCAAATCCTGTAGACAAAAGTGAATTGGCTGGACTGGTCGATAAAGTCAAAGAGACCATTGATGTACTTGGCGACACCCTAAAAGCTTTGGATATCAGCGAACGTGAGTCACTACGACCAATGTGGGGTGTATTAAAAGAAGGGTTAGAAATCCTCAACGGAGAACCGGATGATTGGGATTTTTCCAGCACAACTTCTCAAGACCAATTAAAACAACTCAGCTTGATACTGAACTTACATGGACAAAAATTTAAAGGCTATATCAACGCTGAACAACAAAAGCAGCCCAACCTAACCAGCTTTGGAAAAGTTTGCACGATTCTATCTAAGGTATGCGAAGCGCTCTCCAGCGAGCTAATAAAATTTACACCTGCCGATGGAATGGCTCATTCATCTACGTTAGATGACCGTACTAATCACATGTCAACGTTAGAGTTTCTTACTTTAAAAACTCAATTGTCTACAGTGAAAGAGCCCGAGATTAAGAAATTAGCAGAACCATTAAATTCAGCTTGGAATTGTGCAAGTAGTGCCGAAGTAGGCGCCAAGATAGCCTTCGATTTTTCAGATGGCTCAGGCATGAATTCAAAAACACTGGATAAACTAACTAAAGCTCACGAGAACCTTACTAAAGAAATAGATAGTTTGGAGAAACATCTTAAAGACAATACTAATCAATTGTCGGAACTGGCGAATTCAAAGGACATCCCAAATAAATGTCAGCAGGTGCTAGCGCATATCAAGCAAGTAAAAAATAATCTGGAAAATCGAATAACAGAGATCAAGGACTATCAATCACCCGATACTAAAGAAAAAATCTGCAAAGCTAAAAAGATTGAAATACAAGCAACGATTAATGTACTCAAATCTCAAGATTCTGAAACACCACAAATTAAACAATTAATTAAAACATTAGAAAATCGCATCACAGCATTAAAATATTTTCCTAAAACTGAGCATGAAAGAAATTTCACCAGTGCTCAATTACTCGGAAAAAAAGAAATTAAAGGAATCGGCAAGGTCTTTAATTTTAGCTTAGCCAACAAGCAAGAAAGTATGCTCAAACATATGGCCAACCAACTAACAGACCTAAAACACCCCGATTCAATTAGCTTAGCAACAGAGCATTTTACCGAACGTATGCTAATGCAAAGCGTACTTGAAAAAGTAGGCATTAAAGACGCCTCAAAACAATTAAAAGCCAACATTAGTCGAGAACTAAACTCATCTAAATGGTCAACTATTCAAAGTAAATTTACCGTGCCCGTTGAAGAAAAATCGCATCAATCGCAAGCAAGCGCAATCGTTACAACAACAACCAAGCACGCTGGTGAGATATTTACAGACCCAAATCTCATCCAAATAACGTCTACGGATTCCCCCATCACTGCCACCACCACAGATGAATATAAACATAAAGACAAAGACGGGAACACAGTCACTGGTGGCTTTAACTCCCACTGCAGCACTGAAGTTAATCACGTTACTACCGCGGCCACTACATCGAGCTCCGTAAATGGTAAAGAAAGTTTTGGTGGAACCCGTCATGGCACCCTAGCTCCCTATGGGCTGGATGAAGCAGGTATTAAAGCGATACCCGATGCGGAGTTAGGCGAGACCATTCAATCTCTTTTCGGGAAGGCCGAGGTTGAAAACACGACGATCACTGCTGGAGCAGTTAACCAAACAAATGATGACACCTCTGTTCCTAGTCCAATAAAAAAGAAAGATCCATTACGTGAAGAGTTCGTCACAAAACTATCAGAGATATTGCTAGCTACAGAAAATGGCCTGCGCGATCCACAAGCAATGAAGGAAAGAATTCAGCAATTGATGACTGACCCAGCACTTCAAACCGCACTTGCAGGACTGGTGAAAGCCAACCCTGTTTAAGGCGAACTACTGCAACGTCAAGGCGCACTCAATCGAGCGAGAGAAGTATTTATTCTTGAAATGACACGTAATCCCGAATTTTTGAAGCAAATTGCAAAAGGTGAGGAAGTGTTGTTTACCTCTGTCGGACTTTTAACACCGGATAATTTACGGCATCAACTACATAAATTATTTGGCTTCTCTGCCAGTGGTGATGAAAAGGAAATGGTGGCCATACAAGCGCAAGCTTGGGACGATCTGCGAGAAGAAATTAAAGCACAGCGTATCGTAATCAATGGAGCTGTGGTTAAGGCAGAAATTATCGACTTTAATATAGGCGTAAACAAAGGTGCCACTATCCTGGCGACGAATCCGATCATCGGTGAGGCTGTAAGCGGCACGAATTACGTGAATGAGCTCATCAACAATCGTTCTATGGATAAGCTTGTAGCAGTTACTGACAAGCGTCTAGCCACAAAAAACAACGAGTTAAGGACAAAAATCGATCAGCAGAAAAGAGAAACTGATCCTGTCCAACTCAAAAAACTGGATAGTGAAATCATTGCTCTATATCGGGATATTGCCACTATCAATGAATTGAGCGCTCAAATTGCAGAAATCTGGAAAGACGGCAGCTATCGCGATGCGGGTAATGAACCTTACAAACTTGTTTCGCGTGTCGCTTTGCTGTCTCACTTACTCGGTGGCGGTACCGTATTCAACTGCAAGAGCGGAAAAGATCGCACAGGTCAATTAGATGCCGAAGTTAAATTTTTAGCTTTTCAGATTCGTACATCGAATGGAAAAGTTCCTAAGCCGGATAGAAAAAGAACCAATCTAGAAAAAATTCAATTCGCAACGTTTATATTTTTTGATGAATCGCGGCGCACGTTGCAGGAATTTAATACCGGCTATGGTGGTTCTAAGCTAGTGGGCCAACCTGCGCTGTATGGCAACTTCATACCATCCACTGGCGACGCTAAAGCTGATAAAAAAAATAAGGCCGCAACAATCAGCCAATTTCAAGGAAAATCCGGCATCGTTCCTTCCTAGGCGGCTTGTATAACGCTAATGAAAGTGACAAGTAAGCTTCCGCGGGCAGCAGGCTAAATTATTTGGGCATTCGGTATAATGCAAAGCTTTTGTAGGATATCCGAACACCATGGAAGCCGAACGCCTCAACGCCCTCACCGCCCTGCTCTCTGACCTCGTCGTTCGTGAGCTCGATCTTCGGAGGTATCTTTGACTTTGATCTAAAGTCAGAGAAGCTAGAACAAGTCAACGCCGAACTAGAAGACCCTACCGTCTGGGATGACCCCAAGCGGGCTCAAGATCTCGGCAAAGAAAAAAAATCCCTGGAAGCGATTGTCGAGTCACTAACATCGATAGGCAGTGGTCTGCGCGATGCCAGCGACTTGCTCGAGATGGCGCGCGAAGAAGGCGATGACGATACGCTAATTGCCGTGGAATCGGACGCACACGAATTACAAAAGCTGGTCGAGGGCATGGAATTTCGCCGCATGTTCTCCAATCCACTCGATAAAAATAGCTGCTTCATTGATATACAAGCTGGAGCCGGTGGTACCGAAGCACAAGACTGGGCCTCGATGCTGCTGCGCCAGTATCTGCGTTACTGCGAACGCAAAGGATTCAAGACGGAAATCTTGGAACAATCCGATGGCGATGTGGCAGGTATCAAAACCGCGACTATCAAAGTCGATGGCGATCATGCGTATGGTTTTCTTCGGACTGAAACCGGTGTGCACCGTCTGGTGCGTAAATCACCTTTTGATTCAGCGAATGGCCGCCATACTTCGTTTTCTAGTTTGTTTGTGTATCCCGAAGTCGATGATTCGGTAGAGATCGATGTGAATCCGGCGGACGTACGTGTTGACACCTATCGCGCGTCTGGTGCGGGTGGTCAGCACATTAACAAAACTGACTCCGCTGTTCGTCTGACTCACACACCCTCGGGTATTGTTGTGCAGTGCCAGAACGACCGCAGTCAACACCGCAACCGCGCAGAAGCCTGGGCGATGTTGAAGTCACGATTATACGAATTAGAAATGCGCAAACGTATGAGTGAGCAGCAAAAACTTGAAGATTCGAAAACCGATATTGGATGGGGACATCAAATCCGCTCGTATGTGCTGGATCAATCGCGCATTAAAGATTTGCGTACTAATTTTGAAACAGGTAACACCAAAGCGGTACTTGATGGCGATTTGGATGAATTCATCGCTGCCTCACTTAAGCAAGGCGTCTAAAACTATTATTGCATCCTAATCAGCGACCATGAACGATAAAATCCAAGCTGCACCTGAAGAAAAAGATGAAAACACCATCATCGCAGAACGCCGCTCAAAGTTAGCCGCTATTCGCGAAAAAGGTATCGCCTTTCCGAACGATTTTCGTCCACAACACAAATCCTCTGATTTACACGAAAAATATGCCGACGCTGAACGTGACTCATTAGAAAGCCAAAACGTTCATGTGGTCGTCGCCGGACGCATGATGTTGAAACGTGTGATGGGCAAAGCGTCATTCGCTACGATTCAAGATGCCTCGGGCTTGCGTGCTGATGGCCGTATTCAGCTCTACATTACCAATGAGCTCACCGGTGAAGCTGATCACGAAAGCTTCAAGCATTATGATTTGGGCGATATTCTGGGTGCAGAGGGTACGCTATTCAAAACTAAGACCGGTGAACTATCCATCAAGGTCAGCAAGCTGCGCTTACTGACCAAATCGCTGCGCCCTCTACCCGATAAATTTCATGGTCTATCGGATCAGGAAACTAAATACCGTCAACGCTATGTTGATCTGATCACCAGCGAAGAAACTCGTCGTACCTTTAAAGCACGCACCACTGCGGTATCTTCTATCCGTCGTTTCATGGACAGTCATGAGTTCATGGAAGTGGAAACACCGATGCTGCATGTAATTCCCGGTGGCGCGGCTGCCAAGCCCTTTATTACTCATCACAATGCGTTAGATATGGAAATGTATCTGCGTATTGCGCCTGAGCTGTACTTAAAGCGTTTGGTGGTGGGTGGGTTTGACCGTGTATTTGAAGTTAATCGTAATTTCCGGAATGAAGGCGTGTCGCCTCGTCATAATCCAGAATTTACGATGATGGAATTTTATGCCGCCTATGTCGATTACAAGTGGCTGATGGATTTTACCGAAGCGTTGATACGACAAGCCGCTATTGATGCGCATGGAACAGCGGCCCTCACCTATCAGGGTCGTGAATTAGATTTAACTAAACCGTTTCACCGCATGACGATTGTGGAGGCGATCAACAAGTTTGCTCCGCACTACACGCATGAACAATTGAATGATGCTGAGTTTCTTAAAAAAGAGCTCAAGGAAAAGTTTGACGTTAAGCCGCATGTGATTTCTGGGCTAGGTGCATTGCAATTATCGTTGTTTGAAGAAACGGCGGAATCTCACCTGTGGGAACCCACCTACATTATTGACTATCCAGTTGAGGTATCACCACTGGCACGCGCCTCAGATACCTTAGCGGGCATTACCGAACGCTTTGAGTTGTTTATTACAGGTCGCGAAATTGCGAATGGATTTTCTGAGCTCAATGATGCTGAAGATCAGGCCGCTCGCTTTCAAGCGCAAGTCGATGCCAAAAAAGCGGGCGATGATGAGGCGATGTACTACGATGCCGACTATATTCGCGCACTGGAATATGGCATGCCACCTACGGGAGGTTGCGGCATCGGTATTGATCGTTTGATGATGCTAATTACTGATTCGCCGAATATTCGTGATGTGATTTTGTTTCCTCATTTGCGCCGAGAAGATTAATTAAACTAGCTGAATCTCACATAGCCCCGTCAATAAAACGGGGCTTTTTTTCAGATGGTTTTAACAGTCCCTTATGACCTTTTCATTACAAACTGATTAATATATTTATAAAGGAAAATGGAATTATTTAGATGATGCGGTTACCCATCTCATTGAATTTTATAAATCAATAATGAGAGGAACTGCACCATGTGGAAACAGAGACAACGCAGCTTAATTAACGATCTTTGCATCATTGCAGGTATACCGGATTCAGTCGATCTCCTACTTGAAACTGGCACGTTCAGCTGCCAAGACATCCCAGTAACAATTCTTCCAGGCAGCACTGACAATAGTCTAGCTATTTATGTACAGCTAGGCCAACCAGAACCTACTCAAATCGTAAGCATTTACCGTCGCTTACTCGAACTTAATTTACTCATCACTCACAAGCATGGCGAACATCTCGCTATCGACCCGGAAAGTGGCGCGGCTGTTTATGGTTATGAATTAGCTTTTTCCAATGCGGAACAATTATGGATAAGTCTGCAACGCGCTACTGCTCAAGCAATTAAATGGCGTTCGACATTTTTCCTGCTGGAAGAATTGAGCGAATTGCAATCATGATTAACGACCTTGGGCCAGACGCGATGGGCATGCATTACCCCAATCATGAAACCACTCCACAGCCAACCACCTCCGCAGTAAAACCACCTACCCTTTCAATCAAAACCACCATGCTGGCTCATTGCGGCCGTGATATTTTGGGTCAGATGTTTGGACGTACTTTTGGACTTGTCTTGTTTAACGCTGCGGCCTACGTTGCCTCTGCCAGTGTTCCCTGCCAAATCGTTGCAGGCGGTCTGGGTGCAGTCTTTGGGGGCTTGCAATCGCAACGACTAGCGGCTGCACAAATTGGTAGCGACAGCACGCTTCAATACTGTGGTGTCGCCGCTTGTACCTTGATGGGCGCTACGGCTGGAGCCGCCATTGCTTCGTTCGGTACGTATCAACCCGTCGCTGCCTTAGCCGTCGGGTCTGCTTTAGCTATTAGCGTTTCACTGGCTAAGTTTTGCAGAAAACGACCTAGTGATGACATTGCCGTCGATGCCACTAAGGCCACGATTTTTCTAGTCAGTACGGCAGCCTCGGTTTGTGCAATTACGTCGCTAGATACCTATATCAGCCCCTCAATCAATCTGGCACCCAAAAATTTAGGGGTCGTTTTAGAAGCGACGACCGTTGAATTTTTCAAGTCGTCACTCGAGCGCTGGGGACCATCGGTAGACCGACATGCTTTAAATTTCAATGGCAAAGTATACGCATCAATGGCCGGTTTACTACCGTATCTGGCAGCCACCGTTCTGCTGAATGGCTACGTCAGCGGAAAAATGCAGCCTGACCATGAAACTCATGATTTTGAGAAATTGATATTGCCGCTCCTAATTGGAGCTATCGCCAATGGAGTGCGTGGTGCATGCAATGCTGCTGCCGTGTATGTATGTCATCAGAATGGCTGGGGGGTGGCCAAACCAGACGCTTCTATCATTAGGCCTAGTATCGGACCTAAAAGTCCCGAAGCAATACGAATGAGCAAAAAAATTGCTATCCGATTTTTTCTCAGCGTTTGTAGAAATGCGGTTCATGACAGACTGACTCATGCCGGTATGAGCGTGGTACAGGCCAGCATACTATCGCAAGGAATTTATGGCTTCTTTGCTCAAAATCGCGATTTGGTTTACGACTTGATGAAAGGAGAAGGTTGGAACACATCTGAAGAAACTCAAAGCGTCACCTCAGATACCAGCAGTTTGAGTAGTATCGCCATTCCTAACGACACGAAATCATCTAATGTAGTCGACACATCGGTTGAAGTTTCCTCAGCAAGCACATCAGAAACCTCTGAAAAGAACTCAGCCGATCAGTCAAATGAAGTCTCAATTATCGTTTCCGCAGCACACTCATCCGACACGTCGAGTGAAGTTTCTAATGAGTAAGTTCACTCATCACACACTATCTAAAACCTAAAGCCACATTTGATCTAGCTCATGCCTAGAGTTAGTTTATCCATGATTAATCGCCAGTCTCTTGTATAAAGCGAACGGGAAATCAATAAACGCCATTATTAAACGGTCATTGATATTTTGCAGATCTACTGATGGGAGAAATTAATGAATTATGCGAAAGATGAAGAGGACGATTTATCGTTAAACCATCTAGCTGGAATCGCTGCACTCGCTTGCGCTGGCATTATTGGCTTGTCATTACTAGTGGCTACATGGATGTTTGGCAACCCACTAAAGCCCATACCTGATTCATCGCTTCAGCATCAGGCAAAGATAGGAATGAAAAATCGATGAACTGCCGTACTTAATGATTACTTGGCCTCGTCTATCCAAGCCATTTGAATCGCTTCTAAGATTTTTTCACCCGAGCGATCTGCATGATCATCAAACCCGTCAAGTTCGGTGATCCAACGATGCAAATCAGTAAAACGCACCGTTAGCGGATCAATCTCAGGAAATTTATCGTATAGCGCTTCGGCGATACGTAACGTGTCAGTCCACTTCATCAGTGATTTTCGCGGGCGTGATTAATGGTGTATTTCGGAATTTCAACAATCAGATCAGCGTTTCCAACCAGCGCTTGACATGATAAACGTGAGGTTGCTTCCAAACCCCAGGCCATGTCGAGCAAGTCTTCTTCCTTCTCTTCCGCTTCATTGAGCGATCTAAATCCCTCGCGTATCACCACATGACAGGTCGTGCAGGCACACGATTTTTCACACGCATGCTCAATCTCGATATCTTGCTCAAGCAAGGCATCGCACACGGACGTCCCCGTTGGCACTTCAAAGACTGCGCCTTCTGGGCATAAAATTTCATGAGGCAGTACGACAATTTGCGGCACGCTATTCCTTTATTATTGATGTCTCAGTTCAGGCAATTTCGTCGAGCTTTTTGCCCGTCAGTGCAACACGAACACTGCGGTCCATACGACGAGCAGCAAAATCTTCAGTGGCATGGGCTAACGCATCAATCGCTGCTTTGATCGCGTGATGATCCTCGCCTTTGGCACTGGCCCGTAATTGCTCAATCAAACGATCAATGTCTGTTTTTTCAGTAGCTGACAGAAGCTCAGCATCTTGTTCAAGCGCGGCTAATGTAGCCAGCACGATGCGCTCGGCTTCGACCTGCTCTTCGCGCAAAGCACGCAATTGCATATCGCCTTCTGCTGACGAGAACGATTCTTGCAGCATGCGCGAAATATCATCGTCCGCTAAACCATAGGATGGCTTCACGATAATCGAGGCTTCCACGCCTGAATGCGCTTCACGTGCCGACACCGATAACAAACCATCGGCATCCACCTGATAGGTCACGCGTATACGCGCCGCACCAGCCACCATGGGCGGAATTCCTCGCAACTCAAAACGTGCCAGTGAGCGGCAATCCGTCACCAATTCACGTTCGCCCTGAACCACATGTACCGCCAAAGCGGTTTGACCATCTTTGAAGGTTGTAAATTCCTGCGCACGCGCGCACGGTATGGTCGAATTGCGTGGAATGACTTTTTCAACCAAGCCACCCATTGTCTCAATACCTAGTGATAAAGGAATCACGTCGAGTAACAGCCAGTCATCGCCAGATGCGCGATTACCTGCTAACAGGTTAGCTTGAATAGCCGCACCTAAAGCAACCACTTTGTCCGGATCAATATTTGCCAGTGGCAGTGTCTTGAAATAATCCGCCACCGCTTTACGCACATGCGGCATGCGGGTTGCGCCACCGACTAATACGACGCCATCGATATCATCGATAGTTAAGTTCGCATCGCGTACCGCTTTTCGACACGGGGTCACTGTTTTGTTCACCAAATGCTGAGTCAGTGCTACGAAATCAGCATCGGTAATGGTGAGTCTAACTTCTTCACCGGAATTTAAAACAGCATCAATATGCGTCTGTTCGTGCGTAGAGAGAATTTCTTTCGCCTCACGCGCCTTGACCATCAAGGTGCGGGTATCTTCATCCGACAAAGGCGCGAGATTCGCTTGTTCAATAATCCAGCAAAACAAACGATGATCAAAATCATCGCCACCCAAGGCTGAATCACCGCCGGTGGATAAAACTTCAAACACGCCTTTAGATAGTTTTAGAATCGAGACATCGAAGGTGCCACCCCCCAAGTCGTACACCGCATAGATACCTTCGGAACTGTTATCCAAGCCATACGCAATCGCCGCTGCAGTCGGTTCATTTAACAAGCGTAAAACATTCAAGCCTGCTAGTCGTGCAGCATCTTTGGTTGCCTGCCGCTGCGCATCATCAAAATACGCTGGCACCGTAATCACAGCACCAACCAGTTCATCACCTAATGCATCTTCAGCACGCTGACGCAAAGTCGCTAAAATTTCTGCCGAGACTTCAACTGGGCTCTTAATGCCTGCCACTGTTTTAAGTTGCAGCATGCCGGGTGCATCGACAAAGTCATACGGAAGATTTTCAGCGTAAGCGATATCTTTCAAGCCGCGACCCATGAATCGCTTTACCGACACAATCGTATTTTTTGGGTCGGTTGTCTGCGCTGCTTTTGCTTTGTAACCTATCGTGGCATACCCATTTTTCAGGTAATGCACGATAGACGGCAATAGGGCATGGCCTTCATCGTCATTCAATACTTCTGGAATGCCGTGGCGCACAGTCGCCACCAGTGAATTGGTGGTACCAAGATCAATACCCACGGCCAGCCTATGCTGGTGCGGCGCAGTGGACATGCCGGGTTCGGCGATTTGAAGCAGGGCCATGATGTAATTTTTATAGTGTCTGGTTACTGTGTCAGTCGCGGACTATGATCAAGCTTCAAGCAGTTCAAATACGCGGCCCACTTCGTCACCGAATTTTTCTACGAACATCAGCTGACGAACTTGTTCGCCCGCATCGTTGTATTGGGCTGCATTGAGATGTTGAGTCACTAATGAAAGCAAACCGCCGCGCTTTTGAATCAATTCATTTTCTAATTGCTCAAGAGCTGATTGGTTTTTGGTATCGCGTGCCTCGTCTAATGCTTCGCGCCACTCAATTTGCTGCATTAAAAACGCCGTGGGCATGTGGGTATTCGATTCAGTCGCCAAATCAACGCCATTCAACTCGCACAAATACATTGCGCGCTTTAAAGGATTTTTAAGTGTTTGATAGGCCTCATTTGCGCGTGTGGCCCATTGCATAGCAACGCGTTTTTCAGCATCGGTAGCCGTCACGAATTTATCTGGATGCACTCTACCCTGCACTTCACGATAGGCAGCATCGAGCTGTTGAGTATCAATCTCAAACATCACAGGCATCTGAAACAGCTCGAAATGGTTTTTCATGGTGATCCAAAAACAAAAGCCTGTCGTTACAAACAGGCTTCAAGATAAGGCGAGCCAAGTGAGTTAAATTCTAAAGCTCTCACCACAACCGCATTCATCTTTCACATTCGGGTTGTAGAATTTAAATCCCTCATTCAAACCCTCACGCGCAAAATCTAACTCCGTGCCATCAATGTAAGGCAGACTTTTAGGATCAACAAAAACCTTGATCCCGTGCGACTCAAATACTTGATCTTCCTCGGCGCTGTCATCCACATATTCAAGCTTGTACGCCAAGCCTGAGCAACCGGTTGTGCGCACACCAAAGCGCAGCCCTATCCCTTTGCCGCGCTTGTCAATAAAGCGCGAGACATGTTTAGCAGCTTTTTCGGTCAAGGTAATCGCCATAGTCGTTCTCTCTCGTAGTGCTTACGCGGCCTTGGTCTCTTCGCCATGACGTGCTTTGTAATCAGCCACAGCGGCTTTGATGGCGTCTTCCGCCAAAATCGAGCAGTGAATTTTTACCGGTGGCAGCGCGAGTTCTTCAGCAATCTGCGTATTCTTGATCGATAAGGCTTGATCAAGCGTTTTACCTTTAACCCACTCCGTCACCAGCGAAGAAGAAGCAATCGCAGAGCCGCAACCATAGGTCTTGAATTTTGCATCTTCGATCAAGCCATCCGCGCCCACTTTAATTTGCAGCTTCATCACATCGCCGCAAGCGGGAGCGCCCACCATGCCGGTTCCAATCGTGTCATCACCTTTTTCAAAGGCACCGACGTTGCGTGGATTTTCGTAGTGATCGAGTACTTTGTCTGAATAAGCCATTGTGTTACTCCTAAATCTTAGTGAGCTGCCCATTGAATGGAATTGATATCAATTCCATCTTTATACATATCCCAGAGTGGCGACAGATCGCGTAACTTCTGAACTTTTTTCTTCAGAAGGTCGATCGTGAAATCCACATCCTCTTCGGTGGTAAAACGGCCAAAGGTAAAGCGAATCGAACTATGCGCCAATTCATCGCTTCGCCCTAAAGCCCGCAATACATACGATGGCTCAAGACTAGCGGAGGTACACGCAGAACCAGACGACACTGCAATGCCTTTAATCGCCATGATTAATGACTCGCCCTCGACGTAGTTAAAACTAATATTTAAATTGTGTGGCACACGATGCTGCATGTCGCCGTTAACATAAACCTCTTCGATTTCTTGCAACCCTTTGGCTAAGCGATCGCGCAGGGCCTGCATGCGTGGTATTTCAACCGCCATTTCTTCTTTAGCGATGCGGAAGGCTTCACCCATACCAACGATTTGGTGCGTTGCCAATGTGCCTGAACGCAGACCGCGCTCATGGCCGCCACCGTGCATTTGTGCTTCGATACGAACGCGTGGTTTGCGTCGCACATACAAAGCACCAATGCCTTTCGGGCCGTAGCTTTTATGAGCCGTGAACGTCACCAAGTCGACTTTGGTTTTTTCGAGATCAATGGGTGTCTTGCCGGTAGCCTGCGCTGCATCGGAATGGAAAATGATGCCTTTACTACGACACAATTCACCGATTTCATCCATAGGCTGTATCACACCAATTTCATTGTTGACCCACATCACCGACACTAAAATTGTGTCAGGACGAATAGCTTCTTTTAATTGCTCAATAGTGATCAGACCGTTATCGCCAGGCTGCAAATAGGTTGCCTCAAAACCTTGGCGCTCTAGTTCACGTACCGTATCGAGTACTGCTTTGTGCTCGGTTTTTACGGTGATGATGTGCTTACCTTTAGTTTTGTAAAAATGCGCAGCACCCTTGATAGCGAGGTTATTACCTTCGGTTGCACCCGAGGTCCAAACGATTTCGCGCGAATCGGCATTCACCAAAGCAGCGACGTGTCCGCGTGCTTCCTCAACGGCTTTCTCTGCTTCCCAGCCGTACATGTGGCTGCGCGACGCGGGATTACCAAATTGCTCGCGCAAATAAGGAATCATCTTGTCGGCAACGCGCGGGTCTATCGGCGTGGTCGATGAATAATCAAGATAGATAGGGAAATGCGGCGCCCAGATGGTGTCCATCAGGTTTTTTGCCAGCGGTGCGTTCATTTTTACGTACTCCGGTTTATTCAATTCCAAATCAAGCGGCTTGATGCGTGCGCTGCACCACTACCACCGGCTTGGTCTCTGCTGGTTTTTCTTTTTGCTGCTCGACTAAATCTTTGAGCGATACCGAATCAAGGTAATCCACCATTTTGGCGTTTAAGGTAGCCCACAAATCATGCGTCATGCAGCGTGTGCCCTTGGCTTCACCATCGCCGTGGCAATTTTGTTTGCCTCCACATTGCGTGGCATCGATAGGCTCATCGACGGCAATAATGATGTCCGCAACGGTAATATCTTCAGGGCGACGCGCCAAGTTGTAACCACCACCGGGTCCACGCACCGACTCAACAATCTCGTGGCGACGCAGCTTGCCAAACAACTGCTCTAAATAAGAGAGCGAAATCTCTTGGCGCTGGCTGATGCCCGCAAGTGTTACAGGCCCTTGATGTTGTCTCTGAGCGAGATCAATCATGGCGGTCACTGCAAAACGACCTTTGGTAGTAAGGCGCATGGTCTGACTCCAAAAAAACGCACTTCTTAGGGAGAACGGGCCGGCTTTTGAGGGCAATCCCGAACGATTTGGTCGAGTATACCAAAGTCGACAGGAATCGTCAGGTATTAAGAAAAGAAGGAACTTTATTGCTTGCGTCTTGGCGCAATAACTTATCTTAAGTGCAATATCTTCATCGGTCCAAACAAGGTCTGCATGCCGGGATGAGCAATGAATGAGAGGTTATACGGGTGCTCCGCCACTGCTTTGGGAAATCCAGCAACGGGCTCTAAATCTTCCAGCCACTGAGCGATTTTCCCCCAGAGTACTAGTGTTGGAGGTGACAAGTCATCACGCGCCAGCAAAGCCTCAAGCACCACATTAATTAAAGGACGCCAGGCTTTGGCATCTTTGGCAGGCACCACTTCAGGTCGAAACACGAGTGCTGCGTTCAATAACAAAAAACCTTCATCGATCAGATTGTTTTGAAGATCAGGCAGCGTTTGTATAAAGCCCGAACCTTTCGCTCTGGCCGTTGCCGATACACCGGCAATCATTTCACCCTTGGTTGCGTCGACTGATAACAAACCCTCGGCCACCATCAGCATCTTCATGAAATTACGCAGCGAAGTCGCTCGATTAACTCGCTTAGATAAACCCTGCTCTGACCATAGCTCATCCACCGCACCATCCATAAAACAAAATCCCGTCGCGCTATCTTCACGTGGGTATGGGCCCTCGCCCACCAATACGTAGCGAACAGACTCTATAGGCTGTGCGAAAGCAGCAAACAAACGGCCTTGTGTTGGTAAAAATGAACCATCAACTAATGACGGCAGATACTCGGGGTCAGATGCAGCTACCGCCTGCAACCCACGCAGTAAAACCGGACGCCAGCTTGGCGCAGCCAGTAACACTGCATCCGTTATGAAGGAAGGAATCATCGATGAATCATTGACAGACATCTCAATCTGTTACAACCCTGATATTGAGCTGATGTTATCCGTACCCGGTGCGCCAAACAACTGCTCTTTTAAGATGTGAAGCTGATCGCGTACTTGCGCTGCTTTTTCAAACTCAAGATTTTTAGCGTGATCGATCATCAGCTTTTCGAGTCGCTTGATTTCTTTACTAACCTGCTTCTCGCTCATGGACTCGTACTTCGCCTGCTCTTGAGCCGCCATTAGTTCTTGGCGTGCATCGTCACTCTTATACACACCATCAATTAAGTCGCGAATCTGCTTTTGTATTCCGACAGGCGTGATGCCATGTTCTGTATTGAAAGCAATTTGCTTATTGCGGCGGCGCTCAGTCTCACCCATAGCGCGCTTCATAGAATCAGTAATTTTGTCAGCATACAAAATCGCCGTACCATTAATATTACGAGCAGCTCGACCAATAGTCTGAATCAAACTACGTTCAGAGCGCAAAAACCCTTCTTTGTCTGCATCCAAAATCGCTACTAATGACACTTCAGGAATATCCAAACCTTCACGCAACAGATTAATACCCACCAGCACATCAAACGTACCCAAGCGCAAATCGCGAATAATCTCTGCTCGCTCTACCGTATCAATATCACTATGAAGGTAGCGCACCTTGACACCGTTATCACTTAAAAATTCAGTTAATTGCTCAGACATGCGCTTAGTTAGCGTCGTAACTAATACGCGCTCTTGTTTTGCAACGCGATAGGATATTTCTTGCATCAAATCGTCCACCTGCGTCACCGCGGGGCGAACCGTGATTATCGGATCCACCAAACCGGTAGGACGCACCACTTGCTCTACCACCTGCCCTGCGTGAGTTTTTTCATAGTCAGCAGGCGTAGCAGAAACAAACACCGTCTGACGCATTTTTGATTCAAACTCATCAAACCGCAGCGGTCGATTATCCAGCGCTGAAGGCAGACGAAAACCATAATCCACCAAATTAGTTTTACGGGCGCGGTCGCCGTTGTACATGCCGTTTAACTGCCCCATCAGCACGTGCGATTCATCTAAAAACATTAACGCATCTTGCGGCAAATAATCCACTAAAGTCGGCGGCGGCTCACCGGGCTTGGCACCCGATAGATGCCGCGAGTAGTTTTCAATGCCTTTAGTAAAACCAATTTCTTGCATCATTTCCAGATCAAAGCGCGTGCGTTGCGCAATACGCTGCTCTTCAATTAGCTTATTTTCTTTTCTAAAAAACTCTAAGCGTTCACGCAACTCAACTTTAATGCTTTCAATCGCACGCAAGACGGTAGAGCGTGGCGTCACATAATGTGAGCCAGGGTAAACGGTAAAGCGTGGAATTTTTTGACGTACACGACCCGTTAAGGGATCAAACAACTGAATGCTGTCAATTTCATCATCGAATAAATCAACACGCACAGCCAATTCTGCGTGCTCCGCAGGGAATATATCGACCGTATCGCCACGAACTCGAAATGTACCGCGATCAAAATCAATGTCATTGCGCGAGTACTGCATCTGAATTAATCGCGCAATCATGTCGCGCTGAGATAACTTATCCTTAGCGCGCAGCGTTAATACCATTTGATGGTATTCATTCGGATTACCAATACCGTAAATTGCTGATACCGTAGCGACGATAACAACATCGCGTCTTTCCATTAGCGATTTAGTACACGATAAGCGCATCTGCTCAATGTGCTCATTGATTGCAGAATCTTTTTCGATAAACAAATCACGCTGCGGTACATACGCCTCAGGCTGGTAGTAATCGTAGTAGCTAACGAAATACTCCACCGCGTTTTGTGGAAAAAAATCGCGAAACTCACTGTACAACTGTGCGGCCAAGGTTTTATTTGGCGCAAATACAATCGCCGGCCGTCCCATGCGCGCAATCACATTTGCCATCGTGAAGGTCTTGCCCGAGCCAGTCACACCTAACAAGGTTTGAAACGATAAGCCGTCGTCGATACCCTCAATCAGCTTTTGAATCGCCGCAGGCTGATCACCGGCCGGAAAGAACGGTTGATACAAACGAAATG
>JAIPCX010000049.1 GCA_021737945.1 Polynucleobacter sp.
TTCCTCCGGCGCGAAACGGGATACCTGAATCGTATTAAATGGTTGACCGTGTTCTGCGTGAAAAATCAGTTCTTGAGCGAGATTAGCCATAGTTAAGCTCCTGTTTAATAGCTTTGTTCGAAGTTAAGGTTAATTGCATGAACGCAATCTTCCTGGACACGACCTATTAAGCAAAACGAATGCCAGCTTTAGAAATACTCAGAACTGTCGATACAACGACGGTTTTTCTTATTTCCAAACCCAGAAAAGCCTAGATAAGTAAAGAAAATCAAGTCATAAGACACAATGACAGGTGCTAACGGCAAACCATTGCCCTTGTGATTGCCGCAGTGGCAAGTGCTTGCCACTGGTTTGCCGCCCCTAGCTACCAAGGCAGTCAAACGAACATCACTGATTAGCTCACATAGTCTTTAGCAAGTGCAGGGCCAGGATTGAGCAAAAATGGCATGTTTCCTGCTTATAAACGCGCGCGAGAGGCAGGCTTCTTGGCTGAATACAAAAAATACAGCTGAAGTGACTAAAGGAATAGTCAGCCGAACCGACATATAACAAAACTAGGAACAGCTTATGGCCACCTCTTCAGTCAGCTCAGCTTCATCGGCAACCAGCGTCGCGGCTAATAATTTGTCGGCGCAACAGCAGGCACAAGCCGCTAACAAGGCTAACGCCCAAGCTATCCTTACTTCTCTGAATGCCGGCTCAGGGGTGAATGTCGCGAACCTGGCTCAAAGCTTGGTCGACGCTGAGGGAGCTCCGCAAAAAAATCTGATCAACGCCAAGATCACTAAAAACGAGAGCAAGATTAGTGGTCTCTCCTCGGTGATGTTCATGATGTCGGAGCTGAAAACTAAGCTCACCGCGCTGAAAGACCGCGACAGCTTCAACACCGTCAACGCCAGCAATAGCAATACCAGCGCGATATCGATCACGGCCTCCCCTTCCGCCAGTGTGGGCTCGCATCAAATACAAATCAACTCCGTGTCTGCAGCACAAAGCAGTATTAGCGCCGGATTCGCCAGCAAAACAAGTTCACTGAATGGCGGCAGCCCATTCAGCATGACCATTGAGCAAACCAACAAAGGCGGCATCTCCGTGGGTACGGCGGTCGCAGACAACACAAATAGCGCTTCGATTTCTGGGGTGAGTTTTGGAACCAAGCCAGCGATTGATGACTTTAGTAATTTCTTAGTCACGATTGACGGCGTGACGATGAATCTGACACCGAATCCTGCCAACGCAACCCTGGCTGATCTAGCATCTGACTTGCAAGCTCAATTACGCTCCAAAGACAGCGGCTCAACAGATTTGACTGTTTCGGTATCGAACACCAATCAACTCGACATTACCTCGGCCACCTCCAGTCGCGTGATTAGTTCTGTCTCTCTAACCAGCGCGGCGGCATCTATGGGAACGCCAACATCAACAAATAGCAGCTTCGCTGTGATTGGTGATGTGAAGTTTTCTAGCAATGCATCGGTGACCGACTTTAAGAATTTTTCAGTTGAAATCGATGGCAAGTCGTACAGCTTTGCACCCAAGCCTGCGACCGCAACTATGGATGATTTGGCGGCGAACATTCAATCGCAATTACGCGCGCTTGATGGCAGTAGCGATTTAAATGTTACCGTCACGAACGGTAACCGACTTGAAATCACGTCGACCAAAACATCGCGCATCATCAATGCGCCAAAACTATCGAACCAAGCAACCATCAATTTAAATCCGGGCGCGAATGGTGGAACTTCCACTGGTGCGGCTATAGCGGGCGCAGCGTTTGGCACCTCGCCTAACGTAAATGATTTCAGTAAATTTGATATCAATATTGCTGGCAAAGATTGGTCAATTATTCCGTTGCCAGGCTCTCCTACCCTTTCTGCGATGGCTGATAACATCCAAAGTCAGTTACGCATTCTGGATGGTTCGAACGACATGAGCGTTAGCGTGGCGAGTGACGGCACCACTCTGCAATTTACGTCATCGAGTAATCGCGCTATCACTGGTGCAAAACTTACTCCAAAAACCTACGCCGACACACCTGAAGGTATGGTGGCAGCGATAAATTCCTCAGGTCAAGGGTACAAAGCGCAATTGGTGAATGACGGTAGCGCCCGCCCTTTCAAGATAATGATCACCGGCGAAGCCGGATCGACTGAAAGTTTTACGCTGTCGACGAATAGCACCACCGCATTAAATTTTTCTACTATCACCAGCGCGTCGGATGCCAACGTGACGGTGAATGGTGTGAGCTTCACACGCAAGACGAATACGATCACGGATGTGGTTACCGGATTGACCCTGGATTTAAAAGCCACAACCACCACACCCGTCAGCTCGATGGTTAGCCGCGATACCAGTGCGATTCAAACCAAGCTTTCTGATTTGGTCACCGCGTACAACGATTTCAATAACATCATTACTGAAACGACCAATCCGAAATCAACGCTGGATACCTACGGCGCCACCCTTGTCGGTAACAGCACGGTAAGGATGGTCAAGCAGCAGATGCGGCAGTTGATTGTTGGCGATTCCAGCACGGCCAGTGGCAGCTTTAAAAATTTGAGTCAGCTAGGCTTGAGCATCGATGAAAAAGGCGTCATGAAGCTGGACTCGGCCAAGGCCGATGCCACTCTGAACAGCAACTACGACAACGTCGTGAAGGCCATGACGGGTGGCTTTAATAACCAGAGCCTTTACAGCACTGTGCCGGGCGGTATCGCTGGTGACGCCGTAAAAAAACTCACTAAGTTGCTGGCTCCCGATGGCGCACTGATGAACCAAAGCACCGGTGCCACCACTCAAAACGACAAATACAAAACTGATCTAACCAAGATACAAACCCGATTAGATGCCTTGCTAGCACGCTACAACAAACAATTTGCTGCTATGGATAGCCTAGTGGGTAGTATCAATGCACAGAAGACCAGCCTGAAATCCACCTTTGACGGCATGATGGCGAGCTACACTAATAAGTAAGCGCTGCTTTAATGGAAAAAGCCTGACCAGTTATTTGGTCAGGCTTTTTTTATGGTGAAGCGCTGTTGAAGGGATAAAAGAAAAGATAAATGAACTAATTTTTATCAAAAAAATAATTTACACCGTAGACCGGCAAAATTTTTCCGCTTTAGGCCTAAAGCTATACGAGCTCACACCGATACCCCAAATGTAAAAGTTCGTTTTGTAATGTCGCTTCGTGGAATGCCCGCGATATCTGGCAAACCAGAAAGGTGGAAATTATGGAAATTCAATCAAGATTGGCGCCGCAGCCTAGCCCCAAGCCGCAGCCAGCTGCGCCTCAGGCACAAACCGCAGCGCCTGAAGCAACAGCTGTAGCAATGGCGACCGCACCCATACCCAAAGCCGAGATCAACGTCAACGTCGAACAGATGAAGAAAAATCTCGACCAGGCGATTGGTCAGCTCAACGACAACATGCGTGACGGCGGCAGAAATCTCGCCTTCGCCATGGATGAAACGCTGGGCCGCCCAGTGATTGTCGTTAAAAAAGAAGATACCGGCGAAATCATTCGTCAGATACCGAATGAGGTCGTCATCAAGGTTGCGCACAACATGGAAAAGCTCAAGGGCTTACTTTTTAATACGCGCGCCTGAATATTTTATTAAAGCTTTTTTTATCACTACCGATTCATCAAACGTCAAGAAAAGATTCTTGAGTGATTCAGGTAAATCTAAATTAGGAGAACACCATGTCAGTGATTAACACCAACCTCAAAGCGCTCGTTGCACAAGAGTCGATGCGCTCGAGCGATCTCAAACTGAGCGCCGCCATGGAGCGTCTCTCAACTGGATCGAGAATCAACACCGCCAAAGATGATGCAGCGGGTCTGGCGATTTCGAATCGTATGACCTCGCAAATCCGCGGTATGGCTAAAGCTATCCAAAATACCAATGATGCGATCTCCATGACGCAGACTGCTGAAGGCGCTTACAAAGGTGTCAACGACATCCTGGCACGTATGCGTGAATTGTCAGTTCAGTCCGCTACTGGCACTATGAACGATAACGATCGCTCATCGATTCAGCTCGAAGTAGCTCAGCTGAAATCACAGATCGACGACATCGCTACCAAGACCAACCATAACAACATCAAATTGTTAGACGGTTCAGCACAAAAAGTAGTCATCCAAACAGGTACTAACCAAGGTGACACAATCAACCTGAATTTCGCCTCAGCTCGCACTAAAGATATCGGTGTAGGCACACGTGCAACGCTGGCATCAGCAGGTGGTCAATATGTTGCCAACACCTCTTTCGAAGCTCTGGAAGACAGCGCCATGTATTTGAACGGCGTCGCTATCGGAGCATCACAAGCTCTGTCCGACAACGCGTCGACAGTAGCTGCCAGCGCCAGCGCGATTTCTAAAGCGGCTGCGATCAATGCAAAATCTGAACTCAGCGGCATATACGCTAAAGTTGACACTAACGTCGTTTCAGGTACCGGCGGCATGACTGCCGCGGCCCTGACCGGTACGATCACCATCAACGGCGTAACAACTGATTCGTTCTCGACCAGCGCTGCAAGTACATCGCTCAGCCGTAAAGCAACGGTGACTGCGATTAATGCTAAATCCGAACAAACCGGCGTGGTAGCGATCGATACTGAAGACGATACACTGGGCGTAACTTTACAAGCTAAAGATGGTCGCAACATCGATATCGCATTCACTACCCTGACTGCAGTAGCAACTGGCGTTCGCGATACAGGTACGTTTGTTGGTAGCTACAACCTGTACACACTGGATAGCCGTAGCATTGATGTTAGCTTCCAGACCGGCGACCAAAACGTCGAGGCTTTCAGTGGCCTGCGTAACGGTAGCTATGCATCTGATACTGCTTTGTTCAATACTTACAAGCGCGCTACTGCTGCTGAAGCAACTGCACCTTCAGATACCACCACCGGTTTATTAAGTAACGACAGCTTGATCGTTAATGGTGTTGCTATTGGCCAGGCACTCGCCACCGATGACAGCGCATCCGATACAACAGCAGCTTCATCAACGCGCGAAGCCAGCGCTATCGCAATCGCTGCTGCTATCAACCGTAAAACTGATCTGACCGGTGTCACTGCTTCGGCATCACCTAACGTCATTCGCGGCGAAGGCTTTACTGCAGGTACATCAGCAGATGTCTTCCTCAATGGCGTGACATTCACTGCCAATGCGGTGACTCGTAATGCAGTTATCGATTCGTTCAACGATGTGTCTGACCGTACTGGCGTGGTTGCCAGCGCCTGGGGTGAAGGTATCGAGTTGCGTGCTGTTGATGGTCGCAATATTTCGATCGGCTCAGCGACTGCCGCTAACATCGGTCTGACTGGCATTGGCATCGGTTCAGCTGCAGGTTCTGCAACTGCTGTGACTTACTACTCGCAAGTGACTATGCAATCCGATAACAAGTTCGAAGTAAAATCGGGTAACGCTGGCATCCCTAACTTGGAACTCTTGGGCTTCCGTCAAGGTACCTTCGGTGGCGCTGATAACGGCCTGAAGATTAACCAAGTTGATGTATCCACAGTTTCTGGTGCTAACCAAGCGATCGTAGCTATCGATGCAGCAATCGAGACTATCAGCAAATCCCAGGCTAATTCGGGTGCGTTGAACAATCGTATGGACTACATCGTTGCTAACCTGGCCGAAGCTAGCCAAAATATGTCTGCATCACGCAGCCGTATCTTGGATACAGACTACGCAACAGAGACTAGCTCGTTGGCGAAACAGCAGATCATTTCGCAAGCGGCTACAGCGATGTTGGCGCAAGCGAACCAGCAACCACAGTCGGTGCTGTCGCTGTTGAAGTAATCGCTACTTAAGCGGAACGATACGGGGGTGGAAACACCTCCGTATTTTTTTGTCTGTTGATTTCCTCATAAAAGATCACGTCGAGATAAGACATTACACCCAACTTGCTGGGTCATGCAGTGGGGTCACCTAGTCGCGTAATTTATTCGCTGCGCATACAGCGCATGACCGCTACAAAATTACTAACACCTTCCCAGTCTTACAATCGCGAGACGATTGCGCCCTCTGTAAACTTTAAAACGTGACGCGTCAAAGATACGAAGAAAAAAACCTTCGTTTAAATGATAGTGCTGATCAGATGGTTATGCTTTCTTATTAATTGAAAATCAGCACGGATCCCAAACCACACAGGATCAGCAGAATCATCAACAGACAGCCTTGTATAACCGTCAGCACGCGACCCGCAGGAGTGCTTTTGTAGTCCTTCTCTTCTTGCTTATCGATATGCAAAAAGCCGGCAAAATATTCAATCAAAATGATGATAAATAAACCTGCCAGCAATCCCTGACCAAATAATTGAAGTTTAGACATCACCCTCTCCCGAGTTATTGGATAGTTGTGAGAATTAGGTCGGAGGGATTCGATGCTGTATGCATAAAGCCCCCCAACCTCAATTTTTCAGTTTTACTCAAGCACTTTCCGATTGTTCTTCACCGATACTCCCAGTGCATAAGGCTGCAATGTTTGCTCGCTTACGCCATACGCAGACATAAAGCGACTAAACAGCGACTGCTCTTGTGGCGCAGCCACTCCGTCAGCCATCAATGAATCAAGTAAATTTAGCAAAACACACAGTTTCTGGTCGTCGTTCAACAATTTGGCAGACTCGGCGA
The DNA here is from genome assembly GCA_021737945.1 of Polynucleobacter sp. Taxonomy (GTDB): domain Bacteria; phylum Pseudomonadota; class Gammaproteobacteria; order Burkholderiales; family Burkholderiaceae_D; genus Pernthalerella. The sequence continues at coordinate 6,649 of JAIPCX010000049.1, forward strand.
GGAATGCATCAACATCATTAGATTTTGCATACTTACCTGCATTTTCGAAAAGCGCTTTGTCGTTTCCGAGTGCCTGCAGAACCTGACCTATTTCCTCAGCTTCGACTTCGCCATCGGCATGAATCATGTGAAGAAGCGCAACGGCCAATGTTAGCTTCGGGGTCAGCTCTGGCGGACTACCTTTAAACATATCAAACAATCCCATCATTTCTCCTCGTTTGTAGGTGATTAAGCAAAATAAAATTAGTCATGATTATTTTACTTCAAACACTTTACAGTTCCGCCAGAAAAGAAAGTCACATCAAAGGTATTTTCACTCTGATAAGCAGCTCTCGTATTCGAAACCAGATGATTATAAATTTAGCATCACATTTCCTTACCCAACCAAAGGTAAAAAAAAGGCGGCCACAAGGGCCGCCAAAGATCGCTGCTATACCTCCTGGCAGAGGATTACTTAATATAGTCAAATAAATTCAGTTGAGCGATTTTCGCAAAGCTGCTCTGTGCTGCCTGCAAAGCCAAGATATCTTTATTCATTTTGGTGATTGCTTCTGTGTAGTCGGTGTCTTCCACTTGGGATAGCGTGGATTTCATACGCAAGACGTTTTCCTCAGCGAGTGAAGCTTGATTATCAATCTTATTAGTAGCTGCTCCTATGCTGGCCAAGCTATCTGACAATCCTTGCTGCAAGGTTGTCATCTCGCCCACAGCGCGCTTAATGCCGCCCGAATCATTCGATTGCAAAGCTGCTGACAAATCATCAATCACTTGGAAAAACCCAACTGCCATTTTTTTATTGTTCTCGTCAAGACGAACAATTTTATCGAATGGGTTAGTTCCCGATCGGTTAATGTCAACGGCACTTTGATCACCCACACCGGTAGCACTCACGGTCTGATCACCTTGATAGACTAATTTGCCATTCTCATCAGTCGCAAAGGCCTGCTTACCTACGCGGCTACCTGAAAAAATGAAATTACCATTCACATCCTGGGTATTGGCTAACGATAGCAACTGATCTCGCAGCTGCCTGACTTCGAGATCTATCGATTTACGATCAACACCCGAATAGGTGTCATTGGCGGCTTGAATCGTCAACTCTTTTAATCGAGTCAACACATCGGTGGCATTGCTCGCCGCTGTTTCTTGCTGAGACAGCTTGTCTTTAACGGAATTAATCGTCGACACATAGGCATT
>JAIPCX010000007.1 GCA_021737945.1 Polynucleobacter sp.
GCCACTGAAGGGCAGATCATCCCCGTCGTGACTCGATTCCAGCCGCATTATCGCGGCTGGGAAGTGCGTTTTTTCCCGCCTTGGGAAAACTATCCGGGAGACGATATAGAGCAAGCGACACGCTTCATGAATGCATTCATTGAAGAGCGCATTCAAGAAGCACCTGCTGAATATTTTTGGTCACACAAACGCTTTAAAACACGGCCCGAAGGCATACCAAGCTTATACGATTAGAGCTCGCCACTAGTCATCACTTTTTTCAGTCTCAACCGACGTACTACTGTCCGAATCTATTTTTTCCGAAACAGGCTTTGATTCAGTTTGAACATCTGCGCTGACTTTTTGCTCAACTGCCGATGAAGATGATTCTGTAGCATCAATTTTCTCAGCGTCTTGATCAGCTACACCTGATTTTTTGAGAGGGTTCACATCGGGCGTCAGTAAGGGCGAATTAAATTGTGATTTTTTTTCTTCATTTCTAATTTCTAAATTTGCACCATATGAATTGATTGATTGCTCAATCTTTTTAAACAACTCAGAGTCTGCATTTTTTTCATCTTTTTGCATCTTGAAAGCTTCCAACTGTTGATGACAATACGCAACAGGGTCTTTTGTAAACGCGTTATAGTCTTTGGCTTTCAGATCAATAATTTTGTTTCTAATCAAAATAAAAAATTCAGTTGAAATTTTGTCTAACCCAGCTATTTTTGCAAACTCCGTCAATCTCACAATCCTTTTTCTTTGCATCTCTCTCTGTCGGTTAGCTTCTTCATTAAAATCATTGTCTTCATCCGTCGTCTCTCTTGATGCACCACTTAAATAAGAAGTCGAACTAGACCTAGGCGAAAACAAGTTTTTAATCGAGCTAAGCATGCCGCTCTTTTCAACTCCCACCAATTGAAGTTTGCTAGCTGACTGAGTACTTACCACGAGTTCTTTTTCGTGATCCAAAATATAGCTTTTTACCTTTTTCGACTGATGCTCCTGATTGATCAAAATATCAATCACAAAGGGATCTATTTTATTAACGAGGTATGAATTTATATAGCTACTTAGCTTTGCATAAAAGCCAGCGCCTTTTTTTGTATCTGCCGCAAGTTTAGGAGCCCAAATAGTCATAAAAGAAAACGTGGAAATAAATCCTACTAATGCACTTTTCCTTAGCTGTAGCTGGTCTTTCATTCCACCGCCTTCAGTTTTTCCAAACCTCGTAATTACCTGTCGATCAATCTCCAGAAATAATTTTTTATAGGATCGGGAAAGTTAGATGACGCTAACTTCATATCTGAACCAAAAAAATAATCGCCAACTAAATTCATTGTTGGCGCCATCAAGTGCACTATCTCCGGATGGTTAACTTGTTCCACCGTACGCAAACCCTCACTAAGCTTGGTAACTTTTTCTCCCACTTTGGCGTATTCACGCATCGCTTTTTGTAGCAGCTCATCTAATTTTTTAGGGTCCAGATGATGTTTTATAAATGGCTCACAAAATCTTTCAATGATGTTTAGCTTTTCGTACATCGCGCCTGATGACGACTGATAATTTATGATGAACAAAGACTCTCTCAGCATAGTTTTTATTCTTTCAGCACCCTCTTTTTCTCTGTACTGACTGTCTATAGTGACTAGTAAGCGTGCTAATTTTTCTGGTTTGAGGATGAACTTCTGAATTCCGAGGTCAATAATCACGTCTAGCCCTATGGGAAGATCTGACGCGTTTACCGCTCCCTTTTCACTTATTTTTTCTTTAGGGGAAGCAAGGGCAACGGTAGCACTCGACCCGCTGCTGGCCGATTGGGGAGTAGACAAAGCATCCGATTGCGAGATCGGCACCGTCGTCGAACTACTAGTTGTTGGCTTCTTTGGAGTACTGTTTAACTCACGCGCTTTAGGCGGCGTATGCGACGAACTCACAGGCTGACTGTCCATGTTTATAAAGAGGTTTGGCTGAGATCTTGTATTGCGTAACTTGGGTACCCTTGGAGAATCATTTTCCCCTTGCGCGACTCTCCACGTTTTGTCACGTGCATTTTCTGGTTTATTACTTTGTTGGAGCTTTGAATCTCCTATTTGCCCTTTTTGTTCTAATAATTTTTTTTGATGTTCCTGATCGTTTGAATCTAGACTATTACTTGAATGACTTTTGCTTAGGGAAGAGGTGCTCATGGCGAGCCTTTCAATAAATTGGCGAAATGTGTTTTAAGAGCTGACCTGTGAGGTGACCAAAAAAAAGCTTGGTATTTTTGAGGATGAGACAGGTACTTGCGTGTCTGGCAATTCTTTAATCAGACTGTTTTCGTAACTACTCATTGGCCTAAGTTCCGGCCGCTATGAGAAAATCAGATTGAATTAGAGATGACATTCGCTTGATCACTAACTCACCCTAGAATCTGGTTTAATTAGTTTAAATTTGTTGTAATTACCCTGCATATCACTTCGACCAGTCGACACACTTTCACAACCGGTCTTAGTCATAGCAACGCTTAAAGATGGATGATGAAACTTAAATTCACAAAAATGCATGGCGCCGGAAATGATTTCATCGTCATCGATGCGATTAATCAGACAGTTAATCTCACGCCCGATCAATGGCATCTCATTGCAGACCGACGTTTTGGGATTGGTGCAGATCAGATGTTAGTCGTGGAAAAACCTACCACTCCCGATGTCGATTTTCGCTATCGTATTTTTAATTCTGATGGGGGTGAAGTTGAGCAGTGCGGTAATGGAGCACGCGCTTTTGTGAAATTTGTCGTAGACAAAGGACTAACTGATCGACGTGAAATTCGCGTTGAGACCATGTCTGGTATCATAACTCCGCGCTTGGAGGATGACGGACGTATCACCGTCGATATGGGCCCACCCATATTTGATGCAAAAAATGTCCCCTTTGATTCGAACGGATTGACCTCTAACAAAGAACATGCTGCTTCAGTCTGGCCTTTAGACGTGAATGGTAAACTGATTTCTACAGTGGTGCTCTCTATGGGTAATCCGCATGCAGTACAAATTGTGCGCGATGTCGACCAAGCACCTGTTACTACTGATGGTCCAGCGATTGAAAATCATCCGCGTTTTCCAAATCGAGTCAATGCCGGATTCATGCAAATTATTGATAGGCAGCATGTGAAGCTACGTGTATTTGAGAGGGGCGCAGGCGAGACACTTGCTTGTGGTACTGGTGCATGCGCAGCGGTGGTCGCCGGTATCCAACTTGGTCAACTCGATTCGCCTGTCGGCGTTTCGACCCGCGGCGGAGAATTAGTCATTGAATGGCAAGGCGGTGATCACGCTGTCATGCTCACCGGTCCTGCGGTTAGTGTGTTTGAAGGCAGTATCGATATTTAATTTTTTGTTTTCGCCTTCGAAACTTACCTTAGCAAATTGCCCTATGCCCGGTTTCGATTGTGCTCTCGACGCGCGCTCATCAAACTGCGAAATCGATATATGCGCTGTCGATAATTTCCTTCAGCGCCAATCGGCGATCCATCGACGGTATCAAATACACGTGCAGCGTAGTCAACCGCCTGTCTTTGCTCACTGGTTAATATCAGTATTAACCGTCGACGACTACGTGGATGCTGCTCTCGTATATCAATTTCAAGACAATGGCCATGGTCGGCTTCTTGTACGTCTATAAGCAAGGCCTCCGCTCGCGTCAAACCAAACCAATAACCAAGTTCTACTCGCGCCGCAAGGAAAGGATACTGACTCATCATCTCGCGCGTGAATGCGCGCTTCGCGACATTCGCCCAGTCAGCTTTTCTAATCGGCGGAACAATTTTATGCAACAGCTTCTGCGCTTCTTCGTTACCTTGCGCAGCAGCCTTCAGTAACCAATACACGGCACGAATATCTGTACGCGGATCAATGCGGCGCTGTCGCCACGCGATTAAACCCATCTCTAATTGTGAACGCATGTGACCACCACTTGCGGCCATTTCTAAATATCTACGCGCTTCCGCTACGCTACGACGGGAAAATTCTGGCTTTAAAAATACGCGTGACAAAGCAAAGGATGCTTTTTCTTCACCTTGTTCCGCCGCAATCGTTAACCACCGAATAGCTTTTTTGTAGTGAGCTACGCCAGTGACATTACTTAATCGCAAACCATTTTCATCCATACGCGCAATCCACAAACCATAGGCGAGTTGAGCCCTGCTTTGCCCTCCTTCAGCTGCCACGCGCAAGTAATGCTCGATCAAGCGACTGTTGGGATCCGATGTCATTAGCAACGCTTGTGCGCAACGACTCAGTAATTCGGTTTCTAACTTGTTACAGGGCTGGCGACGAATGGTTAGTCCGCTGGCGCGACGCTCGATGTCTTGAGCCAAAGGTAAGGCCCAGAGTAAAAATTTTAAATAATCGCCAGATTCCCAAGCACTATCAGCAAGCACGTATTGCGCTTCGATGACTCCACCTTTGGCTGCACGAGTTGCCCACTCAACAGCCGCATTCAATTGATTACCTTCCGATGCCGTCGCATCATGCGGCTTAGTCTGTCGCGCAGTTTCACGAATGCCTAACTGTTGCGCAAGTAGCCATTGTGCATCGGGCAATCCCGCCTCGGCCGCTGCTTGCAATGCCCGCAAGGCTTTCTGTTTTAACGATGGCTCGGCCCTAGTCCAACAAGAAAAAACTAACATGGCGAGCACTAATCCGGCCTTGGCTATGCCCCCATCAAATGCACGTTCGTACCAGAACGCGACGCGTAAAGGATCCTTCACTTGATGAGCAACGTCGAAAGGTACATTGGCCCCAATTAATAACCACGCATCAGGCTGATTGTTTTCCGCTGCTTTTTGCAACCAATGTAAGGCCGTGGAATGACTTTGCGGCAAGCCTCCGCCGCCAAATAGATAACGCTTGCCCAGTGCAAGCTGAGCTGGCGCTTTACCCGCGCGAGCCGCGCGAATGATGAGTAATTCCTCTCGATTGGCCATGATAAGTAGAGCTGCGCCTTAGAAAACTTCGGCCAGAGCGCACGTCAAAAGCAGGTTTAGCCCACTGCTGACTGTTAGTCACAACAACTCTTTTCTAACGCAAGAAGTTGGGAACGCGCTGACCCAGTGTTATCAAAATTAAAACTAGACTTTGCGCTTTGAGTGGGGGCATCGTCAACGTCGATTAGTGCCAATAAAACAACAACATTCATCAATAAGTCTCTTTTTGTCAGAAAGCTTTTTTTCAAGCGCACCGAAGTTACGAGTGTTTTCATTTTAGAAATTAATGTTGCCCCAATCCGACCCGAGCGGATTCTCAACAAAACTTCGATAAGGGGATGCAAAAATGAAAAAATCACTCGTTGCGCTAGCGTTGGCCGGCGCGTTTGCCAGTGCCGCTCAGGCACAATCAATAGAGATGTATGGAATTGTGGATATGGGATTTGTTCAGGAAAGTGGTGGCCCGACTGGCCCAACCTCTGCAGGAACAGCAAAGGGAGCAATTAATAAATTAACAAGCGGCGCTCAATCCGGCACTCGTTTAGGCTTTAAAGGTACCGAAGATCTGGGCGGCGGAATGAAAGCGCTATTTATTTTGGAAACCGGTATCGCTGCCGACAAAGGCGGCTTTAATCAAGCCAATTCCGCTTTTGCTCGTCAAAGTTTTGTTGGCTTACAAAGCGATATGGGTACGGTCACGATGGGCCGCCAATACACGCCTTACTTCTTGACCATGTTGGTCGGTGACCCCTTCGCAGCAGGTATGGCCGGCGCAGCACAAAACATGCTGATGCCAGCTTCAAACATCCGCATGGACAATGCCGTGAAGTACACCTCACCTGTGTTTTCAGGCTTTAGTGCTGAAGCAGCCTATGGTTTTGGCGAACAAGTCGACAGCGTGGTCAGAAGCCGCCAATTAGGCGCCTTCATCAACTACAGCGGCGCTCCTGTGAATGTCCGTTTAGGCTACCTAAGAAAAAATACCGATACCAGCGCGGCTACGAAAACAGATGAAATATCTAACTGGATTCTCGCCGCCAACTGGGATGTGAAAGTCGCCAAGCTTTTTGCCGCGGTCACTAACAACGATGAAGCGGTATACGCCCCTATTCGTCGCAAGAGCCAAGATTATCTGATCGGAGCTCAAGTGCCATTCAACAAACACACGTTCATCGCTTCTTACATCTACAAAGATGGGGACGACACCATGACAGGTAATGCAAACCAAGTAGCTTTGGGCTATACCTACACCATGTCCAAGCGCACCAATCTGTATGCGGCGTGGGGACGTATTAACAATGGAACCAATAGCTTGCTCACCGTTGGAAATAATTCCGAGCCAGGTTATGGCGACAAAGCACTTAACTTAGGTATTCGCCACATTTTTTGATGCTGTTAAAGGCAGGCTGATTCAGGATAGAGCAATCGCTTGATCACGTCTTGAATCGCCTGTTTGTGAGTCTGCAGGTTTTTTCTGCGATCTAATCTCCTCTGTAGTTTTGTGGGCACCTCAGGGTGCCCTTTTTTTATTCAAGCCATCGGTTTCAGACCCAGATACAATTCGGGAATTCCTGAATTTCACTCGAGATCACCGACTGCCATCATGACCGCTACCACAGACGCCCACGCCGTTGCACTCTATCTGGAAGATCATCCCAATTTTTTTGAAGATCATCCCGACTTGATTGCCAGCTTTAAGCTGACGACCGCACTCGGTGGCCGCACTGTCTCACTGCAAGAGCGCCAAGTCGAAGTGCTACGCGAAAAAATCCGTAACCTCGAATTACAACTGGTGAATCAGTCGCGTTATGCCAAAGATAATGACGGCATCATGGTGAAAATCCATGAATGGACGTTAAAACTTCTGGCCGCACGCTCAGATCAACCCGCAGAGTCGGCGCTGGAAACCTTAAGCGACTGCTTCAAAGTTCCGGCGGCAAGTTTGCGAGTGTGGGATGCCTCCATAGACTTAGATGCGAAATGGCAGGAAGCCTCGGATTTAGAAGCAGCAAAAACACTCGCTACTCAGCAAGTCAATCCATATTGCGGCCCCTCCGCCAATAAGCCTGGCGTGGCATGGCTGAGCGATTCGTCGACAATTCAATCTGTAGCCTTGATTCCACTACTCGCACCAGGCACTACTGAATGCTTTGGCTTATTAGTGCTGGGCTCACCCGATCCCGCGCGCTTCACAGCCGACATGGATACTCATTTTCTGCGGCTGATCGGCGAGATCGCCAGCGCCACAGTGCATGGACAGTAAAGAGAACTCACCCTTTAACGCTGCAGATCAGCAGCATATCGCTAGCTACCTGCAACACTTGCAAACGCAACGCAAGTTATCTGAGCACACCTTAGATAGTTATCAGCGCGACCTCGAACAATTGAGTGCGCTATGCGTTGAAAAGAAAATTCCATATCTATCCAAAATTACGGCGTTTGATACTCGACGCTTTGCTGCGCAATTGCATTCGCGCGGTTTGTCACCCAGCTCGATTGCGCGCAAGTTGTCTGCATGGCGAGGATTTTTTAATTGGATGGCCGTACACCATCAACTCACCGTCAATCCCGCCGATGGCGTTAAAGCACCCAAGCGCGCACGCGCTCTTCCGAAAGCTTTGGGTGTCGATGACGCAGTGAGATTAGTCAGCGGTAGCTACGCGAAGGCCGATGGATCTGAAGCTTCAGACTCCGATATAACTCAACAACTTTGCAATCACGCCATGTTTGAATTGTTGTACTCAAGCGGGCTACGCGTTTCTGAATTAGTCGGGCTTGATGTTCAGTACTCAGACACCCGCGATCATTCGTCACTAGGCTGGCTAGATCTCGACGGATGCGAAGTCACCGTCACCGGCAAAGGCAATAAGCGCCGCACAGTACCCGTGGGTGGCGCCGCATTACTCTCGATACGAGAGTGGCTAACTCACAGAGCTTCGGTCACCAGTGAAAAACCAAGCTGTGATCCACATGCGTTGTTTATTACTGCGCGCGGACAACGGATAAGCGCTCGCGCAGTACAAACACGCATCAAAGCACACGCACAAGCACTGGGCATACCCGCCGACGTACATCCGCATATGTTGAGGCATTCATTTGCGTCACATGTATTGCAATCATCGGGGGATTTGCGTGCTGTGCAAGAGATGCTGGGCCATTCATCGATCGCATCAACTCAGGTGTATACATCGTTAGATTTTCAGCGCTTAGCGCAAGTGTATGATGCCGCACATCCACGCGCGAAAAAGCAAACCTCACGTGATTAACTATGAGCTGCGACGAGCTACGATGAACCACAACAGACAGCAACAGGCACGCCCAATCCATCTCAACTAGGTTCACCAGCAAAGCAAGATTAATCCATGGCTCTTATTCCCGCTACGATACTGACCGGTTTTTTAGGTGCCGGCAAAACCACGCTACTAAACCGTCTATTGCACGAAGATCACGGGCAGCGTATCGCCGTGATTGAAAATGAATTCGGCGAAGAAAATATCGATAATGAAATTATGGTGCAAGACACGCGCGAACAAATCGTTCAAATGAACAACGGTTGCATTTGCTGCACCGTGCGCGGCGATTTAATTTCAGCACTTGGTCAGCTCGCACAAAAGCAGCGCAGCGGCGAACTAAAGTTTGATCGTGTAGTGATCGAAACCACCGGCCTTGCCAACCCCGGCCCGGTTGCACAAACGTTTTTCATGGATGAAGAAATCGCTACTAGCTATTTGTTGGATGGCGTAATTACCATCGTTGATGCTAGCAACGCGATGCAGCAACTCGATAAATTTGAGGAAGCTCAACGTCAAGTTGGTTTCGCTGATCGACTGTTCTTATCTAAATCTGATTTGGTAAGCAAGGATCAACTCACCCTGCTTGAAACCAGACTACGACGAATTAATCCGCGCGCACCTGTAGGGCGCGCCGATTTCGGTCATGCTCCGATTGCAGAGATTTTAGATATTCGCGGATTTAATCTGAACGACAAATTAGATATCGATCCGGATTTTCTAAAGTCTGAAGAGGCACATCACTGCGATGATCATTGTGAACACGACCATGAACATCATCATCACGACCATGGGCATGATCATAAACACCATCATGCAAACCACCAAAAGGGTGGTCATACCGATGACATCGCCGCCTTTGTTTTCCGCAGTAACCGCGCTTTTGATCCGGCGCGTCTAGAAGATTTTATTGGTCAACTGATACAGATGTACGGCCCTCGAATGCTGCGCTACAAAGGCATACTGTGGATGGAAGGATCCTCACGAAAGGTGATTTTCCAGGGAGTGCATCAAACCATGGGGAGTGATCTCGGTGCGCCATGGGCGTCGGATGAAGTCCGTGGCAGCAAAATTGTTTTCATAGGTCAATCATTGCCACGCCCCATATTCACTGAGGGACTGGAGCAATGTCTGGTATAAATGCCATAGTGTTCACAAAAAAAGGTACCTCACTGCCCGTTTTTCCTAGGATTTACGTGGCTGTACTTGCCAATTGAATTAAAAATATGAAAAGCTTGTCTGTACAGCCGACAATGCGATTACAATAGCGCCCGATTTGACTCGGGCACCCCTGCCGGGGATAGTGAGACAGTCCGAGCAGACAACCCGTCTGCCCTGCGCATCAGCAAAAGCAATCGCAGGCATGCTGGGTACAATTGACAGATCAGAAGTTACGAAAGCAAGCTACGTGGCAACCACTACAAAAACTTTGAAGCCAGCCGTCAGCGACGGTACCCCCATCTCCGAGGAACAGCTTCTCAAGATGGGCGAGAAGGACTACATGAATGCGGCGCAATTGGCTTTTTTTAAAGCCCGTCTGCAGCAGCTAGAAAAAGATCTTCTCAGAAACGCCGGCGAGACCACTGAACATCTTCGTGAAACTGTACTTGTGCCCGATCCCGCCGATCGCGCCACTATTGAAGAAGAGCATGCGCTCGAGTTACGGACTCGCGACAGAGAGCGCAAACTTCTAAAAAAAGTACAGCAGTCGATACAGTCGATAGATGCAGGTGACTACGGTTGGTGCGAAGAAACCGGTGAAGCAATCGGCATTCCGCGCTTACTTGCACGCCCAACAGCAACGCTGTCTCTTGAGGCCCAGCAGCGGCGCGAACTCAAGCAAAAGCTCTACGGCGACTAGAAACATTGCACTTGGGTAGTGGAATGATATAGTTGGGTTTCATTTAAAAGTAATCAAAATAAAACCAGCGTGAATCCATATCTCAGCATAAAGCCGTCAGCCAGCTACAAAAGCGTAGCTCTGTGGCTAGTGCTTTGCTTGTTGTTTGCGCAATGGCTAGGTTACACCCACGCAATTAGCCACTCGGGGATACAAACCGAGGCCCTATCAAGCAATAACAGCCTGAACTCCTACAGCGGCTGTTTTGATCATCAACAAGCGGGACACTCTTGCGCATTACTTGAGGCAGGAACACTGGGCGCGACCCTGACCGTCCCTTTTTTCCAAATTACTGCTGTAGCGCTGCCAAGCTTTATCTTGGCCAACCTCATGCGCTTTGGCTTTCAACAACGTTTCGTCGCGCTCTTCTCTTCCCGAGCACCTCCGGCTCACCACTAAGCATCAATCAACTTTAAAAAATATTTACCTTGCGGTGGTTTGCCGCATGCGTTTGTTTGATCAGTGGAGAACTACATGAATTTACGTCAGTCATACATGGCGCAAGCCATTATTTGTGCATTTGCGGGCGCAACTCTTACAGCTCACGCTGAAGACACCATAAAAAAACTTGATTCTGTGATTGTGACCGCAGATCCGTTTGGTCGCAGTGAAAATGCCATGATTCTGGCCCCGGCAAAAGTCATTTCAGGCGATGAGCTTCGCGACAAATTAGCAGACTCTATTGGACAAACGCTAAGCAATGAATTGGGTGTCACAACATCTGGTTTCAGCTCTGCCGCTTCACGCCCTATCATTCGTGGTCTCGATGGCCCGCGCATTAAGATGCTGGAGAATGGTATGGGTAGTGGCGATCTTTCTTCCATCTCGAGTGATCATGCCGTAGCCAGTTCAGGCTCAACAGCGCGACAAATTGAAATCCTACGCGGACCAGCCGCATTGCTCTATGGCTCAGGCGCCATTGGCGGCTTGGTAAATATTGTTAACGATCGAATTGCGAAAACGCTGGAACCCAAGCCTACGGGCGAAACTGAAGTGCGCTATAGCGCTGTTGATCGCGGCGTCGCAGGGAGTTTCTCTGCTGATGGCTCCGCCGGCAGTATAGGTTTACATGCTGATGGCAACATGCTGCACTCGAGTGATTACCGTATTCCAGTTAACAGCAGCGTGTTCGGCGATGGTGATACCGGCCGATTAAGTTTTTCTGGTAATCGCGAACGCAGTCTGGGGTTTGGTGGTTCACTCATCAAGGACTGGGGTTATGTCGGATTATCTTTAGCTACGCTTGATAAGGTTTACGGAATTCATGGTGCGGATGAAAGATCAAACATTGATCTCAACCGAACGCGTATCGATACCGACAGCCTGATTAAATCGCCTTTCGATGGTTTCGATTCACTGCGCATACGATTTGGAAATACAGATTACAAGCACACCGAGCTAGAAAATGGCACGGATCCTCATGTTCGCTTTACGAACAAATCGACCGAAACGCGCTGGGAATTAAGCCACTTACCGGTTGCTGGCTGGCGCGGCAAACTAGGCGTTCAAACCGAGCAAGCCACCACCAAAGCCGCCAATCTTGAAGGCGCAGATCCGACCGTTCCACGGACAAATTCCACCGCCTTTGCAGGCTTCTTTTTGGAAGAGCGCGATTTTGGCGCCACCCGAATCAATATCGGCGGCCGCTTAGAATCCGTTTCACGCAAGCCCGACGGCAGTGTCAATCGCTCTTACAGTCTGGGGTCATTTTCAACCGGTGCACTATGGGCCTTCACTCCAGGCTATGGTTTGGGTGCTACCGCATCACTTGCGCAGCGCGCGCCTACCGCTGAAGAGTTATATTCGAATGGCGCCCACCATCCGACTGAAACCTACGACGTTGGTGACACCTCTTTAAAGAAAGAAACATCTAACAATCTTGAATTGTCGCTACAAAAAACAGAAGACAAATTACGCTGGAAAACTAACGTCTACCAAAATAAAGTCAGTAATTTTATTTACGGTAATATCGGCAGCATCAACCTCGATCCTGATGGCGTCTTACGCGATCGCAATTTCAAACAAGCGAACGCCACACTCAAAGGTATAGAAGCCGAACTCAGCTACAACTTGTATGAAACAGGATGGTTTGGTCGCGTGTTTATGGATAGCTCGCGCGGCACCCTCGATGATTTGGGCAACCTACCTTTGCAACCTTCAACCCGCACCGGACTGAATGCCGGATATCAAGATTCGCGATGGCGTTCATCGCTATCAGTGATTCATAGAGACGCACATAATCGTATCGCCAGCTCGACTGTTTCAGATGAAACGACGACTAAGGGCTATACCAACGTCGATGCCAATCTGTCTTATACACAACGCTATGGAACCACTGACTTAACCTGGTTCATGATTGCACGCAATTTGTTGAATGAAGAAATTCGCCTTTCAACATCGCTCTTGAAAGACTATGTTCCTCAGCCCGGACGTAATTTAATAGTTGGTGTTCGAACACGCTTTTAATGTAGCTGAACGTAAGCAACGTGTAACTCACGCCACGTTGCAATCCACTATTCCATAAAATCGGCAAGGCAACCGTCATGATTGCTCACTGTCTGATTGACATCCACCTGCAATGGCGATGTAATGATTCGCAAGAGTGTGGCCGCGCACAGTTGTTCACAGCGGCTACCTCACCTTCATATCCGAATTCATTCTCCCATCAGGCAATTTCATCTCGTGAAAATTTTTGGACTGTTTACAAAGACAGCGACGCCAGATAGTCGTCAAAGTAAAAATACGCCTGCTGATGAGGCTCGCGAAACTTCACAAAAAATTGATTCAATAGAATCAGAAATCGTAGCCGAATTTGGGGCACCCACCTTACTGCAACCGCATCATGAGGGCATTATTGAAGGTGCGCCCGCGCTCACTCCGTTATCGCACGTCATGGACGAAGCGGCCGTATTGTTTGCCAATGGTCAATCCAACGAAGCCAAAGCGCTACTACTGCAAGCTACGTGCACTGATGGCGGTAGCAAAGATCATCAGCTCGCCTGGTGGATGTTGTTCGATTTGGCACTCGCAGAAAACCAATCAGATTTTTTTGACCATCTCGCGCTCACCTACGCTAAAAAATTTGAAACCTCGCCCCCGCAATGGCAAACCTCAACACAAGACTCTGACCAAGACCAGTCACAACCCGAGCTGCCCGTACTCAGCTTTCGTTGCAAGCTAACGGAAGACTCGCTAGCCGCTCTTGAACAATTACAGCAAATCGGATTGCGTCATCATCACTTTGTGATGGAATTTGCTGCGATCACGGACATGACCATTTCAGGGTGTGCTGGCTTTTTAGACGTACTTAAACATTGGCAAAAAGCCTCCTGCGATATTTCTATCCGCAGCGGCGATGCCGTAGTTAGCAGAATTCGCGAATGCATACAGCCTGGCAGGCGCGACAGCGATGATGCCGGATGGCTGCTATTGATTGAGTTACTTCGCTTGATGAATGCCGATGAAGCCTATGAAGCAGCCTGTGTAGATTACAGCGTGACCTACGAAATGTCGCCGCCCGCCTCGCCTCAACCACAAACTAAGGCGGCACAGCAAACACCTGTGTTTACGCTACCAACTCTGATCTCATTGCCAATCGACAAACTGCTAGCGCAAACAAGCGAGTACGCTCAGCAATCGCCTAAGCTGGTTCTAGATAGCCGCCATTTACGCAGGATTGAGTTCAGTGCCGCCACACCATGGCTCACCGGACTGCAACAACTAGCACAAGGCAAAGTTGTAGAATGTCGCGATACCAGCTTTCTTGTTGGCAGACTATTACAACTGGTCGGTGGCGCTAGCCGACTACATATTATTTATCGAAAGTCCTGATGACCACCGGTGGTTCGGGGCTTGATTTTTACTCCGACACACCATGGAACAATTTCACGGCACCACTATACTTTCCGTACGACGCGGCAATCTGGTCGCGCTCGGTGGCGATGGCCAGGTCACTCTGGGTAATATCGTCATGAAAGGCTCGGCGCGCAAAGTGCGCAAGTTATTTCATGGCAAAGTCTTAGCCGGATTTGCCGGCGGTACCGCTGATGCGTTTACCTTGCTTGAGCGCTTTGAATCCAAACTAGAGGCACACCAAGGCAATTTAATGCGCTCCTCAGTTGAGCTGGCCAAGGATTGGCGTACTGATCGCATGCTGCGCCGATTAGAGGCCATGCTACTGGTTGCAGACCGTGAGTCCACGCTTATCATCACCGGCAACGGCGATGTACTCGAACCCGAAGATGGTATCGGCGCGATTGGCTCCGGTGGCAGCTATGCTCAATCCGCTGCCAAAGCTCTGCAAGAAAATACCGAATTGTCGCCGGTTGAGATCATCAAAAAATCACTGACCATCGCTGCACAACTCTGCATTTATACCAATCACTCGCTCACTATCGAGACTCTAGAATAAGCACGGTGCATCCATGAACCTTACACCGCAAGAAATTGTGATCGAACTCGACAAACATGTCGTCGGTCAAGCGAATGCCAAACGCGCCGTCGCTATAGCTTTGCGCAATCGCTGGCGTCGACAACAAGTACCTGATCCCTTACGTCACGAGATCACACCAAAAAATATTTTAATGATCGGACCGACGGGTGTCGGTAAAACCGAAATTGCGCGTCGATTGGCGCGCTTAGCAGACGCACCGTTTATTAAAATCGAAGCGACAAAATTTACGGAAGTCGGCTATGTCGGCCGCGATGTCGACACTATCATTCGCGACCTCACCGAAATCGGTATCAAACAAACGCGTGAATTAGAAATGCGTAAAGTTCGCGCTGGCGCGGAAGACGCCGCTGAAGATCGTATTCTTGATGTACTCCTTCCACCGGCGCGTGACTTTGGTTTTGCAGCAACGCCCAGCCCGGAAGAAAAAAATGAAAATGCTACCCGTCAAACATTTCGCAAGCGCTTGCGCGAAGGCTCACTCGACGATCGCGAAGTCGAGATCGAATTAGCTGACACACGTCCGCAAATGGAAATCATGGCGCCGCCCGGCATGGAAGAAATGACCGAACAAATTAAATCCATGTTTTCAGGTTTAGGAAACGGGCGAAAAAAATCGCGCAAACTGAAAATCGGCGAAGCCATGAAAATGCTCATCGATGAAGAAGCATCACGACTCGTCAATGAAGAAGAGCTTAAGCAAAAAGCCATCACCAATATTGAGCAAAATGGGATTGTCTTTCTGGATGAAATCGACAAAATTGCCGCCCGTGGTGGCGTGCAAGGCGCCGATGTCTCACGCGCCGGCGTGCAGCGCGACTTGTTACCTTTAGTCGAAGGCACTACCGTCAACACCAAATACGGCATGGTGAAAACGGATCATATTTTGTTCATTGCATCCGGTGCTTTTCATCTCGCTAAGCCCTCCGATTTAATTCCAGAACTACAAGGCCGCTTTCCCATCCGCGTCGAACTAGAGTCGCTTTCCATTGCTGATTTCGAGCGTATTTTGACCTCAACCGATGCCTGCCTGACACGACAATATCAAGCCTTATTGGCGACTGAAAATGTGCACATTGAATTTACTGAAGATGGTATTCGCCGTCTGGCAGAAATAGCTTTTTCAGTGAATGAAAAAACAGAAAACATTGGTGCTCGTCGTCTCTACACCGTTATGGAAAAATTGCTCGAAGAGGTTTCATTTGGAGCCAGCAATGAAACGAGCAGCAACGTCAACATCGACGCCGCTTATGTCGATGATAAATTAGGTGCACTTGCCATTAACGAAGACTTATCGCGCTACGTTTTGTAATGCAGATAATCCGTTTTTAGAGTAACTTTTTTTATTAACGCCGATTAGCTTCAGTCGGCGGCACTATCTGCGGCTCCTGAAGTGGAATAGTCGGCACTGCTTGGCCGGCCACGCCAGCCGCGTTTGTTTCTGAGGTACTTGTGCCAGCGCTACCCACCGTCTCCGCTACGGGAGCTACAGCAGATGGCCGGCTAGGAACTCGAGCCATGTTTGGCGCTTGTCTATAACCATTGGCAGTATTCTGACGCGTCACTCCAGCTGTATCGGGCACGATGCCATCCTGTGATGCAAATGCCGGCAAAGCAATCTCGCGCTCAGTGCCATTACCAGACAAAATCACACTGCGCGCATTGATGGATTTGACCACAATGCCCGGCATGATTTCCGAATTCAACCGTAATGCTCGCGACGGCCCACCATCGGTCGCAATGATGACGATACTATCCTTAGAGCTATTCGAACGAATCACGCCATTTAATTGAACATTCGCTAGCATCGACGACTGCTCACTTCCCCCAAACAAGTTAGCCGCTGATGACAATGGTGGAATGCTTTGCTCAGCCATGGGGAAAAGTTGAATAGGCTGCACAGGGGGTGACAACCACTGTTGAAACCAAAAAGACAGCGACACCCACACACCAACAAAGAATAAAAACGATACCGCATTCGGTAGGCGCTCTTTCCATGATTTTACGTAATTCATTTTAGACCCTCTTATTTCACTAACTGATTTATTTCAATAATTGGCATGAGCACAGCCAGTACGATCATTAAGACAACGACACCCATCGTCAAAATCAACACCGGCTCGAGCAAGCTGGCAATCGTCAATGCACGCCGCTCAAGATCTTGCTCTTGCATTTGTGCTGCGCGATTGAGCATCACTGGTAATTCACCCGTGACTTCGCCCGCACGTATCATGTGAATCAGCATCGGCGGAAAATGGGGATGCACCGCCAGTGCGCGCGCCAAACTCATTCCTTCGCGTACGCTGGCTGTCGCATCTTCTAGCGCTGGTTATCGAGACGATACAGCTTAAGCGCTTGAGTAAAGGTATCAATATCCTGCTTCGCAGCCAGTACACGCGCATCATCCGTGCGGCCCATCAAACGCGGCACAACGAGTGCAGCTAACACACCCATAATGACTACCACCACCATCAACTCCACTAGCGTAAAACCGTGACGCAAGCGCAATTTTTTTTGTTGCAAAAACATTTGTCGAATAGTCATTAGTGATCAATCAATCATAGGTTGCGAAGGCTGTATGACCATGATCTTGCGAAAAAGTGCCCGTCGACACTGAATGAATAAAAGGAAGAAATCTAGCTAGTTTGATTATGCGACTCAAAAAAAATGAGAGCACGATCTTCGTCAAGCCAAACGCATTCTCTTTGATAAAGATCGTGAAATGAGATAGGAAGAAATGAAACTTGCGGCAAGCTGACCCATAAGATCAGCCCTTGCCCACTTGCTGCATAAACATTTTCTTTGCGAACGTCCCTCGCCGATGTGCAGTAAGTGAGATGATCGGCTAGCCAGAAACAACGAATAAGTTAATTTTCTAACTTGGCTTCGCGGGCGAGCAGTTGTTGTATGACGCGTGATGGTGCTTCTGAATCAAACACTACACGCGCAACAGCATCAACAATAGGCATATCGATATGATATTGATGAGCGATGGTACGCACGGCTTGCACACATCGCACGCCTTCAGCGACATGCCCTAATTCAGTAACGATGTCTTGTAATGATTTACCGGCGGCCAAACCTAATCCGACTTGACGGTTACGTGATAAATCACCGGTGCACGTTAAGATCAAATCACCCATGCCAGTGAGCCCCATGAAGGTTTCGCTACGCCCACCGAGCACAACACCAAGGCGGGTAATTTCAGCTAGGCCACGAGTAATCAAAGCAGCGCGCGCATTCATACCCAAACCTAATCCATCGGCAATGCCGGTGGCGATAGCGAGAATATTTTTTACTGCGCCGCCGACTTCAACGCCAATTACATCATCGGTGGAATACACACGCATGCTGCCGCCATGAAATGCTGAAACAACACGCGCACATAATTCACTACTGCTAGAACCTATGGTCAACGCACACGGCAAGCCGCGCGCCACTTCTAACGCAAAGGATGGGCCAGACAATGCGCCAACCGACAAATCGTATGGAAGTATTTGTTGTACGACCTGATGCGGCAGTAATGCGCTATCTTGTTCAAAACCTTTGCATAACCAAACCAAGTTATCGATAGCGCTTGAACGTAGTTCACTGGCGATAGGGCGCAACCCTGACACGGGCGTGGCAACGATTACTAGCCCGCCTTTGGCATGCTCGACTGCTTGTGAAAAATCGGAACTAACTTGTAGTGATTGCGGCAGACGAATGCCTGCCAGATAACGCGCATTTTCTCGGGTGGTTGCAATCGCATCAATGAGTGAAGCATCCCGACTCCAGAGCATCACTTGATGACGCTCTGCCAGTGTCACTGCGAGCGCTGTACCCCAGGCGCCCGCCCCGAGTAATGTGATGTTCATGGGTATGAAGAGAGCTTATTCGCCCCAGACGTCGAGGGCTTTGATATAGCCAATATCGCCATCGCGATGTTTGACTTTGATCCAACCAGACGCAGGTGGTTCGGCCAGCTCTAAAACCACGCCTTTGGCGGCTTGAAAAATGACGGGAGCGCTCTCGCTAGCCGAAGCACGCGCACTGGCCTGTGTGACTTCAACCACGACGGTGCGCTGCGCTGCTAAGGAACGACTTTCCATCCAACTCAACTCTCCCGATGCATCACGCACACGCACCCAATCGCCATTAGCAAAAACAATTTCTACTGGCATGCCAATGGGTGCTACATGCATCTTGCGGGATTTTTGTGTTGGCGCGTCATACATGATGGCCGGCCCAGGTCCCACGGATTTGAAATCAATCGCGCTACTCTCAGCACTAATGAGTATCAAACCGACTGCAACGCTGAGCAGGGAAACGAGCCGCATAGTGATTAGTGCTTGGCTGCTGCAGACTCGGCAATAGCCTGTTTGCGTTGTTGATAAAACGCTTCGAAATTAATTTCGTTGAGATGAATCGGTGGAAAGCCTGCGCGTGTAATCGTATCGGCGATATTTGCGCGCAAATACGGATACAAAATATTAGGGCAAGAAATGCCGAGTATCAGTTCCAACTGCTCGTCGGGAACGTTACGTACTTCGAAAATACCGGCTTGTTTACCCTCAACCAAAAATGCAATCTTGTCTTGAATTTTTGCTGTCACGGTAATGGTAATGGTGCCTTCGTGTATCGATTCGGCGAGGGTTTCAGACGCGATGTCGATCGCAACTTCGATGCTCGGTGCTTCTTGCTCAAGAAAAATCGCAGGTGAATTCGGCTGCTCTAGCGACATATCCTTCAGATAAACGCGTTGGATATTAAAAATAGGTTGCTGATCGGCAGCTTGGTTTTGTTCAGACATGAAACGCTTTCGTCAAAGTGAATAAATGTGCAGGACTATTAAGCCTGCAATAAAGGATCAAGCTTGCCTTCGCGGTCGAGCGCTGATAAATCATCAAAGCCGCCGACATGGGTGTCGCCAATATAAATCTGTGGCACGGTACGACGACCGGTTTTTTCCATCATTAATGCGCGTTGCTCAGGATCGAGATCGATACGAATTTTTTCGATCTCATCGATGCCCTTGGCTTTCAACAAACGCTCTGCCATATTGCAGTAAGGGCAAACGGCAGTGCTATACATCAAAACTCGTGCAACCATCGCTGAGTACTCTCTTTCTTCAGTTCAGTTGGCGACAGGAAGCCCCTGAGAACGCCACTCGGTGTATCCGCCATCGAGGATGTAGACCTCGCCAAATCCTGCACGCCTAAATTCAGCCGCCGCACGCGAAGCGCGGACTCCGCTCTGACAAACTACGAGCAAAGGATGAGTTTTATCGAGCTCACTGACTCGCTTAGCGAGATCATCGATGGGAATATTTTTTGAATCACGCAGATGACCCGCGCTGTATTCGTCAGACTTGCGAACGTCGACGATGGATACTTTGCCTTTGTTGAGCAGCTGGATCGCCTGCAAAGTGGACAGGGAATGCTTACCGCGAGTTAAGCTTGGCCAAGCCAACGCGCCCCCAGAAACCAGAGCGAGCAAAATGAGCCAGATATTGTCAATCAAGAATTTCACGAAGATCCCATCGTATACATCAAGCGTGCCATTATAAAATAGAAGCTTGAAATTATTCAGCACGGCTTGCAAGCCGTTTCTCTACTCCGCAGATTGTTGACCACTAATGTACAAGATTGTCTTCATGCGCCATGGTGAATCCACCTGGAATCGCGAAAATCGCTTCACTGGCTGGACTGACGTTGACCTGACAGATAAAGGTAAGGAAGAGGCGCGCCAAGCCGGTCGCCTGCTCAAAGAAGCAGGTTTGAGCTTTGATCTAACCTACACCTCGGTGCTACGCCGCGCGATTCGCACTTTGTGGATCACTCTCGACGAAATGGACCTGATGTGGCTGCCTTCGGAGCACAGCTGGCGCTTGAACGAGCGTCATTACGGTGCTCTGCAAGGCTTAAACAAGACTGAAACGGCGGCGCAGTACGGCGACGATCAGGTCTTGGTCTGGCGGCGCAGCTATGACATACCGCCAATGCCGCTAGACCCGTCGGATGAACGCGCCTCGTTCCATGACGCGCGCTACGCCGGACTGAGTCGTGAACAGATTCCTCTCACTGAATGTCTGAAAGACACGGTCGCGCGAGTGATGCCGTTCTGGACTGAATCGATCGCACCGGCCATCCGTAGCGGCAAGCGTATCCTGATTTCTGCCCACGGTAACAGTTTGCGCGCGCTGATTAAGTCACTCGATGGCATTAGCGAACAGGATATCGTCGGGCTGAACATACCTAATGGCCAGCCGCTGGTTTATGAGCTGGATGCCGACCTGCGTCCGATTAAGAGCTACTACCTCGGTGATGCATCGGCTATCGAGGCTGCGATGCAAGCGGTCGCTAGTCAGGGTAAAGCGAGCTAAGCAAGGAATGTCATTTATCCGCAGGGCGCTTACGTTCTGGATCGCCGCCACCTTGGCTGCTTCTTCGGCTATGGCCGAGCCATCAGCCAAATCGCTAGAACGCAGCCGACAAAAAGAATCCGCCGAACAAGAACGCGCGGAACTTCGCAAGAAACTGTTGGCTCTAAAGGAAGACATCGGCAAAACCGAAAAGGCACGCGGACATGCAGCAGATTCGCTCGCCGCTTCCGAAGCGGCGATATCGAACGCCAACCGCAGCCTGCGCGAACTCGCTGCCGAACTGGAAAAAACCAAAAAACGGCTGGAGAAATTGTCGGTCAGTCAGGAAGCCTTAGAGACCGCGGTAGCTCAACAACGTAATCGACTCGAGAAAATGCTGCGCGGGCAGTATGTCGGTGGTCAGGATGATCGTGTGAAGCTGCTGCTATCCGGTGACAACCCGAATCGAATCGCACGCGAGCTACGTTATCTGGGCTATGTGTCGGCAGAGCAGTCGAAAGCGATCGATATACTGCAGCAAAATCTGGCAGCAATTGAGGCCAATAAGTTAGATGCGGAAGAGGCCCGCAACGCACTCGAAGACATCGCCGAGGAGCAGCGCGAGCAAAAAGCGCTGCTCGAAAAAGAGAAAAACAAGCGCAAGGCGCTGTTGTCACAACTATCAACTCAGCTTAGCTCTCAGCGCAAGCAAGCTGGCAATCTGACGCGTGATGAAGAACGGCTATCGTCGCTGGTTGAAAAACTCGCTGCTTTAATTGCGCAACAGCGCAAAGCCGAAGAAGAAGAGGCCAAGCGACGGGCGCGTGCCAAGGCAGAGCAAAAGCTAGCTGCTAAGGGGCGCTCGGCCGACAAATCTGCTGAGCGGCCAGAAGCCGGCCCTGCTAAAGCAGCCAGCAAGGCAGCGCCTGAATCTGAGCCCGAGCCACCACCGGCCAACGATGGCAGCGGATTTGCCAGCCTCAGAGGCAAGCTAAAGTCACCGGTCAAAGGTGAGCTGGTGGCCAGTTTCGGTGCGCGTAGAGCGGACGGCCCTAACTGGAAAGGCTTATTTATCAAGGCGGCTGAGGGAGCGGAGGTCAAGACAATCGCGGCCGGCGAAATCATTTTTGCTGACTGGATGCGGGGGTTCGGCAATTTGCTGGTGGTCGATCACGGCGGTCAGTACATGACTATTTACGGCAACAACCAGTCGCTACTCAAGCGGCCGGGCGATAAGCTGAAAGCGGGAGACGTGATAGCCACTGTAGGTAATAGCGGCGGCAATGAACAATCAGGTTTATACTTTGAAATGCGATATCAAGGGCGGGCGATTGATCCGTCCTCTTGGATGAACAGGTGAGACATGGGTAGCAGAATGAAAAATATCGGACTAATTGGGCTCGGCCTTATTGCAGGCATTGCGGGCTCAATGCAGTTCGACGCATTAGCCCAGCGAAATGCGGGCACGCCACTCCCTATCGAAGAGCTGCGTCAGCTCGCTGATGTATTTGGCTTGATCAAATCAGATTATGTCGAACCGGTCGAAGATAAAAAGTTATTGACCGAAGCTATCTCCGGCATGGTGGCCTCACTCGATCCGCACTCCGCCTATCTAGACAAAAAAGCATTCAAAGAACTGCGCGAAGGTACGCAAGGCAAATTTGTTGGCCTGGGCATTGAAGTCGGGATGGAAGACGGCTATGTGAAAGTGATTTCTCCGATTGAAGATTCACCCGCCTACAAAGCAGGATTAAAAGCGGGCGATCTAATTACTCGCTTAGACAGCACGCCTGTCAAAGGCATGACGCTAGATGAAGCCGTCAAACGCATGCGCGGTGAGCCCAACACTAAAATCACGCTCACCGTCGCGCGCAAAGAAGAAGACAAGCCTTTGCTGATTACTATCACGCGCCAAGAAATTCGCGTGCAAAGCGTAAAAGGCAAAATGATCGAGCCGGGTTATGGCTGGATACGCGTATCGCAATTTCAAGAACCGACCGTCGATGACTTAGCTAAAAAAATCACCGCGCTGTTTCAACAAGATCCGAATATGAAAGGGCTAGTACTCGACCTGCGTAATGATCCGGGTGGCGTACTGCCAGGTGCGATTGGTGTTTCAGCGGCTTTCCTTCCGAAAGACGTGCCGGTTGTTTCAACGAATGGTCAGTTACCTGATTCCAAGGCCACCTACTTTGCGCGTCGCGAGTATTACGCCACTCGCGTCGGCGGTGATCCACTGACTCGCATACCTGAAGCGGCAAAAAAAGTAAAAATGGTGGTGTTAGTGAATGCAGGTTCTGCATCGGCTTCCGAAATCGTTGCGGGTGCTCTGCAAGATTACAAACGCGCCACGATTATGGGTTCACAAACCTTTGGTAAAGGTTCAGTGCAAACCATACGTCAACTCTCGGCCGACACGGCTGTGAAGCTGACTACAGCACGTTACTACACACCGAATGGTCGCTCGATTCAGGCGAAAGGTATCGTGCCTGATTTGATGGTGGATGAATACGCTGATGGCGATGGTATGAATGGTTTGCGCCTGAGAGAAGCGGATCTGCAAAAGCATTTGTCGAACGACAAAGACAAAGAAGCGGGCAACGGCGCAAATGTCGTCGATGAGCTCGAAGAACAGAAACGTATCGCCGCGACTGAGAAAAAACGCAAGCCACTGGAATTTGGCAGCAAAGAAGATTTCCAACTGGCGCAAGCACTGAATCACCTGAAAGGTCAAACAGTGCAGCTATCAAAATCAGCGAAAGTCGAAAACAAAAAAGAATCGACGATTAATACTAATTCGGATGGGAGCGATAAGAAGTAATCGCGCTTTCATTAGCTTACCGGCCGCAGCGATGCGGCCGTTTTCATTCCTAGCCTGATGAACGATCAAGAACTACTACGTTACTCACGCCACATACTGCTCGATGAGATTGGTATCGATGGCCAAAGCAAACTGCTCGCTGCTCATGCGGTGGTGATTGGTGCTGGCGGCTTGGGCTCGCCCGTGGCGATGTATCTCGCTTCGGCTGGCATAGGGAAAATCACTCTGGTCGATCATGATGTGGTTGATCTCACCAATTTACAGCGACAAATCGTTCACACCACAGCGAGTGTCGGTCAGCACAAAGCTGAATCTGCCAAACGCACACTCGCGCAAATCAATCCGGATACCGAGGTCGTCACACTCTGTGAGCGAGCTGATGCGGCCACGCTGGCAAACTTAGTAGCGAACGCCAGTGTGGTGCTCGACTGCACGGATAACTTTGCGACACGGCACGCGATTAATCGCGCTTGCGTTGAGGCGCGTGTGCCCTTAGTGTCGGGTGCAGCGATTCGCATGGATGGCCAAGTGGCGGTGTTTGACTCTCGCTCAGGCACGACACCTTGTTATGCCTGCTTATTTCCGCCTGATCAGCATTTCGAAGAAGAGCAATGCTCAACCATGGGTGTGTTTGCGCCACTGGTTGGCATTATTGGCACGATGCAGGCGGCCGAAGCGTTGAAGATTGTGGCTGGAATCGGTGAATCGCTTGCGCAACGCTTATTGCTGCTAGACGCCAAGCATATGGAGTGGACCAGCATACGTACCAAACGTAACGATGATTGCGTGGTGTGCGGGCAGTTACATAAGTAAGACGCTTACAGCCAGCTTGAAAGCCTACTTAGGCAACCAGCAATCCCAGCATGAGATCGGCATCGTCAGAAGGTTTGAGATAAAAACCACTCTTGGCAAAGCGATGCCAGCGTCCGATCACAAACGCCATCATCATGCTGGCCCGAACAGTGGCCTGACTCTCAGAAATAACGCCCTGACTGGCCGCTAATTTCCAAGACTGTCTGAGTCCTAATTCAACGCGCTCGACAAATTGATTCATACGATGCTGAAGACGCTCGTCTTCATTCACCAACACGTCACCGATCAGCACTTTGGTCATACCAGGATTTTCTTCTGCAAAGTCGAGTAGCACACCGGCGATACTGGCCGCCTGAACTTGCCCCGACTCTTCGTTCTGAGTGATCTGATTAATCAACGTAAAAATACTGGTCTCGATGAATTCGATCAGTCCTTCATACATCTGCGCCTTGCTGGCGAAATGCCGATATAGCGCCGCTTCCGACACGTCTAACCGAGCCGCTAGCGCTGCCGTCGTGATTTTCTCGCTCTTAGGGTTTTGCAGCATGGCTGCCAGTGCCTGAAGGATTTGCAGCTTACGCTCACCTGGTTTTGTATTGGCCATGGTTGTTTTCAGTCGAGCAATCGATGGTAGCGGTGGAGAAGTCTGGGTTGCCGGAAGGTTTACTACGTAATGTAACTCAGACTTGGAATCGACCCCAAAAAGCCGCCGGTCGGCTTAGCCTGCACCGAGTTTGCGACGCTGGCGCGCAAGCTGATTTAACGATTTTACTTTCACATCAACAAAGCCGGGGCGATGACGTGTGCCACGCGTGTAGCCCGTCAACCAAACGGTTCGTATACCCAGTGTTCTGGCTGATTTTAAATTTTCTAATGTGTCTTCCACCAACACGCAACGCCCGGGACTCAATCCTCGCGAGGCTAGCAAGCGACGTAATAACCAAGGCGACGGTTTCGGACGCAGCTGACGATGCACCACCATAGATTCAATCGGCACATGATCGGCAAAATGCTTATGCAACCCCAGATGCCTGACAACATCACGAGAGTAACCGGCAGGTGCATTCGTCAACAGAATTTTGCGCCCCGGTAGTCGGCGTAATAGATAAGCAGTGCCGCGTTCGGCTCGAATCATTTGTGAAAGATCACTGAACTCGTGCGCGTCGCGCAAAAAATCTTCAGAGCGAATCGCATGATGACGCATCATGCCCAGCAAGGTCGCGCCGTAACGCTGCCAATACGCGACGCGCATCTCGTTGACGGCCTCAGCATGGGAGGGTTTAGCTTCTGCTTCCAGCACGCGCGCAATCAGCGCGTTCATATTTCGATTAATCGCGGGGAAGATCGCATGCCCGGCATCATGCAAGGTATTGTCGAGATCGAATAGCCAAACTAATTTGCGCTTCATGCGTGCTCCGCATGAAGTAAACATGTCGGAAACGTCGGACGCATCAAACGGATTAACCGCATCAGTTCAACAAAAAAATTACAATCGATCTGCAACAAGTTAATGCGATCGGATCATGGTGCCAAACGCTTGCTCCGTTAGCACCTCGAGCAATAGCGAATGTTCAATCCTGCCATCAATGATGTGTACGGTGTTGACGCCGGATTTTGCGGCATCTAATGCGGAAGAAATTTTTGGCAGCATGCCGCCAGAAATCGTGCCATCTTCAAACATCTCATCGATTTCGCGCGCGGATAAATCGGTCAACAGCTTGCCATTTTTATCCATGACACCCGGAATATTAGTCATCATGATCAGCTTTTCTGCACGCAGAATCTCAGCGATTTTACCGGCGACCAGATCGGCATTGATGTTATAGGCTTGTCCATCTTCGCCAAAACCAATCGGTGAAATAATAGGAATGAACGCATCATCCTGCAGCGCCTTAACTACTGCAGGATTGATCGCTTCGATTTCACCGACAAATCCAATGTCGAGAAACTCGCCAGGATGCTCTTTGTCCGGCATTTGCATCTTGCGCGCTCGTATCAGTCCGCCGTCTTTACCTGTCAAACCCACTGCTTGACCGCCGTAGTGATTGATCAGCATAACGATGTCTTGTTGCACCTCACCGCCCAAAACCCATTCAACTACTTCCATGGTTTCTTCGTCAGTGATACGCATGCCCTGCACGAACGTGCCTTGCTTACCTATTTTTTTGAGCGCGCTGTCGATTTGTGGACCGCCGCCATGCACCACCACGGGGTTCATGCCCACTAATTTCAACAGAATCACATCGCGCGCAAAGCCATGCTTCAAGCGTTCTTCTGTCATCGCATTGCCGCCGTATTTAACGACGATGGTCTTGCCGTGGAATTTGCGGATATAGGGCAGCGCTTCAGCCAAAATTTCGGCTTTGATTTCAGGAGCAATCGACGTAGTGGACATTACGGTGTCTATTGAAGTGTAGGTGGGAATAGCGCGGGATTTTACAGCTAAACTGGATCGCGTTCGCGTCTTGTGAAATGATAGTGACTAGCTGTTACCGAACGACTCCCAAAAAGCATGGGGTCACGTACGCTGTAGCCGCCCCAACACGACTGACTGAGACTAATACTGGAGATACTTGATGAGCGCTTGCGTCAAATGCGGACAAGACTTTCACTGTGCCATGACGGATGGAGCGGCGGATGAGCGATGCTGGTGCATGGAGCTACCGCCAATCCCCACCATTGTTTTGACGGAGGCGGGCGGAACAGGGGACGCCTGCTTTTGCGCAGCATGCTTGAAGGCGATTGCCGAGAGTGACGCAGGCGTGTAAGCCACGTGAGCGGCTAGTGCTTGCAGCTACGCAGTGCGACTCCCGAAAACTCAGCAATCAGCGCTTTCAGCTCGGGCTTGTCCTCGCCGGCATAGCCTTTTAGCTGGTAGGAAAACCGGGTCGAGTTGAGCGGATGCTCTTCAATACGCGCATCGGTAATGCCGGCTTTTTTCAAATTCTCTAATTGAGCTGCGGCCAGTTCGGCGCTGGTAAACAACCCCACTGAAATGCCCCAACGCCGCGCGAGCGGCTCTCTGACCACTGACACATCGGTAAAGCCCAGCGCACGTAGTTTGGTAATACGACGATTGGCACTCGCCTCATCCGACTGAGGCGGAATGAATACCAAGCTGGCCTGCGGGGATTGAACTTGCTGTTTAAGCGGCAGCGATGGCAGCTTTAGCTTTGCCAGTCGCGACTCGAATTTTATGGCTGTCGTCGCACTGAAATCACCCATCTCCACACACGTCTCCTTGGTAGGCTCTGCCTTCGCTGAGACATTCATCTGCGGATTCGGAATCAGCTTCAGGCTATCTGGCTGCACTTGCTGCAATAACCGTTGCGGCTCAAGCGTCGCCGTCCAGGGCAAAGGACCAGGTAGCAAGGTGAGCAATACCAAATTAGCTATCAACAGCAGCCAGAATAACAATCTAAACATTAGTAAGCGTCTCCCCTAACAGAGGCATCTAAACCTAACAAAACCAAATTATCCACTGCATCAAATGGCATCGGCAAATACGGTCCAAGATACTGTGCTGCGCCACCAGAGAACACACATCGAGCGTGCGGATCCGTGCGCTGCTCATACGCATACATGATAGCGCCCACCTGCGCCGACAAGCAGCCACTGATAATTGCGTCATGCGTATTATCAGCAAACACGCGGGCTCTATCAGCCTTATCCACTGAGGGTAGCAGCGCCGTGTTCACCGCTAGTGAGGTGGCCATGGTGGCGAGTCCGGGCAAAATCATACCGCCGATAAAAGTGCCATCGGCTTCCAGTGCATCAAGGGTGGTCGCTGTTCCGCAGGTCACCACTAACAGGCGCTGCCCGATATACCGATGCCGCGCTCCAATGAGTGATGCGAACCTATCGCTACCAAGTTGCGTTGGCTGCACATAGGCGTTGCGCACACCAGCACACTCGGCTTGTGCACGAAACCAAGTCAGTGATGCATCGGGTACATTTAACTCGACTAAAATTTTTCTTAACTGCGATGCGACTGCGTCTCCCGCCACATTAGAAATGAGTACGCGCTCAATTTTGAGCGCAGACCATGCTTGTTTTACTTTTCCCAAATCGGCATGTACAACGTTGCCCATCGCATGCCACTCACCCACGACATGATTGATGTCAGTCAGCGCCCATTTAATGCGCGTATTGCCCGCGTCAATCAACAGCTGCATGAGTCACTCCCGCTGTTGTATGAGGCAATGCCGATCGAAGCGACACATCGCCGGTCGAAATAATCAATTGAGAATGTGCGGTATCCAGTAACAAGCATCCATTCTCATTAATGCCACGCGCCACACCTTCATGCAGCAGCTGACCACTTTCATGCAGTGTTACTTGCTGATTTTGGTGAGCATGCAGCCCATGCCAACGATCGACAAAAGGTCGCAATCCATGCCGATCAAACTCTACTAACATCGCACATAAAGACTCTGATATTTTTGCCAGTAACTTATTTCGATCTAGTGGCTGGCTACTCAAAAAAGCGGTTGGATAAGCTATCGCTGCATCACGTTGCGGATTGGGATGGATATTGATACCAATACCTATCACAACCCAAACTCGGCCATCGTTAGCTGCGCGCGATGAAGAGACAGTCTCAATCAATAACCCACCCAGCTTGGCTGTATTAAGCAACAAGTCATTCGGCCATTTCAGTTGAATCGGCCAACCCAATTGATGTAAGGCATCAGCCACTGCAACACCTGCTGCCAATGGCAAGCCGGTGATTCGATCAATGGATAGCGTAAGAGGCCAGGCCAGCGAAAAACAAAGACTATCGCCCGCTGTTGAGTGCCAACTGCGTCCGGCACGCCCGCGCCCTGCGGTCTGATTTTCGGTGGCCATTAAGAGCGGCACGGTCAACTCAGCAATGCGCGCGCGCAAATCAGCGTTCGTTGACTGGGTGGTGGCCAGCACCTCGACCTTCAGGTCGCGCGCTGCGGCACCTAAATGGCGGGTTATGTGGTCTGCAATCAAAGGCGTACTCATGACGTGCATTGTATCGGTAGCTGCTGCTAAGGGTGACTTGCGGATGATGCGCGGATGACGCGCGGCCCAAACTCAAATACACTGCCACTCATGCCAGCTCTAAGAACACCTCATTCTGGTGACCCGAAATCGGTTACGCAAATCACCGGCAAAGCATCTGCGTCGGTACGCGTTGCATTAATTTTTTACTCGCTGCTGGTAATGTATGCGAGCTGCTATCCGTTTTCGGGCTGGCATGACAATGGACTACTGCCGTGGTCATATCTCACCGAAAATCTGCCTCACTACTGGACGGGATTTGATTTAACGGTGAATGTCATCGGTTACATCCCGCTAGGTTTGCTCGCTGTGCTCGCGCTTTATCCTCGGCTGCGCGCACTGCCTGCAATCGTAGTGGCCAGCTTGAGTGGCGTACTGCTCACACTACTGCTGGAATCCGTGCAAAGTTTTTTGCCTTCGCGCGTACCCAGTAATTTAGATGTGCTGACCAATACCTTCGGCACGATACTTGGCGCACTACTGGGCGAATTACTACGCCGACCGATACTCGAGCAAAGTCAATTACGAGCGCTGCGTCGCTTATGGTTTTCGCAGCAAGCCAGTCGAGGTCTGATAGTGATTGCGCTGTGGCCTCTGGCGCAAATTTTTCCTCAGCCGTATCTGTTTGGTCATGGTCAAGTATTAGGAACGATCTCGGGTTGGCTATCGGATGTTCTGGAAAGCCCTATCGATCTGGGTCAATGGATATGGATACAAGCAGGAGCAGGTATAGAGCATTATCTGCCTGCCGAAGTCATTATTACTGCGTGTGGCATGACGGGCGCGGTATTAACGTTGTTGTGCCAGACCCGAAACACTGCTCCCAAAGCGATGTTAGCTTTTCTGTTGATGGTTTTTGCTATTACGGTCAAAACATTAGCGCATGCGATCTTGTTCGATCCAGATGATGCCTTTGGCTGGTTCACACCGAGCGCCGCGAGTGGTTTGATGATGGGTTTAGTGATGCTGGGCGGATTATCATTTGCACCTGCGATAGCACAACGTCGTGCTGCACTTTTTTCTTTAGGAGTGAGTCTGTTTTTAATTAACATTGCACCTGCGAATCCCTATTTTTTGGCGACACTGCAAGAATGGGTGCAAGGTAAATTTCTAAACTTCAATGGGGCTGCACATTTTCTTTCACTGACTTGGCCTTTATTTGCACTCTGGTTTTTGACGCATAAAACGCATGATCGTAGAGAGTAATCCTGAAGCATCTTACTGTCAGTGTATGATCACTCATTCTCTTTTATAGCTCTTTTATGCGGCTCTTGTTTTCACTACTCATATCTAACTCCAACTCAACTCAAACGCTTTAACATCATGAGTCAACAGCCCTACTATCAACACCATGTATTTGTCTGCATTAATCAGCGCGAGGACGGCCGTACCTGCTGTCATGATCGCGGTTCGGCAGGCATACAAGAATATGCAAAAAAGCGACTCAAAGCGCTCGACATGAACGGCCACGGCAAAGTACGCATGAATAAAGCGGGCTGTCTTGATCGCTGCGAAGAGGGCCCTGTAATGGTGATTTATCCTGAAGGTGTTTGGTATACCTTTGTCGACCAACACGATGTGGATGAAATTATTGATTCTCACTTGGTCGGCGGGAAGGTCGTTGAACGTTTAAAAATTTGAGCATGAATTCGCAAACCCAGGAATTCACCTTAAACGGTAGCGCCGGATCACTGGAATGCCGACTCGACAAGCCGGAAGCCTCACCCCGCGGTATCGCGCTGATTGCCCATCCTCACCCCTTGTATGGCGGCACGATGGACAACAAGGTAGTCCAAACCTTGGCGCGTGCTTTTATCGCAGTCGGCTATCTCAGCGTACGTATGAATTTCCGTGGAGTAGGGCAATCGGGGGGCACGCACGATGCTGGCCACGGCGAAACGGATGATATGGCCTTACTACATGCGCACATGTCAGCGCAGTATCCGGATTTGCCGATAGCCCTTGCTGGATTTTCATTCGGCACGTTTGTGCAATCGCAATTACAAGAGCGGCTAATGGCACAAGCAAACCCTGCGCAACGACTGGTGTTAGTTGGGTGTGCCGCCGGCAAATGGGCGATGCCCACGGTGCCAACGGATACTTTGCTGATTCACGGCGAGCAAGATGACACCATTCCTTTGAGCGATGTACTCGACTGGGCGCGCCCACAAGATTTGCCGGTGATCGTGATTCCTGGCGCTGACCATTTTTTTCATCGTAAGCTTCACCACATCAAGCAACTCGTTATCGATTACTGGCACCCATAGCCCTCGGTGGGCGTTATAATTCGTATTACTTTTTTGCTCTGTTCAACTCAAAATTCACGAATGAAAAAATTCCTCGTAGCCTGCGCTGCCTTTTTTATGCTAGGTGCGACAGCTGCACAAAATTTGCCAGCACCAACTCTCGCAGCACGTTCATGGCTACTACTCGACGCCAGCAGCAATCAAGTCTTAGCTGCACAAGATCCTGATCAACGCATAGAACCCGCCTCTTTGACAAAAATCATGACAGCGTATCTGGCGTTTTCTGCTGTGCGCGAAAAACGCCTCGACATTAATCAAACGATTAATGTGTCGGTAAATGCTTGGAAGGTGGATGGCGACAGCTCAAAAATGTTTATTGAGCCAAATTCTGCCGTACGTGTAAATGATTTGCTGTACGGTTTGATCGTGCAATCGGGGAACGATGCGGCCGTTGCTCTCGCTGAAGCTGTATCCGGTACCGAAGCCGCATTTGCTGATCTGATGAATCGTGAAGCGCAGCGCATGGGTATGAAAAATTCGCGCTTCGCCAATCCGCATGGTTTACCGCATCCGAATAATTACTCAACAGCGCGCGATTTATCTATATTGGCTGCGCGCTTAATTACCGACTTCCCCGAATTTTACAAAATCTATTCGACTAAAAACTTCACCTACAACCGCATCACTCAACCCAATCGTAATCGCTTGCTGTGGCTAGATCCCACAGTCGATGGTATGAAAACAGGTCACACTCAAGCGGCGGGTTATTGCTTAATTGCGTCAGCTAAACGGGTCAGCGGCAATCATGAGCGGCGACTGATTTCTGTGGTGCTGGGTACGGATTCAGATTCTGTACGATCACAAGAAAGTCAAAAATTATTGAATTGGGGCTTTTTGAATTTTGATTCATTCAAAATTTATTCCAAAGAGCAGGCGGTGTTAACGCCCACTGTTTGGAAAGGCTCGCAAAACGAAATCAAATTAGGTTTTGATCATGATGTGTATGTCAGTCTGCCGCGCGGCTCTAGCGCCAAACTTAAACCGGTGGTGGAACGAACTGATCCTCTGGTGGCGCCGATTGCACAATACAGTCGTGTAGGTACACTAAAAATGATGGCTGATGGCAAGGTAGTGAATGAAATTCCCTTACAAGCACTCGAACAAGTGAATCAGGCAACGATCATTGGTCGAGCTTTCGATTCGATCAGGCTGCTATTCCAACGTTAGGACTATCGTATGCTGAACCCTGTTGATAGTTTGATCGAATATCCCTGCGATTTTCCTATCAAGATCATGGGCGCAATGCAGGATGCGTTTGCACAAACGATGGTGGATGTGGTGATTTCTCATGATCCAGAATTTCATGCTGGTAAATTAGAGATGCGCCCTTCAACGAAAGGTAATTATTTATCGTTGACAGTCACGGTGCGCGCCACCAGTCGCGAACAACTCGATAATTTATACCGCGCCCTATCTTCACACCCCATGGTCAAAATGGTGTTGTAAATCGCATGATTGATACGCTGACAGCGCAGCGCGGACACGAAGCCTACGACACCACCTTTGCTGCCATGCGTGCTTTTACCGATGCACGTACAGCGACCACAGCGAATCAACTTTGGATGGTGGAACATCCACCTGTCTTCACGTTAGGCCTAGGAGCGGACGCAACACATATAATTGACGCTCGTGACATTCCCATCGTACAAACCGATCGCGGTGGCGAGGTGACGTATCACGGGCCGGGTCAGGCGGTGATTTATTTACTGTTTGATTTGCGTCGCCAAGCAAAAAAAATACTGCCGCGCGAATTCGTTACCCGCATAGAGCAAGCAGTGATTGATACGCTAGCGGCGTATAATTTAAGCGGTGAACGCAAGTCAGGCGCGCCGGGCATTTATATAGCCAAGGGTGACTATCAAGGCGCGAAGATTGCCGCACTAGGCCTGAAGATTCGAGGTAATGGTTGTACCTATCATGGCGTGTCGCTGAATGTGGCTATGGATCTTGAACCTTTTTCGTGGATTAATCCCTGTGGCTATCCGGGCTTGCAAACGATAGACATGAAAACCTTAGGTGTAACAGCCTCGCTAAATGAAGCACAGCAGTGTCTCGCCCATCATTTGCACGTACAGCTGACCCAACCATAAATCGCATGAGCTCTAACAATATACCGCCACCCTACCAAGCGAGCGACAAACAAAAAGGCGCCGGAAAAACTGCGCGCATTCCTATCAAAATTATTCCAGCTGAAAGATTACCTAAGCCTGATTGGATACGCGTAAAAGCAGCCTCACCGACAACGCGCTTTTACGAAATTAAAGATATTTTACGAAGTAATAATTTAGTTACTGTTTGCGAAGAAGCTTCTTGTCCGAATATTGGCGAGTGCTTTGGTAAGGGCACCGCTACATTTATGATCATGGGTGATAAATGTACGCGTCGCTGCCCGTTTTGCGATGTGGGTCATGGCCGCCCCGATCCACTCGATACGAATGAACCAGAAAATCTGGCCAAGACGATTGCCGCTCTCAAACTATCTTACGTTGTCATTACCTCAGTCGACAGAGATGACCTGCGTGATGGCGGCGCCGCTCATTTTGTTGAATGCATACAGCGAGTACGTGCTTTATCGCCGTCTACCCGTATAGAAATACTGACGCCCGATTTTCGTGGCCGCATGGATCGCGCATTAGAAATTCTCAAAGCCGCACCACCCGATGTGATGAACCACAATCTCGAAACGGTGCCGCGACTATATCGCGAAGCGCGTCCGGGTTCTGACTACGCGTATTCCTTGAATCTGTTAAAGCGTTTCAAAGAACTGCATCCTGACGTACCGACTAAATCGGGAATCATGGTGGGCTTAGGTGAAACCGATGAAGAGATACTGCAAGTGATGCGCGACTTGCGTGAGCACCATGTCGACATGCTGACTCTAGGCCAATACCTGATGCCTAGTGGCGATCATTTACCTGTACGTCGTTACGTGCATCCCGATATTTTTAAGATGTACGAAGAGAAGGCCGTTGAAATGGGATTTGCTCATGCCGCTGTTGGAGCAATGGTGCGCAGCTCTTATCATGCTGATCAACAGGCAAAAAATGCAGGGCTAGAATAAGCCGAAAAACTACTAGGCCAACAAAAAGAGTTATTCGTTTTTTGGTGGCCGAATTTTAAATCGCCAGCGCTTTTTCCAGTAACTGGTGCATAGACGCGAATTCGGGAATGCCGACATAGCGTTTCAATATAGCGCCATCTTTGCCAATCACAAAAGTGGTTGGTGTGAGTTTGACGTCACCAAATGATTTAGCTGCTTGACCATCGGTATCTAATGCCACTTTGAATGGTAGCTGACGGCTCTCGGCATAATTCAGCACATAGCTAGGTGGGTCGTAGCTCATGGCTACCGCGATAAATTCCAAGCCGCGATCAGAGTATTTTTTATAGGTCTCTACCATCTCGGGCATTTCTTGCACGCAGGTAGCGCAGCTAGTCGCCCAAAAATTTACCATCACGACTTTGCCACGCAATGACTCCAAGGCAATCAGTTCGCCATTCAAGGTGCGAAAGCTCACTGCAGGGGCTGATTCTTTTTTAAACAAGGACAGTGCTGCAAACAAAACGATGCCAAGAATGGTCAGCAGCGACATTGTTTGAATGATGGTCAGACCGGCGATACGGCGGGGGAAATGACGAGACATAAAAATCCTGTGTCAGCAAAAATGCAAAATGAATTATAGGCTAGTCAGGCCAGGCCTAGCATCGTGACCGCCCGACTTCGATTTTATTTTGCCGTGTCTTTGTTCGGCGCCTCCTTAGGCTGCTCCGCTGGGGGTCTAGGCGTTAAATCCTTCAAGTCGTCTTCAGTAATGTATTCGAATAACTTCACCACTTTTTTGATTTTACTGGCCGCATTGCGCGCCACTTCGGCAGCAAGCTTTCCTTCGCGCTGAGTAACACGGCCCATTAAATACACCACACCCCTATCTGTGTGAACCTTGAAGGCGCTGAGATACAAATCTTTTGTATCGACGATCGCCGCTTTTACTTTGCTACTAATAACCAAATCATTTGATCGCACACCCAGACTCGATACAGGCGCAATTTCTAAATCATTTTCGATTTTTTTGACGCCATCAATCGTTTTGATTTGTTGTTCTACCTCGGCTTTCATTTTTTCATCTTTGACTTCACCGGTTATCAACACATACCGATTAAAGCTGTTGACTGAAACACGCCCTTGATCGCCGGTTATTTTCATGGCTCGGCCCTCTGCTTTGAGAACAATCGCCGTGTCATCTGCCTGGGAACCTAAGCTGCGCCTATCGGAAACTGTCATTGCACCCATCACCGTGCCGCCCACCATTACGGGAAGACAACCTTGCAATGTCACTGCCAATGCAGCCGACCAGGTGACAACCAGCAATGGGTGACGAATAGACTTCAAGGTAGCGGAAAACTGTGTGTCAGATTTCATTCTGAATCTCCTCCGAAAAGTGCGACATCGATACCATCGCAAAGACAATTAACAATCAATAAGTGAACTTCTTGTATTCGTACTGCGCGCTCGTAAGGTACGCCAATATGTACGTCCGCATCGGTCAATGATCGCGGAATGTTACCGCTGCTAGCACCGGTCAGCGCAACCACGCGCATATCGCGTTCCAGTGCAGCGTCTATCGCCACCATCACATTGGCTGAAACACCCGAGCTAGATAGCGCAAACAATACATCACCTGCTTGACCGTAGGCTTGTACCTGTTTGGCGAAAATATCGCCAAAGCCATAATCGTTACCCACCGCTGTCACTATGGATGAATCGGTAGAAAGCGCCATCGCTGGAAGCGGCAAGCGCTCGCGCTCAAAGCGGCCGACCAACTGCGCAGAAAAATGCTGACACAATGCGGACGAGCCACCATTGCCACATGCCAGTATGCGATTGCCGTTGGAGAGCGCGACGAACATCAGCTCGGTCGCCTGCATGATGGGTTGTGCCAATTCCGCGGCTAGCTGTATCTTCAGCTCGGCGCTTTCGTTGAAATGATTGATAATTCGTTGCTTGCTCATGATGTGCAGATTATAAATGCTGCTATGAATACAACGTCAATGGATTCGCTTAATTTAGTGATTTTATCGAGTGAATTACCGATTAATGACAGCGCGCATCCAGGCTAAGGCATCGCCATCAATCGCCACCAAGTCAAATCGACACGCGGGTAGTGTGCGATAACGCATTAAATAGTGCTCGGCAGTACGCCAGAGTCGTCGCTGTTTCGCGGTATCGACGCTGGCAGCCGCTCCACCATAATTCGCATTCTTACGCATTCGCACTTCAACAAACACGAGTAGTGGCCCATCGTTCATCACCAAATCGATCTCACCATAACGACAGGCATAATTGCGTGTGACGCATACTAGGCCTTGTTGCTGCAGATAGACAAGCGCTCTATCTTCAGCGAGCCTGCCTAGCGACGACTTGTTTGACCCATTTGTCATTTAGCTCGCTGCCGAATAGTCCGTATTTTGTACAATGTGGCGATGAAAGGTGGATGACGCACCTGTAAGCCCGCTAATTTTGATGCCACCTGCACATGTCCACGCCCTCATCTTCTCTGCTTACCAGTCTTGTGCAGCTCACCAGCGATCTGGAGCAGCAGGGTTTCCCTGAAAGTGCATTGTATGTAGTCGCTACGCCGATAGGGAATATCGCGGATGTGAGTTTGCGCGCAATGAAGGTGCTTTCACTGGTTGATGCTATTGCGTGTGAAGATACACGCAACACTGGGCTTTTAATGTCGCGACTCGGCTTGTCAACGCCTTTGTTTTCTGCTCATCAGCACAATGAGCGCGAGTCCGCAGAAAAAATAATAGGGCGATTACGCCAAGGAGAGCGTATCGCTTTAGTTTCCGATGCAGGCACACCCGCCATATCGGATCCGGGTGCGCGTATTGTCGATGCCGTTATCGACGCTGGTTTAAGCGTGATTCCAATTGCAGGCGCTTGCGCTGGTATCGCAGCGTTATCTGCCAGCGGTTTGATGACGGATGAATTTCATTTTGTCGGTTTCTTGCCAAGCAAAACTAATCAACGCGCTCAGCTGCTATCGCGCTTAACAAGCACCCGTGCCACGCTGGTATTTTATGAAGCTCCGCATCGAATTCTTGAAACAGCACAAGCGTTGGCTAGCGCTTTAGACGGCACGCGGCGCGTAGTCGTGGCACGCGAAATATCAAAACTATTTGAACAAATTCATCGCTGCCAATTACATAATCTACACGATTGGCTAGCCGAGTCTCCGGATCATCAAAAAGGGGAATTCGTGTTGATGGTTGAGGCTGCCGTGGTCAGTGATGAAC
Source organism: Polynucleobacter sp. (assembly GCA_021737945.1). Lineage (GTDB taxonomy): Bacteria > Pseudomonadota > Gammaproteobacteria > Burkholderiales > Burkholderiaceae_D > Pernthalerella. The sequence continues at coordinate 38,200 of JAIPCX010000007.1, forward strand.
CGGACCTATCGGAAGCCACCCGAGTGTTGACTATTCTTTTGGAAGGCAACTCAGTCAGCCAAGCGGCGGCACTGGCTGCACGCATCACCGGCCTCAAGAAAAATGCGCTGTATGACTTGGCGCTGAAAATGCACGCTAACGACGAATAAAGCGATCAGCAATAACAGCAATCATTTCTGAACGATCGACGTCTGAATTTGCGAAACTTCTTTTAACAAATCAGCGGCTGTTTTTGCAGTCTCGCGTGAAGTAAATGGGCCACTATGCAATCGATACAGACCGCCCGTTTGTACGATGACAGGCTCGGGCAAATCTTGCGGCCATCCTGCGAGTAATCGAATTCGCATCGCATCAGCATTGTGTACTTGTGCGTACGCACCAAACTGTAAAAAAATCCCACCGGTCTCAGCAGCCACGGGTGGCGCGCTGCCACTCGCTAAGCGAGTCATTGGATCCGTCGACTCTTTTGCTGAAGCGAGCGTACCTTTGCGACGCTTATCTTCCTGCATGCGCGCAATTTCGTCGGGCAAGATGCGTTCGACTTCAAGCTCTGCACTGCCGATTTGAATAAAACCTAATTTCAACGCAGCGGTGTACGACATATCAATAATGCGCGACGCATGAAATGGCCCGCGATCATTAATGCGAACAATCACCTGCTTACCATTACGCAGATTCGTGACTCGCGCATAGGAAGGAATCGGCAACCTTGGATGGGCAGCGGTCATCTTAAACATGTCATAGATTTCGCCTGAAGCCGTGCGCTGACCATGGAATTTTTTTCCATACCAACTGCCTTTGCCGCGCTGTATAAATGGCTTATCGTCCGTGATCGGCACAAAAGTTTGATCGAAAATGGTGTAAGGCTTACTCGGGCCTTTAGCGATAGGCTCGATTTTTGGCTCAGCATCGGGCGTATCCACTAAGCCGTCAGGAATTGCATCGCCCGGGCCGTCATCCTTGTAATAGCCACCCGGCTTTTTTGCTTCCGCACTCGGCGGCGGCGGTGTAACACCCGTTGAAGAAGAAGCCGAAGGAGTCGAAGACGCTGCAGGTACCGTCGGTGCTGAACTGCGCACTGGCTGATCACGCACACTTAAATCAACTGTAGTACAGGCTGATAAAACGAGTGCTGATAGCGTCATACTTAGTGCTGCCAAACTGCGCTGCATGCCACACCTGATCATCGTTATTGGAATACGCATAGCAGCCTCATCAGGTCTGTACCAAGGTACGATGGCGCTGAATACTCATCAACGTACCGACACCTAAGCTTAAAGTCACGAATGCAGTACCGCCATAACTCATGAAAGGCAATGGCACACCCACCACGGGGAGAATACCGCTCACCATGCCCATATTCACAAACACATAGGTAAATATCGATAGCGTCAGCGAGCCCGCTAGTAAGCGAGAAAAAAGTGTCGGTGCATTGGCTGCAATGATTAGACCTCGACCAATTAACAGCAAATAGAGAACTAACAGTACGCCGTTACCTAGTAAACCAAACTCTTCAGAAAATACCGCGAAAATAAAATCAGTGGTGCGCTCGGGTATGAATTCAAGATGTGACTGCGTACCGTTGAGCCAACCCTTACCGATCAATCCACCCGAACCAATCGCAATCGTTGATTGAATGATGTGAAAACCTTTTCCTAAAGGGTCCGACGTGGGATCAATCAAGGTCATGATGCGGTGGCGCTGATAGTCATGCAACATGGTCCAAACTAACGGCAAACTAGCTAAACCTGCGACTCCCAAACCAATAATCAAACGCCAGGATAATCCGGCCAAAAAAATCACAAAAAATCCTGCCGATGTCACCAACACCGCGGTACCCAAATCCGGCTGACGCATGATCAGGCCCACGGGTAGCGCCAACAACAAACCCGCCATCAAAAAGTCGCGCCAGCGAATCATGCCTTCGCGTTTTTGAAAGTACCACGCCAGTGTTAGCGGCAACGCCAGCTTCATGATTTCTGAGGGCTGAATAATCACGCCGACATTCAACCAACGCCTAGCACCGTTCTTAATCAATCCAAACAGTGCGACTCCCAATAGCAATGAGATGCCTACAACATAAATCGGCACTGCGAAACGCATTAATTTTTGTGGCGGAATCATGGCCGCGATCCACATCACCGCGATACCGACGGCGATATTGCGCAAATGACCTTCAAAGCGTCCGGGGAAATTCCACGCTGCTGACGATACAGCTAGACAGCCCAACAAAAGAATCAAACCAAGAACGATCGTCAGAGAGCGATCAAATATAAAAAATCGTCGCTTGACGGTTTCTAGCACCGGATAACGTGCTCCTTGATAACCAGAGATCATTGTGGAGCCCCTCGATTCGGTTCAACAGGCTTGGGTGTACTGGATTTGGTCGCGTCGGATTTAACGGCTGTTGGCTGTGTTGCTTCGCTAGCCTTCACAACTGGTTTCGTTACATCCGTTTTAGCTACTGATTGAGTAGATGACTGAGCTGCTGTGTCGGCAGTTTTAACAACCGGCTTGGTAGCATCCGGCTTTACCGTCGCAGGCTGCGTTGGTTGTGTTGACTGTGCTGGATCGCCGGCTTTAGCAGCGGGCTTAGCGGGCTCATCAGGCCGCTTGCCAGTTAAGTAGTAATCCATCGCTAAGCGCGCAATTGGCGCAGCGGCAGCAGCACCAAAACCTGCATTCTCAACGATGACTGCTAATGCGATCCTTGGTTTGTCTGCAGGCGCAAAAGCGATGTACAAGGAGTGATCGCGCAAACGCTCTGAAATTTTACTGGCGTCGTATTTAACATTTCTACTCAAGGCAGCTGCCTGAGCGGTACCGGTCTTACCACCCGAAATATACGGTGCATTCGCGAATGAGCGTGCAGACGTACCTTCTTTAGTCACGCCTATCATGGCCTGCTTAATGAAATCGATGTTGTCTTGTTTTAGCGGTATACGATAGCTCTCTTTGGGCACGGTGAGCTTGCGTGCTTTAGTCGTTCCACTTTCAACCATCTTCACCAAATGCGGTTTCATTACGATGCCGTTGTTACTGAGATTAGAAACGGCATGCGCTAACTGCAGCGGTGTGAATGAGTTATATCCCTGTCCAATGCCGACAGAAATTGTTTCACCGGCATACCATTTTTGCTGCTCAGGTTTTTTGTAGTTATTTCGCTTCCATTCCTGCGAAGGCAGCACACCACGACGCTCGTTTTCAAGATCAACACCGGTTAGCTGCCCAAAACCCAAAGGCTTCATGAAATCGTGAATCGCATCAATCCCTAAATCGTTCGCCAAATTGTAGTAATAAGTGTTGCAGCTTTGGACGATCGATTTATACATGTCGACGCGACCATGGCCACCTTCTTTATCATCGCGGAATTTATTATTGCCGAACCAAAAATAACCAGGATCGAAGATCGCTGCCTCTGGCGTGCGCTTACCTAACTCTAGCGAGGCGAGTGCCATGTAGGGCTTAAAGGTCGAGCCCGGCGGATAACTACCAATCAACGGACGATTCAATAAAGGTTTGTCGAGCGAAGTATTTAATTCTTCCCAACTCTTTGCATCAATACCTTCAACAAATAAATTTGGATCAAAGGTCGGCATCGACACGTATGCCAATATGTCACCCGTCGATGGTTCGATTGCTACTAGCGCACCGCGCCTGTCGCCAAACGCATGTTCGATAATTTTTTGTAGCTCGATATCGACGGACAAAATTAAGTTATTGCCTGATGTTGGTGCGGTACGAGATAAATTACGCACGGCTCTGCCACCCGCAGAAACTTCAATTTCATCGTAGCCAGTGGTACCGTGTAATTCTCTCTCGTAGCTTTTTTCTATACCTTCTTTACCGATGTATTCGGTACCACGGTAGTTAGCGGCATCATCGCCACCTTCCAATCGTTCGGCTTCCGTTTTATTTACACGGCCGATATAACCAATCATGTGCGAGGCTGTCTGTCCGAGAGGATACTGACGGAACAAACGCGCTTGAATATCAACACCAGGGAAACGGTAACGTTGTGCTGCAAAGCGCGCAACTTCTGCATCGCTTAATCGCGTGCGAATCGGAAGACTCTCAAATGTTTTTGATTCTTCCATCAGACGACGGAATCGCTTACGATCTTTTGGCTGTATATCCACCAGCTGTGCCAGCTCATCAATCACCACGTCGAGATTGCGTTCAATTTTGGCGGGCGTAATTTCCAAAGTGTAGGCAGAAAAATTACGCGCCAAGACCACGCCATTTCTATCCACTATCAATCCGCGGTTGGGCACCGCCGGTACTACGGAGATACGATTACTTTCTGCGCGCTCGAAATATTCGCTGTGCCTTACCGCCTGCAGCCAAAGAAATCGCAACATCAACAAACCAAAGCACACAAAAACGATCACGCCGGCCACCGACAGGCGCAGCCTGAAGAGTTGTAGTTCGCGTTCGGTATCTTTAATTTCTGTCATTGCTGGCCGCGTTGAACGGTCTGTGTTTTACGTGCTGTGAATGATTAGATAGGGCGTGTTTCATCGCGATCCACGGCGCGTCTTTGCGGCGCCAGTAATAACCAACAAACGACTGGCCAGATGATGGTGGCAACGATGCTTTGTGCGAAATACAACCAGCCTGGAAATTTGCCGGTCACTGCCAGCTGTATCAGCATTTGTACGATTTGCATCACGACGAGCAAAGGTAAAACGTGCAGCGCCTGCACCGAGGGTCGAAACCAAAGCACGCGGCGATGAATCGTGATCGCGAAATACGATAGCAGCGTGTAAGCCAGTGCGTTTTCACCGAGTAGCGATGCGCTGTGCACATCCATCACCAAGCCCATTAAAAATGCGATGCCAATACCGACTTTGCGTGGCTGGTAGATGCTCCAGAAAATTAAGGTGAGCGCGACAAAATCGGGCACCCATCCCCAACCGCCCCATGGGAATAAGTTCATGAAAAACGCCGCCACCAAACTAAAGCCGATAAAGGCTGGATTGACGGGCAGCAGAATATGGTCGCGATCAATCATGGGGCTTCCGGATCTTTTTGTCGTTTGCGGGCTTCGTTTTGAATCGGCGCTTCCACGGGTGGTGGTGGTGCAGTCATTTGTTTAGCATCGGCAAGCAATACCAGTAGCTGACGATGACGGGCGATTCCAGCCGTGGGTTGCAAAAGAATGCGCGCAAACGCATCTGAGGTTTTTGCATCAACTGATACCACGGTTGCAACGGCCAATCCTGTCGGATAAACACCGTCAATGCCCGAAGTCAGCAAGACATCGCCGCGTTGAATATCGGCATTCGATGCCATGAAACGTAATTCAAGTACACCCGTCTGACCACGACCATACGCCACGCTACGCACACCACTGCGCAGCACCTGAACGGGTATGGCATGGTCTTTATCGGTGAGTAGCGTTACCTCGGATGTGAAAGGAAAAACTCGAGTGACTTGACCAATCACGCCCAAATCATCAATGACGGGCTGACCAGGTTGAATTTGATGGCTGGATCCGCGATCGATAATGACCTTGCGCGAAAAAGGATCGCGCGCGTCATACAAAATTTCACTCATTACTGACTTCAAGGTCAGGCGCTCTGAAGCGGCGAGTAGTTTGCGAAGGTGAGCATTCTCTGCAAGCAGTTCTTGGCTCTGCTGCAATTGCTGCGCATTTAATACTTGCTGCTCGCGCATACGCTCGTTATCGGCTTTTAATGAAGTGAGTGAAGTGAAATAATCACTCACAGCAAAGATCGCATCACGCGGCAGCATGGCAACCACCTGCAAGGGATAGAGCGCAGCGCCCACAACTTGCCGCACGGCCGATAGTGCTTTCAGACGCGAATCAGCCATGAGCAGCCCCACGGCAATCAGCGCAAAAAACAGCATCTTGGCGCGCGCCGAGGCACCTTGCTTAAAGAGTGGTGGTGGGGTGTATTCCATCAGAGTGAAACTTTAAACCAAGTCGAGGCAATTAGTGCGGGCTGGCAATACAACGATGCGCCGAACCACCCACCTCCCCGAGTTCCGGGAAGCAGGCCAGTGGCTTTGCAAAGGGGTCGGGGAGTGCGGCTGAGAGAGCGGAACGGACAGCCGACGCGCATTTACTCGTAGGAGAAGAGGGAACCGAGTTTATCCATTCGCTCGAGCGCCATGCCTGAGCCGCGCACCACGCACGTCAACGGGTCTTCGGCAACCAGAACAGGCAAGCCAGTTTCTTCCATCAACAAGCGATCGAGGTCGCGCAACAAGGCGCCACCGCCGGTCAGCATCATGCCTTTCTCGGCGATATCCGCACCCAGCTCAGGCGGAGTCTGTTCCAGCGCGTTTTTGACCGCTGAAACAATGCTATTGAGGGGATCGGTCAGCGCTTCCAGCACTTCGTTGCTGGAGATGGTGAAGGAGCGCGGGATACCTTCTGAGAGGTTACGGCCCTTAACTTCCATCTCGCGGACTTCGGTTCCGGGGAACGCGGAACCGATTTGTTTTTTGATGGTTTCAGCGGTTTGCTCACCGATCAACATGCCGTAATTACGGCGGATGTAGTTGACAATCGCTTCGTCAAACTTATCGCCACCCACCCGTACCGAGCCTTTGTACACCATGCCGCCCAGCGAAATGATGCCAACCTCGGTGGTACCACCACCAATATCCACCACCATGGAACCCGTTGCTTCCGAGACTGGCAGGCCAGCACCGATGGCGGCAGCCATTGGCTCTTCAATCAAAAACACTTGGGAGGCTCCGGCGCCCAGCGCCGATTCGCGAATGGCGCGTCGCTCAACCTGTGTAGAGCCACAAGGAACGCAAATAATGATGCGAGGTGAAGGCTTGAACAGCTTGGTGTCGTGCACCATGCGGATAAACTGCTTAAGCATCTGCTCGGTGACGGTGAAGTCGGCGATCACGCCGTCTTTCATAGGGCGAATCGCTTCGATATTGCCGGGCACCTTACCCAACATCTGCTTCGCTTCTTTACCTACGGCCTGAATATTCTTTTTGGCATTGGGACCGCCTTGCTGGCGAATCGCGACTACGGAGGGCTCATCCAGAACGATCCCCAGTCCGCGAACATAAATCAAGGTATTCGCGGTACCCAGATCAATTGCGAGATCGTTCGAAAAATAGCTACGGAGGAATCCAAACATGTAATCGTGTCCTTATGCGCCGGAATTTGAAAATACCGGCTGAGAAATTGCCCATCTGCTGCGAAAACACTGTCCTGCCGGGGAGATGAAGCTCGCCACTGGCGCCGTAAGCAATGAACTACGGTAGCCTACAACCTTGGTTTGCCCGACGATACGGGACAACACCGCCGATACCGTTTTGCAGGACGCGTTAGCGGCCTTCAACCCGACATTCTACCTTATAATGCGGTGCAAATTGGCTGTCAGAAACGCTAAAAAATGAAATGATTAGCGTTCTTTCTTGCCCGAAAGCCGAGCTTGGCGCTGTTCTCCATTTTTTAATCCCCACACTGCACATCAAACGACGACCTGCCTCATGTCCCTGACCCTAGAAGATATCGCCCGACTATCCAAGCTGGCACAACTGGATCTCAATGATCAGCAAGCCGGCGATGCGCTCGATAAGTTGAACAGCATTTTTGCTCTGGTTGAGCAAATGCGCGCTGTCGACACCACAGGAGTCGCCCCATTGTCGCACCCGATTGCTGCCTGGAAGGATGACGTTGCGCTACGCTTGCGCGAAGACAAAGTTACAGAACCCAACCGCCGAGACGACTATCAAAAGCCGGCGCCAGCGACACAAGACGGCCTGTATCTCGTCCCCAAGGTCATTGATTAGCCACTCCCCGCCGTCGCAAACTAGCGGCGCGGCCCATTACAACGGCAACTCATTCGTTCATGCATAAGTACACACTGACAGAACTTTCCGCACAGCTGAAAAGCAAAAAAATTTCAGCCGTCGAACTGGCGCAGCTCTATCTCCAGCGCATAACTTCGAGCGAGCTGAATGCGTTCATTAACGTCCAGCCCGAATTCACTCTGGCTCAGGCCAAAGACGCTGACGCTCGTATCGCACGCGGCGATGTCACTGCGCTAACCGGCCTGCCGATTGCGCACAAAGATATTTTCGTCACACGCGACTGGACCTCAACAGCGGGTTCCAAAATGCTTTCTGGCTACATCAGCCCATTTGATGCAACTGTGGTGGAACAGTTCCGCAATGCAGGCATGGTGACGCTAGGAAAACTCAATTGTGATGAATTCGCCATGGGTTCATCCAACGAAAACTCATTTTTCGGCGCTGTAAAAAATCCCTGGGACACCACGGCTGTGCCGGGCGGATCATCGGGCGGATCCGCGGCAGCTATCGCCGGCGGTCTCGCGCCTGCTGCCACCGGAACCGATACGGGTGGCTCGATCCGCCAACCCGCTGCACTGTGTGGCATTACTGGCATTAAACCCACCTATGGCAGCGTGTCTCGCTACGGCATGATTGCCTTTGCTTCGTCACTCGATCAAGGCGGCCCGATGGCCTGGACCGCCGAAGATTGCGCCCTACTGCTTAACTCAATGATCAGTTTTGATCAACGTGATTCGACATCGATAGAACGCGAACCGGAAGATTTTTCGCGTTATCTTGCTGACTCGATCAAAGGATTAAAGATAGGTGTTCCTAAAGAATATTTAGGTGCAGGACTAGCCAGCGATGTGGCTGATGCCGTGCAAGCCGCATTGAAAGAATACGAAAAGCTGGGGGCTACCTTAGTCGAGATTTCACTTCCAAAAACGTCGCTGGCTATTCCTGTCTATTACGTGATTGCACCAGCTGAAGCTTCATCGAATTTGTCGCGTTTCGATGGCGTGCGTTACGGCCATCGCGCACAAAACTACACCGACCTATCCGACATGTATTGCAAGACGCGCGCGGAAGGTTTTGGCGACGAAGTTAAACGCCGCATTTTGGTTGGCGCTTACGTACTCTCACACGGCTATTACGATGCCTACTATTTGCAAGCACAAAAAATTCGTCGTTTGATTGCCCAGGATTTTCAAGACGCTTTCAAACAATGTGATGTGATTATGGGCCCCGTAGCACCTACGGTTGCATGGGATCTTGGATCGAAAGTCAATGATCCGGTTGCCAATTATTTAGCTGACATATACACACTCTCTACCAGCTTAGCTGGCTTGCCTGGCATGTCGATTCCAGTGGGCTTTGGTCAAGGCGAAAAAAATTCGCGTCGCCCTGTTGGCCTGCAATTGATTGGTAATTATTTTTCTGAAGCTAAATTGCTCAACATCGCACATCAGTATCAGCTTGCGACAGATTGGCACAAGCAACGGCCCACACAGAATTAAAGGAATTTTTATGCAATGGGAAGTCGTGATCGGGCTGGAAACACATGCGCAGCTCACCACCGAATCCAAAATTTTTAGTGGCGCGTCCATCGCTTTCGGTGCGGCGCCAAACACGCAAGCCTGCCCGGTTGATCTTGCATTGCCCGGGGTGCTGCCCGTATTAAACAAGGGTGCCGTCGAACGTGCGATTCAGTTTGGCTTAGCCATCGGCGCAACCATCGCGCCGGAGTCTATCTTTGCGCGCAAAAATTATTTTTACCCTGATCTTCCGAAAGGCTATCAGATCAGTCAGTTTGAAATTCCGGTGGTTCAGGGCGGCACGCTATCGTTCGTTGTTGAAATCGACGGCAAAGCGGAACTTAAAACGGTGCAGTTAACACGCGCCCATCTAGAAGAAGATGCAGGAAAATCCTTGCACGAGGATTATCACGGCATGACCGGCATCGATCTCAATCGCGCTGGTACGCCCTTGCTAGAAATCGTGACTGAGCCTGATATGCGCAGCGCCGCTGAAGCCGTGGCCTATGCGAAAGCACTGCATTCACTGGTGGTGTGGTTGGGTGTTTGCGATGGCAATATGCAAGAAGGATCGTTCCGCTGCGATGCCAACGTATCGGTCAGACCCGTTGGCCAAAAAGAATACGGCACACGCTGCGAGATTAAAAATCTGAATTCTTTCCGCTTTCTTGAAGAAGCAATTAACTACGAAGTACGCCGTCAAATCGAGGTGATTGAAGACGGCGGCAAAATCACTCAAGAGACGCGCCTCTACGATCCGGATAAAAAAGAAACGCGCTCCATGCGCAGCAAAGAAGATGCGATGGACTATCGCTATTTTCCTGATCCCGATCTTCCACCATTAGTGATTGCCGCCGATTGGATCGCGCGCGTTAAAGCATCGCTTCCTGAGTTGCCAGGTGCGATGCGCGAGCGTTTTGTGCGCGACTATCAACTATCCGAGTACGACGCCATGATACTAACGCAATCGAAAGCGATGGCTATTTATTTTGAGTCCGTGGTGTCCGCCGCCGGTCGTGAGCAAGCCAAACCTGCCGCCAACTGGTTAATGGGTGACGTATCCTCCACGCTGAATCGCGAAGGGATAGATATTGCCCATTCGCCCGTCAGCGCAGTGCAATTCGCATTGCTGCTCAAACGCATCGCTGATGGAACCATCTCTAACAAAATCGCCAAAGAAGTTTTTGCCGGCATGTGGGAAGCACGCTCTGAATCAGTAACGCTGGCGGATGATTTAATTGAATCCAAAGGCTTAAAACAAATTTCGGATAGCGGCGCATTAGAAAAAATTATTGATGAAGTGCTCGCCGCGAATGCCAAATCCGTTGAAGAATTTAGAGCCGGCAAAGAAAAAGCATTCAACGCGCTGATTGGTCAAGCCATGAAAGCCAGCAAAGGCAAAGCTAACCCTGCACAATTAACTGAACTATTAAAGCTGAAGTTGGGCTGAGAAATCTTACGGGTAGTCGAGCGTGGATAGGCAGCAGCGTTAGCCAACGCCGTACCTCTCACGATACGTCGCCACTGCTGTGCGGAATGCAGCGAGTTCAGCACTGACTTTCCCCTTCCATGCTACGCAATCTATAACAATCATCCCACTGACTTCTGCCCAGTATTCCACTTATGACTTTCTTGCAAGGTCTGCCAACCCAGCGCATAATGCATCGCAATTGCAATGCATGAGGTGCCAGCATGAAATCATCCAATTTCCCCTCAGTACGAGTAGACCCAAGCTTGAGGGAGGCAGCAGAAAAGGTGCTTGAGTCAGAGGAGAGCCTGTCGAGTTTCGTCGAGCATTCCATTCGCTATCAAATACAGCGCCGTAACTTGCAACGCACTTTCATCGAGCGAGGATTAGCTGCCGCAGCAGAGGCCAGGCACTCTGGCGAGTACTTCAGCACCGACGATGTACTCACTGAACTTGATCAGATCATTGACTCTCATCGCAGTCGGTAATGATTTTTCAGGTTCGCTACACACGTGGCGCTCGCGAAGATCTGAAAAGACTTTTTAGTTTTCTCGCTGAGCGAGACTTGGCTGCAGCAAAACGTGCGCGCAAAGCCATCTCGAAAAGTATGAACCTCTTGGCCGATTTTCCTTGGTCATGTCGCAAGGCATCGCACGACAACCCCTTTATTCGCGAACTTGTTATCTCATTCGGTGGTGGCGGCTACGTGGCCCTATTCGAGATAGATGACGCAAAGAACATTACGATCCTAGCCATTCGTAATCAACGCGAAGATGATTTCACCTAGCGCTTTGGATTGATTTAGTGCGCCAACTTGGCCTAATTTTTCTTCAAAAGCTTAGTTAGGCAAGACAGAGTCAGGCAACGCCGTACCTATCACGATACGTCGCCACTGCTGTGCGGAATGCAGTGAGTTCTGCACTCGCGCCGGGACCTGAAAGATAGGCAAATAAATCATTTAGGTTAGCGATAGGCAGCACAGGCATACCAAAGTTTTGCTCAACTTCCTGCACTGCCGATAAATTCGATAGCGCGCCTTCTGCGCCACTTTTTTCCATTCTATCCAGCGCAATTAATACTGCACACGGTTTCGCGTTCTGTGCGCGTATGAGATCTACCGATTCGCGCACCGAAGTACCCGCTGAAATCACGTCATCAATAATGACAACGCGACCACTCAGCTTGGCGCCAACAATGGTGCCGCCCTCACCATGATCTTTGGCTTCCTTGCGGTTATACGCAAATGGCACATTGCGACCTTTCGCAGCCAGCGCAACAGCGGTGGCGGATGCCAATGTGATGCCCTTGTAAGCGGGGCCAAACAGCATGTCAAATTCAACGCCTGAATCTAATAAGGTTTGCGCATAAAATTCAGCCAACTTACCGAGGCGTTCGCCATCATTGAATAATCCGGCATTAAAAAAATAAGGCGAGAGGCGACCGGCCTTGGTGACAAACTCGCCGAAGCGCAGTACGCCTGCCGTAACGGAGAACTCGATAAATTCATGGCGTAGCTTATTCACTTCGTCACCTTTGCTCTGTTCCTAAAGTCGCTATTTTACCGCCCAAGAGACTCGCGCTCGAATCGGTTATGCTTGCGCGCATTCTGCATTGCAATTTCTTTTCGCTCTTATTCATTATGAAAATAATTTCAGCCAATCTCAACGGTATACGCTCAGCCGCCAAAAAGAATTTCTTTGAATGGATGCATAAACAGCAAGCTGATTTCGTTTGTGTGCAAGAGCTGAAAGCTCAGCACGCCGATATGTCGCCCGATTTTTTAGCACCCGCGGGTTATCACGGCCACTTTCATTACGCTGAAAAAAAAGGGTATTCCGGTACCGGCGTTTATTCCCGAGAAAAACCTCGATCGGTGACGACGGGCTTTGGCAATGCAGAATTTGACGCCGAGGGACGCTGTGTACAAGTCGACTTTGAAAAGTTGACGGTGATATCACTCTACTGCCCGTCCGGCTCGTCTAGCGATGATCGGCAACAAGCAAAGTTTCGTTTCATGGATGCTTTCATGCCGCATCTACTATCGCTAAGAAAATCAGGTCGCGAAGTGGTGATCTGCGGTGATTGGAATATCGCGCACAAAGAAATCGATCTGAAGAATTGGAAAAGTAATCAAAAGAATTCTGGCTTTTTACCTGAAGAACGCCAGTGGATGAGTGACGTACTTGATAAAGCTGACTGGCGTGATGTGTATCGGCTACTGCACCCTGATACTACCGGCGAGGCTTACACCTGGTGGAGCAACCGCGGACAAGCGTGGGCGAATAACGTAGGTTGGCGGATTGATTATCAGGTCGCGACACCTGGGATTGCGGCCACATCGAAAAGTGCGTCGGTATACAAAGATGAGCGCTTCTCAGATCATTCGCCACTGATTATTAACTACGACTGGCTAGCGTAATTTTTAACCGAAAAACCAATAACAAACAGCAATTGATGCCAGCACTCCCGCAAAGTCAGCGAGTAATGCGCATGCCACGGCATGGCGTGCTCGCTGAATACCCACCGCACCGAAATACACGGCTAATACATAAAACGTAGTTTCCGTACTGCCTTGCACCGTCGCAGCAAGTAGCGCAGGAAAACTATCGACTCCCTGCGAACTCATGGTTTCAATTAACATCGCGCGCGCTGCGCTTCCAGAAAATGGCTTGACTAACGCGGTGGGCAGGGCATCAACAAAACGCTGATCCCAACCGAGATGTTCCACGCCTACTCGAATAATTTGCAGCAAAAAATCTAAAGCGCCCGAAGCGCGCAACACACCCACTGCACACAGCATCGCCACTAAATACGGCAGTAGATTTTTAGCGACGTCAAATCCTTCACGCGCACCGTCAACAAAGGCTTCGTACACAGGGACACGCCGCCAAACACCGACTAACAAAAACGCCACAATCAATCCAAACACGACGGCGTTACCCAACACCGACGATAAGGCTGCGAGTGCGACGGAAGATAGGCTAGCTAACACTGCCATCGTCACACCTAACAGCAAACCTGCACCCAGCAAAAAACGCAACACAACCGGATCAAGCAGCTTTAATCGCTGAGCGAAAGCCACGGCAAAAAAACCCGTCAGCGTGGATGCTGTTGTGGCTAACAGTATCGGTAAAAATACGAGGGTAGGATCGGGCGCTCCTTGCTGCGCTCGATACATAAATATCGATACCGGCAGCAAGGTCAGTGATGACGCATTCAAAACCAAAAACATAATCTGCGCATCACTTGCCACAACAGGGTCCGGATTAAGCGACTGTAATTCGCGCATGGCTTTTAAACCAATGGGTGTCGCAGCGTTATCTAAGCCAAGCGCATTGGCTGTGAAATTCATAGTGATCAAACCGAGGGCAGGGTGGCCTGCGGGCACGCCGGGCAGTAAGCGCATAAACAAAGGTGAGAGCAGACGCGCAAGTGAACTCACTAAGCCAGCACGCTCTGCGATACGCAAAAATCCCAGCCATAAAGTCAGTGTGCCGAACAACAAGATCATGACGTCGACCGAAAGCTTGGCCATCGCAAACAAGCTCTCGACCATCGCTGCAAACACGCTGGCATCACCTATGACTAGCAATCGCCACAGCGCACTAGCTGTAGCAACTAAAAAGAATCCTAGCCAGAGAAAATTCAACATGCGCTAAGGCTTATCTATCTGATGGGTGGGGCGCCGCAACGTGATTGCCGCATGAATTACAGGCATCACCGGTGAATTTAATGACTCTCGTCTTTAGGTTCCGGCACGGGATTCCATGGTGCGATTTTCGGCAATAGCAACATGCCGGGTAAGGCTAAGGCAAAACAGATTAAGAAGAAAATAAACCAGCCGGTTTGCGCAACGATAAAGCCAGTCAACGCATTAAAAAAAGTACGCGGCACGGCCGCTAAACTGGTGAATAAAGCAAACTGTGTTGCGGTATAGCGTTGATCTGTTGTGGTCGCAATGAACGCAGTGAAAGCAGCGGTACCTAAACCCACCGCAAAGGCTTCTAAACCAATCACCAAACCCAACATTAAGGTACTCGGCTCTACACCGGGTGTGGCAACGCTGGTTTGTGCGAGCAAAGCAAAACCGAGTATGGCGACTGCCTGCAGAACACCGAATATCCAGAGGCCGCGATTAACGCCGGTTTTTTCTAACCAGACTGCACCTAAAATCCCGCCTGCCAAGCTCGCCCATAAGCCCGCATTTTTCGCGACCAAACCTATCGTAGTGCGAGTAAATCCTAGCTCCATATAAAACGGCGTAGCCAACGCAGTGGCCATCGAATCACCAAGCTTATACAAAAATATAAATGCGAGTACCAATAAGGCATGCGACCAACCGCTGCGTTGGATGAATTCCTTGAAAGGCTCTACCACCGCTTCGCGCAATGAGCGGGGTGGTTCGCCGTAAAGAGCGGGCTCACGAATGACCAAGGTGGTTATCACACCTGGCAGCATAAACAGCGCAGTAATATAAAAGACGATCTGCCAACTCACGAAGTCTGACAATATCAATGACAGCGATCCGGGCACTAAGGTCGACATTTTGTACGCATTTACAAAAAGTGCCGTGCCCGATCCTTGCTCATCATCCGACAACAGCTCTCGACGATAGGCATCAATAACGATGTCTTGGCTGGCTGAGAGAAATGCAATAACCCCTGCAAGAAAAATAATCGCAGGCAAATCAGTGAGTGGCGAAAAAAAACCCATACTGGCGATCGCAACTAGTAACGCCACCTGAGAAAAAAACATCCAGCCGCGCCGGCGACCAAATAAGGGAAAATGAAATCTATCCATTAACGGCGACCACAAGAATTTCCACGTATATGGAAATCCAACCAAAGCAAATAAACCAATCGCTTTGAGGTCAACCTGCTCTGCTTTTAGCCATGCCGACAACAGGTTATACAGAATGAAAAGCGGTAAGCCCGACGTGAAGCCAAACATCACGCAGATCATCATGCGCCGGTTGAAGTAATGACGCCAACCAGTCACTTTAGTTTCAGTCTCTACGTTGAGTTGGCTCATGTCATCATTGAAAGCAAAAAGAATTTTATTTTTTACGTAAACGAAACACGGCTAAGCTACCGCGCCACTCCGGTAGAAACGTAATCGGCGTGCCATCATCTTTTAGCGATACGCACTCAAGTACACTCAAGCCGACTTCGTCGGCTAATTCTTCAAAATCGCTAATGGTGGCAAAGCGTAGATTCGGCGTGTCATACCATGCATAAGGCAAACTATCGGACACCGGCATACGACCACTTAACAAAGCAATTCGATGCGGCCAATGTGCGAAATTAGGAAAGGACACAATGGCTTCTTGACCCACTCGCGTAATGTCGCGCAACACGGCCTCGACATTTTTCATCATCTGCAACGCAGAAAGACACAAGACGGTATCAAAGGCCGCATCAGAAAACATCGCTAATCCGCTTTCGATATCTTGCTGTATCACTGACACGCCACGCTGCACGCAACGCGGAATCGGCGCATCATCAATCTCAACGCCATAGCCACTGCAGTATTTATCAACCTGCAGATATTCCATCATCGCGCCATCACCACAACCCAGATCAAGTACGCGCGAACCCGGGGCTACCCAATGCGCAATAAACGCCAGATCCGCACGCAAACCCGCAAAGCGCTCGGTAATCATGCGGCCTTCCTATGCGAGTCGTTCTGTCGCCCTGTAATACGGCCCCAGATTTTTTCATAATAGGCACCCACGACATTCATATAACGCGGATCATCCAGTAAAAAAGCGTCATGCCCATGTGGCGCGTCAATTTCTGCATAGGTCAGGCGCCTATCGTTTCGAACCAGTGCTTGCACCATTTCACGACTACGCTCGGGTGCAAAACGCCAATCGGTAGTGAATGACACCAATAAAAATTCTGCTTGCGTGTTGGCGAGTGCGGCGGCGAGATCACCATTGAATGCACGCGCAGGATCAAAATAATCGAGCGCTTTGGTAATCAGTAAATAGGTATTGGCATCAAAGTATTCTGAAAATTTATCGCCCTGATAGCGCAGATACGATTCGATCTCAAAATCAATGCCGTAGCCGAACTGATAATCTGTACCGCGCAAGTCACGACCAAATTTTTCGGCCATGTCGTCATCAGACAAATAGGTGATGTGGCCAATCATGCGCGCAACGCGCAAACCATTCCTAGGCACAACGCCGTGCGCGTAGTAATCGCCATCATGAAAATCAGGATCGGTGAGTATGGCTTGTCGCGCAACGTCATTAAACGCAATGTTTTGCGCAGTGAGTTTAGGAGTCGATGCAATCACTAAGCAATTCGCTATTCGGTCCGGATATAACATAGTCCATGAGAGCGCCTGCATGCCTCCCAAGGATCCGCCCATCACCGCTGCAAATTGACGTATACCTAATGCATCGGCTAAACGCGCTTGTGCATGCACCCAATCTTCGACGGTCACCACAGGGAACGATGCGCCATACGGTTTGCCAGTAGCAGGGTTGGTGTGCATAGGCCCGGTCGAGCCAAAACACGATCCAGGATTGTTCACGCCAATAACAAAAAATCGATCGGTATCTAATGGCTTTCCAGGGCCAACCATGTTGTCCCACCAACCCACATTCTTAGGTTGACCTTCATACACACCTGCCACGTGATGCGATGCGTTCAGCGCATGGCAAACCAAAACTGCATTGGATTTGTCTGCGTTTAATTGACCATAGGTTTCATAAACCAGAGTGTAATCCGCCAGCAACGCACCACTCTGCAAAGCCAGCGGCTCGGCAAAATGCATAGACTGCGGTGTGACTACGCCTATTGATCGCATAAATTTATTAAACAAAGAGTCAACATGTCGCTTCTAAGATTTTGATAATCCGCATAAAACAAAAAAGCCCGATAGCGCTTGGCTTATCGGGCTGAATTCGGTACGTCGATTCAAGCTCGCTTTAGCCGTATTTGTCCGGGGGTTTCCCGCGCGCCCGCAAGCTAAGGTCAAATCGGCGCAATGTGTGCAAGGATAACGAAGTCAGCGCTCAGCGTCAAACGCCCTGACTGATGTGGCTTTTATAGGGCTCTGAGACGCTCAACTCCCTCCGCAATCGCGGCAGATTCAAAGGCCTTGAGGATTTTCTTCACGTGTGGCTCGATCTGATCCAGATCGGAGTTCAAAATCTCCTGCTTAACGGACAACAGCTGCGCCGGATGCATGGAAAACTCACGCAGGCCCATGCCTAACAACAAGCGTGTGAGCTTAGTATCACCCGCCACCTCACCACACACAGCAACGGGAATGCCTGCTTTCGCACCTGCGGTAATGGTCGTATGTAGCAAATACAAAATCGCCGGATGCAAGGGGTTATAAAGATGCGCGACTTCATGATCGACGCGATCAATCGCTAAGGTGTATTGAATTAAATCGTTGGTCCCGATTGAGAGAAAATTTAGTCGCTTGATAAACAAGGGCAAGGTCAGCGCAGCAGCTGGTATTTCAATCATGGCCCCGACAGGAATATTCGGATCGAATTTTTTCTTTGCATCACGCAGTTGCTGTTTTGCCTGCTCAATGAAAAGCAAACTCTGATCAATTTCAAAGGCATGCGCGAGCATAGGAATTAAAAGATTAATCGGACCATAAGCGGAAGCACGCAAGATGGCTCGTAGCTGAGTCAAAAACATTTGCGGCTCAGCTAAGCAATAACGAATGGCGCGTAATCCCAGGGCCGGATTCAAGGCCGTTTCTTCATCTTTATCGAGCGGCTTATCAGCGCCCACGTCCAGCGTGCGTATGGTGACGGGCCGACCTTTCATGGCCACCACAGCCTTACGATAAGATTCAAACTGCTCATCTTCATCGGGCAATCGATGATGCCCACCGGTGCGGCCCATGAATAAAAATTCGGAGCGAAACAGTCCAACACCCACCGCGCCTGCTTCGATAGCTGGGGCGCAATCTTCAGGTAACTCAATATTGGCCAACAAATGAATACGTGTGCCATCTTTCGTAACAGCCGGCGTCTTTTTTAATTTGCCTAGCTTCTTACGTTCGCGTAGCAGTTGGCTCTGAACGTCGCGATACTGCTCAAGTACGATGGGCGCTGGATCAACAATGACAATACCTGCATCACCATCAATAATGATCCAATCATCTTCGTTGATTAATGTCGTTGCCGTCGACATACCCACCACAGCGGGAATATCCAAACTGCGCGCAACGATAGCGGTGTGTGAATTCTGACCACCCAGATCAGTAACAAAACCAACGAAAGCACGATCGCGAAACTGCAACATGTCCGCCGGCGATATATCGTGCGCCACCACTATCATTTGCGGCAATTCTTCGTGTGGATCCGAACTGGTAGGGAAGGTCGATGCGGTACCTGTTAAGAATTTCAATACGCGCTCACCGACCTGACGGATATCGTTCTTACGTTCGCGCAGGTAGGCGTCTTCAATTTCATCGAACTGCGCGGACAGCTCATCGATTTGGGTGAGCAAAGCCCACTCAGCGTTGTAGTGACGATTACGGATAATTTTTAATGGCTCAGTCGAAACAATAGGATCAGCCAAAATAAGCGCATGCACATCAATGAAGGCGGCGAGTTCGGAAGGCGCATCCGCCGGAAGATCACGGCGAACGGCTTGCAACTCACGATTGACTGCAGCAATCGCATCTGTCAAACGCGCGACTTCGGCTTCGACTTTATCTTCTGAAATTAAATAATGTTTAACGTCGCTAGCGGCTGGCCGCAGCAGATGTGCGCGACCAATGGCGATGCCACGCGATACAGGAATTCCATGAATAGTAAATGATGCCATGCGTGATGGTTCCAGAGAGATTTCTATTCGCTTTCGCCAAACCGTGCTTCGATTAACTGCACCAGCGCATCCATTGCTTCTTGCTCATCAGCGCCTTCGGTCTCCAAGGTAGCGGTAGACCCTTTGCCCGCTGCAAGCATCATCACACCCATGATGGATTTAGCATTCACGCGCTTACGTTCGCGCGTCATCCAAACTTCACACTGAAATTTCGCGGCCAACTGGGTCAGCTTGGCTGAGGCACGTGCATGCAGCCCCAGCTTGTTGATAATTTCTATGTCTCGACTAATCATTTTTCATTTTCTTTTTGTGTGAGGTATTTAGCAGTATGTAGGGAATTATATTTTTGCAGCTACACGACAAACACCTTTTTGCCCACCGGTCAACGCCATTTCTATCAAGGTTTCTAGTGTGTTATTGCGATAACTAATGGCACGTAACAGCATAGGAAGACTAACTCCTGCAATCACTTCGATCTCGCCTGACACACACAAAGATTGCGTGCAATTCGCTGGAGTGGCACCAATCATGTCTGTTAGCACCAAAACACCGGAGCCATCGTTGATTCGAGCAATCGCTTCACTCGCAAGACGGCGAACTTCGCCCGGGTCTTGATCAGCAATCACATCAAGAGCCTCTAACTTTTCAGGAGGATCTTTGTAAACATGCGTGACTGCCTCGATGAAAGCGCGGCCTAGCGGAGCGTGCGTAATTAAAAGTATGCCAACCATGGGGTTGCGAAGTCTGTCAAAAAAAAACGGCTATCAGCGAAAGGTATTAGCTCGCTTGTTCAAGGGCATCAATAAACATACCGGCCACGTTAAAGCCTGTCTGCTGAGTGATTTCCTGAAAACACGTCGGACTAGTCACATTGATTTCAGTCAGGTAGTTACCAATGACATCCAATCCTATCAGCAACAAGCCTCGCTCGAACAAAATCGGACCGAGAGTTTCGGCAATTTCACGCTCTCGTTCGGAGATCGGCATCGCCACACCCAAACCGCCCGCGGCTAAATTGCCCCGTACTTCGCCCGCTTGAGGCACTCGCGCTAAACAATACGGAACCACTTTGCCGCCAATCACCAGTACGCGACGATCGCCTTTAACGATCTCGGGTATGTAGCGCTGGGCCATGATGGTGCGCTCACCGTGATGAGTCAGCATCTCTATCGCCGAACCAAGATTCAATCCATCGGCAGCGATGCGTAATATTCCGGCGCCGCCCATGCCATCTAAAGGCTTAAGGATGATGTCTTTGTGTTGTTCATGAAACGCACGAATGCGCGCCATATCGCTAGTGACTAAGGTCGGCGCAATGAATTGAGTAAAGCCTGTGATGGCGAATTTTTCGTTATGACTACGAATTGCGCCCGGCCGGTTAAAAATGCGTGCTCCGTTCGCCTCTGCGCGCTCCAACATATAGGTCGCGTAGACATATTCCATATCGAACGGCGGATCGGTGCGCTCAACCACCGCATCGAACTCATTTAGCGACCTCAGCACCGGCGCTTGCTGCTGATACCAGTCGTCTGCTTTTCCAGTGAGAGTGATCAGCGATACGCTTGCTTTAACTTCATGGCCATCAAATAATAAATCACCATGACCAAAAGCATACAACTCATGCCCACGACTCGCCGCCTCAGTCATTATCGCAAAGGTAGAATCTTTAACGATCTTGAAACTGTCCAGTGGATCAGCAGCGAAAGCGATTTTCATGAGGGATCAATACACTTCAGGATTAGGATCAGTTTTTTCTAACTCAAGTGACGCTGCTAACAACGCCAGACGCGCCACCACACCGTACATATAAAAACGATTCGGTGCGGCGGTGCCCGGTTTGGCTGCCAGATCGGGTAAGGCGTGCTGCTGCGCAAATGCCAATGGCACAAAGTGAGCACCGGGCGCATTTAAATTTTCATCAATGCCACGCTCGGCATGCACGCGATAAAAACCGCCAACGACATAACGGTCCATCATGTAGACGACCGGCTCTGCGACAGCATCATTAATGTGTTCAAAGGTATGCACACCTTCTTGCAAAATCACATCTGATACTTCTAAGCCTTCTTTAACTACCGACATTTTGTTACGCTGCTTGCGATTTAAGTCACGCACTTCACTCGCATCACGCACGGTCATGATGCCCATGCCGTAGGTTCCCGCATCGGCCTTAACGATCACGAATGGCGTTTCTTTGATGCCGTACTCTTTGTATTTTTTACGTATCTTGGTTAAAAGTGCATCAACATTGGTTGCCAGACACTCTTCACCTTCACGCTCTTGAAAGTTGATGCCTGTGCATTTAGCAAAATACGGATTCAACATCCACTGATCCACATCGATCAACTTGGCAAATTTTTTGACGACTTCATCATACGCAGCAAAGTGATTGGTCTTGCGTCTGACGGCCCAACCTGCATGCAGCGGAGGCAGCAGTGTTTGTTCATGTAGATCTTCGAGAATGCCCGGGATACCTGCTGACAAATCATTGTTGAGCAAGATCGTGCAGGGGTCGAAATTTTTAAGGCCAAGCCGACGACCGTTACTTGAGCGTTCTAAGGGCTCCAACGTCAGGGTGTTGCCATCCGGGAGTTCAATATCGACCGGGGCTTTTACCTCGTCTGACAAACTTCCTAACCGCACATTCAAACCCGTCTGACGGAAAATCTGCATGAGTCGCGCGACGTTTTGTAAATAAAACGTATTGCGCGTGTGCCGCTCGGGAATCAACAAAAGGTTCTTTGCATCCGGACAGTATTTGTCGATGGCGGCCATCGCCGCTTGCACGGCCAGCGGCAGCATTTCAGGAGCGAGATTGTTAAATCCGCCCGGAAAAAGATTGGTATCGACAGGCGCGAGCTTAAAACCCGAATTACGTAAATCAACGGAACAATAAAAAGGCGGGGTGTGCTCCTGCCATTCAAGCCTGAACCAGCGCTCTATCGCCGGAGTGGCAGCCAGAATTTTTTTTTCGAGCTCGAGTAACGGGCCATTCAGAGCCGTGACGAGATGGGGAACCATGCAAGACCTTCCAGAGAATCAATGAAGCGTAAGCCAAGGGGCAGATTCTAACGGACATCGCTAGCGACTGCCCTTGAGGTTTACACGGAAACAAATGGGGACAAAGCCCGGATTTTCCAAGCCGGTCCTTCATTTACTGAGCATTTTGCTATCGCCGCGCATAAAAAAACGCCTCCCAAGGGAGGCGTTTGTGGCTCGATACCCTGAGCCGGTGCTACAGAGGGGACTAATTCATCTTAGGAATGGTAGGCCGTTTCACCATGACTGCTGATGTCCAGACCTTCACGCTCTTCCTCTTCGGTGACGCGCAGACCCACGACCATGTCAGTAATCTTGTAGGCAATGAAAGCCACAACACCTGACCAGATAATCGTTGTTAGCACTGCTTGGAACTGAATCCAAACTTGGCTGGCAATCGAGTATTCCGGTGCAACCGCATTCGCGACGTAGTCATAGATGCCTGTACCACCGAGTGATGGCGCAGCAAATACACCCGTGAGAATCGCGCCCAATATACCGCCCAAACCGTGAACGCCAAATACATCCAGCGAATCATCGGCACCAAGCATACGCTTCAGGCTGTTGACGCCCCACAAGCAAGTCACACCAGCCAACAGGCCAATGATCAGACCACCCATCAGGCCAACAAATCCAGCCGCTGGAGTGATCGCAACCAAACCTGCGACGGCTCCTGAAGCTGCACCCAGCATGGAAGGCTTGCCTTTTAAGATCCACTCAGCAAAGGTCCATGACAACACGGCACCAGCCGTAGCGAGCAAGGTATTCGCAAATGCGAGCGACGCTGAACCATTGGCTTCGAGTGCTGAACCTGCGTTAAAGCCAAACCAGCCCACCCACAACAGGGATGCGCCCACCATCGTCAATGTCAACGAATGAGGTGCCATGGCTTCACGTCCCAGACCGATACGTTTGCCGACCATGATTGCGCCAACTAAACCTGCCACAGCTGCATTGATGTGAACCACCGTGCCGCCAGCAAAGTCGAGTGCGCCTTTCTGGAACAACCATCCCGATACCGCGGTTGCTTTTTCAGCAGCAGCTGCATCGACAAATGCATCAGGACCTGGCCAGAACCAAACCATGTGTGCGATAGGCACGTATGAGAATGTGAACCAGATCACGATAAACAACATGACTGCAGCGAACTTAATACGCTCAGCAAATGCACCGACGATCAGACCGCAGGTAATCGCTGCAAACGTCGCTTGGAAACAAGCAAAGATCAACTCAGGAATCACAACGCCTTTGCTGAAAGTGGCACCTGGTGAATCCGGTGTCATGCCTTTCATGAACAGACGATCAAAGGAGCCAAAGAAACTGCCTCCTTCGGTGAACGTCAGCGAATAACCATAAATAAACCAGAGAACAGTTACGAGGCTGAAAATCATCATCACCTGCATCAGCACCGATAACATGTTTTTAGAGCGAACCAAACCGCCATAAAACAATGCCAGACCAGGGATAGACATCATGATGACGAGTAGGGTTGCTACGATCATCCATGCTGTATCACCCTTGTTCGGTACCACCGCAGGAGCAGCCGCTTCAGCAGGTGCGGCCGCTACGGCTGGAGCTGCTGCGGGTGCTGCCGCTGCCGGCGCGGTGGCCGCAGGTGCTGCTGCGGGTGCTGCATCTTCTGCCGATGCGACAGGCGACATGCCTACTGCAAACAGCAACAGGCCAGCGCTCAAAAGGCTTGCAAAACATTTTTTCATTTTCAATCCCCTTAGAGTGCGTCTTTGCCGGTTTCGCCCGTACGAATACGAACGACCTGTTGCAAGTCGTAGACAAAGATCTTTCCATCACCGATTTTGCCGGTGCGGGCCGCATTTTCGATCGCTTCAATTGCACGTTCCACGATCGCGTCGTCGACTGCTGCCTCGATTTTTGTCTTTGGCAAAAAATCAACAACATACTCAGCACCGCGGTACAACTCGGTGTGACCTTTTTGGCGCCCAAATCCCTTGACCTCGGTAACGGTGATGCCTTGCACACCGATGTTCGAGAGAGCCTCGCGCACTTCATCGAGCTTGAAAGGCTTAATGATGGCAGTGATGATTTTCATGTCAGCCTCTTAAAAGTTTCAGAACGTCTTTACGAGCGTAGCAACGACCGTCGATTTGCCAACTGTTTTGCCGTTCCATGTATAACCCGCAACGTCTGCGTCGGTGGTGATGTAGGCAAGCGAACCCGCCGCAAAACCAAAGTCTTTGGTCAAACCAACTTTGTAGTCGTTGTAGTTAAGTGCGCTCCAGTTATGAATGACCTGGCGTCCTGCATGCACATTCAACACAAGTCCTTCGGCTACATCGACATTGGCGCCGCCATCAATGTAATAACTGCCTTTACTATCAACGTTGCCAAACAAATTGGTGAGTGAGTGCGAATACTTGACATAGAACGGACCCATACCGACTTGGCCGTAAGCCTCAAGCGTGGTGGCATCAGCATATCCAGCCACGTTGCCGAGTTTGTTGTTTGGGTACTGGTAGCTAAGCAAACCTAAGTCGTACGAAATTCCTGAATAAATCTCGCCTTTACGACCGGCATACAAATCGATCTCGAGGTTACCGGATCCGCCGTAACCGTCTTTGATCCATTTAATTGTAGAAGCCCACATACCAGCGTAGAAACCACTTGGATTGTGAGCGTAGTCGACGCCCAAGCTGAGGGCTGGATCTTTTTGAGTCTGAGAAATACCACGATAGCGATAGTCGCTTGTAACGCCAATATTGTAGCTAACCGCATGCTCTGGAGCGGGTGCTGCATCTGCTGCTTGAGCGACATTTGCGCCGAAGGCCGCCAGAATTGCGCTAGCCAGAATAAGTTTTTTCATGTCTTTCCTTCTTAGTATTAAATAAAAAAAGCCTGCCCACGATTGCCGGGTGTGCTCCGGGTTACGTAGCAGGACGCGTGCCAGCCAAAAACGAGGAAAACCCTTGTTATTTTGGCTAATTAAGTTAGCATCAAGCCTCGCTTGGTCGCGTGCCCGACACTCACTACGCACCATCAAAGCGCATTCGCCATAAATTGGTGCATCTTTCATCCTAGCAAAACTTATGAACAATAAACTGAGTTTTCTCTCTGAGCTGCAAACAAAAATTAGCGAAGTGCTTCAACAATCTCCTGCCAAGGACATTGAAAAGAACATGAAGGCCATGCTGAATCAGGGCTTCTCCAAGCTCGATCTGCTAACCCGCGAAGAATTTGATATCCAATCCGAGGTACTTCAACGCACTCGAGCGCGCTTAGAAGCACTGGAGGCGCGGGTGGCCGAACTTGAATCTCGGTTGAAATCCTAAATCCGTGGGACTGGCGGTACTCCGTAGCCGTGCACTCGCTGGACTCGCCGCGCCGGCTGTGACGGTCGAGGTTCATCTCGCTAATGGATTACCCGCATTCACCATCGTCGGCTTGGCTGAAGCTGAAGTTCGCGAGTCGCGCGATCGCGTCAGAGCAGCCATCCATAACAGTGGCTTCGATTTTCCTGCCGGCCGCGTAACGGTTAATCTGGCCCCCGCCGATCTGCCCAAAGAATCGGGTCGCTTCGATTTGCCTATAGCGCTAGGAATTCTGGCCGCCTCGGGGCAGTTGCCATCGACCGAACTCGATCGCTATGAATTCGCTGGCGAACTTTCACTCTCAGGCGCATTGCGCCCGGTACGTGCTTCATTGGCTATGAGCTATGCGATTCATCAACTGGGGGATTCTCAGCGCGCTTTTATTCTGCCCAAAGCCAACGCTGCAGAAGCAGCGTTAGTCGGTGACGCAAAAATCTATCCTGCTGAATCATTGCTACAAGTCTGCGCGCATTTCGCTAGCAATGATCCCTCTTCACGACTGACGCGCACGATGCCAGCGGCCACTAAATCGACCGGCCATTACCCCGATTTCTCGGATGTGAAAGGTCAGCATCTGGCGCGACGCGCTATGGAAATTGCAGCCGCTGGAGGTCACAGCGCACTGATGGTCGGCCCGCCCGGCGCAGGCAAATCCATGCTGGCAAATCGCTTACCAGGATTGCTGCCACCCATGAGCGATACAGAATCTCTGGAAACCGCCGCCGTACAGTCACTCGGTGGCAGCTTCGCTGTAGAACACTGGGGACGACGTCCGTTTCGAGCACCGCATCACACAGCGTCAGCGGTCGCATTGGTGGGCGGTGGCGGTCAGCCAAGGCCCGGAGAAATTTCACTCGCTAATCATGGCGTTCTGTTTTTAGATGAACTACCTGAATTTGATCGCAAGGTTTTAGAAGTACTGCGCGAACCTTTGGAGTCGGGTCACATCACCATCTCGCGCGCTGCACGGCAATCGATTTTTCCGTGTCATTTCCAATTAATCGCTGCCATGAACCCTTGCCCCTGCGGCTATTTAGGAGACACTCGTAAAAATTGTCGCTGCACACCCGAAAGCATCGCCCGCTACCAAGGAAAAATCTCTGGCCCCCTACTCGATCGTATCGACATGCTGGTGTCAGTAGCCGCCTTATCAACGGATGAAATTTTATGTTCTGAGGTCAGCGAATCCTCGGCGCTGATTGCTGAACGCGTGACGACTGCGCGCGCACGACAACACGCACGTCAACAAAAAAATAATGCAGCTCTATCGGTGAAAGAAATTGAAAGTTTGTGCGTGCCTGAAGCCGATGCAGAAAACCTCTTGCGCACGGCTATGAACAAACTACAGTGGTCGGCCCGCGCCTATCACCGAGTATTGAAATTAGCTCGTACCATCGCCGACCTAGCTCAAACCGACATCATTACCTCGGCGCATATCGCCGAGGCGATTCAATACCGACGCGCATTAAGCACTCAGAGCTAGGTTCCGTAATATCATAGGAGATGCACACCGGCGCGAACCAAGACGCTGCTGTTACTATTCGCGCCATGCGTGTAAATAAATCCTTTTTGATCGGCCTGCTCGCGGCCTTTGTTTTAGCGTGCACTGGCTGCAGTCCGAATTTCAACTGGCGCGAAGTGCAGGGGACCGAACCCTCGTACACAGTGCTGCTACCGGCAAAACCGACCAGCCATTCTCGCGCTATCGATTTAGACGGTCTAAAAGTCACCATGGCCATGACAGCCACCGAAACCGAAGAGATAAATTTCGCTGTGGCCAGCATAAAAGTCGAAGACGATTTACAACGTCATGCTGCGCTTCTGGCTATGCAAAAAGCGATGCTGCAAAATATTCATGGCGACGTCGCTCAACAAAAAGTGGTCACGCTAAAAGATGGAACAACGATGACTGAAATTCATGCTTCGGGAAAAACATCCACGGGACGTCCTCTCAGTTTATTCGCCCGCTTTGGCGAGCACGGTCAGGATGTTTTTCAGGTCGTCAGTTTAGGACCCTCGGACAAGCTAACGAGCGAAATCGCTGACACCTTTCTATCGTCGTTTATTCCTCACTAATGTCGCACGCGAGTCATTATCTGGAAGGTAAAGCGGGCGTACGTGTCGTTTTAATTTTTGCGGTAGCTTACTTTCTCTCATATGCATTCCGAGCGATCAATGCGGTGATTGCACCGGACCTAGTCGCTGATATGCAGTTGTCGAATGCCGATCTGGGTTTGCTCTCTTCCGCTTATTTCGTGGGCTTTGCAAGCCTGCAGCTCCCTCTCGGTTTGTGGCTCGATAAATATGGCCCGCGTCGCACCGAATCGGCTCTACTGTTATTTGCAGCGGCCGGTGTCGCCCTTTTCGCCAGCAGCTCAACACTCACCAGTTTATGGATAGGTCGCGCATTAATCGGCGTTGGTGTCTCAGCCTGCTTAATGGCGCCATTAAAGGCCTATCGCAGTTGGTATGCGCCTGAGCGTCAAAGTCAGCTGTCGAGTTGGATGCTGGTTTTCGGAACTGCGGGTGCGCTCTGCACTACCGTACCGGTTGCTGCGGCATTGCCATTGATAGGGTGGCGTGGTGTGTTCTGGCTAATGTGCGCATTAGTATTAATTGCGACGACTCTATTATTCTTTGGGCTGCGCGACGTCGAACAAGATCGACTTGAGCAGACAGTAAAGCAAAGCCATGCAGGCGATTCGCTATCGTATCGGCAGATTTTTACGCACCCCTATTTTCGTCGCATGGCCTTACTGGGCGGCGTGCATCAGGGCGGCTTCATGGCCGTTCAAACCTTGTGGGCCGGACCGTGGATGATGCAAGTGTTGGGTCTATCGGCAACGCAAACTTCGCAAGTGCTTTTTGCTTTTAATTTTTGTTTGATGCTGTCGTATATGTTTTTATCATGGTGGGCGCCAAAGCATGTGTCGTATGGCGAAAAACCAGGTCGGCCAGCCTTAACTGTGGTGGGTTGGGGTATAGGCTTATCCATCGCTCTGCAAGTGATTATGCTGTTGCTACCTTATCCGTGGGCATGGCTGCTCTGGATACCATTTTCGTTGCTAGTCACTGTCTCGACGCTGGCACAAACCCATGTCAGCCTATCTTTTCCCTCCACCCAAGTTGGGCAAGTCAATAGCGCGTACAACTTATCCTTATTCATCGGTGCATTTAGTGTTCAATGGGGGCTAGGCTTATTAATTGATTTATTTGTTGCGAATGGTTGGGATTATTCACCCGCGATGCGTATGGCCTGGGCGGTTTATTTGATAGCGCAATTATTTGCACTGGTTCGCTTTGTGAGTAGCAACGCGAAATTCGATCCTAACGAGAAAGCGTCAACTCCTTAGTTGGTTGATGGGGTGAGCTTGAATGATGTGGCTAATGATAAAGCTCGAGCATCACTATTTTTATCTAAAACGCAGAACGTTCTTGAACAATGTCGTATTAATTTGTGATTTTGCAGTACGGCCAAGGCGTTTACATAGTATTGGAATCCATCCCATTTTTCGATTGCGACTTTTATGCTGATCACCTTTAAATCAAAAGCTGCTGCCGACCTGTTGATGTACAAGACGCACGCCAAGCCTTTACTTGATTCGCTGGGCAAAGACTTAGAGCAAGGCATCATTACTGCCGAAGACATGGCCGCCGCTATCGCAACGCTGGAAAATGAAATCACTCTCAGCAAACGTCAACCTGCTATAGATAATGATCACAATGACAGTAAAGATTCTTACGGCGACGAGCTCGAATCCGGCAAACAAGTCAGCATTAGCGCGCGCGCTTTTCCATTACTCGAAATGATGCGCGCAGCGCAGAAAGAAGATACCTTTGTGATGTGGGGAGTGTGATGTCT
This sequence comes from Polynucleobacter sp., assembly GCA_021737945.1. Lineage (GTDB taxonomy): Bacteria > Pseudomonadota > Gammaproteobacteria > Burkholderiales > Burkholderiaceae_D > Pernthalerella. Next base: position 68,052 of record JAIPCX010000007.1, read on the forward strand.
GAGACGCGATCACTGATGTTGAAAATGCACGATGGCACTCAATTACATTGCGCAGATTATTTTCCTGCCAGCCCGGCACACTCAGGCATCGTGTTCATGCATGGCTTAGGTGAGCACAGTGGACGTTATGCGCATCTCGCTGATTATTTTTGTGCGCGCGGCTTCGCGGTGCGCACCTATGATCATCGCGGCCACGGCAAATCATCGGGTAAGCGCGGAGACATTCCTCACCAAGACAGCTTTCTCGACGATGCACAATGCGTCATGCACGACTGGCAGACGAGCTGCCCAACATCCGTAACACGGCAGCTATTGCTCGGGCATAGCATGGGTGGTTTGTTTGCAGCGAAGTTCGCGCTATCTAGAATGTGTGCGCTAGATGGTTTGATTTTGTCAGCACCCGCACTCGCGATTTACATGAATTTTCTAGAGCGATCACTACTCAAGGTGCTGAGTACGCTTGCACCAGCACTCACGCTATCAAATGGATTAAAAACCCAGTATTTGTCGCACGACCCTAAGGTTGTTGCTTCCTATGTTGCAGACGCGTTAGTACACGATCGTATCAGCGCACGATTACTCAATTCCATGCTCATCACTATGCACGACGTTTTTACTCACGCAAGCTCACTTGTTGTACCCACACTGTTGCTGGTGGCGGGGCAAGACAAACTCGTCGATTCCTCTGGCAGCTTACGATTTGCACAGGCCAGTCCAGAAAACTATTTAGGTTTACACACCTATGACAATCTGTATCACGAAATTTTCAATGAACTTGATTCCAAGGCCGTGTTTGATGATGTAGGTATCTGGTTGGACGAACTACCCATGCAGGCGGCGTAGTGAAGATCGCGACTGACTCCTTGGCCTTCGCGCTGGATGGCGCAGCGCGTGCACTCACACTAGTAAGTGCAGGAACCTCGTTGCCGGCAGCTCTTAATAGCACCTTTGATAGTTTGCGAGCACCGCCCTCAGCGCGTGGCGCGATTCAAGACATCAGTTATCGCAGCATGCGAAGTTGGGGGCTGAGTTCTGAGCTGATGGATTTGCTGTTAGATGCGCCTCCGCAGCAAGAACGTCTCGGTTCACTTTTACGTATTAGTCTGGGATTGTTGGCAGATGCCAGCAAACCGTATGCTGAGCACACCGTGGTTGATCAAGCCGTCTCTGCATGCGCTGCCGACCGTGAGCTTTCGCGCGCTAAAGGCGTAGTGAATGCTGTGTTGCGACGTTTTTTGCGTGAACGAGATCGTTTGTTACGCACCGCGAATGCCGCCGAAGAAGCGCTGTGGAATTATCCGCAATGGTGGATTGATAAGCTGCGCAAAGATTGGCCGAATCAATGGGAAGACATTCTGCAAACAGGTAATGCTCGTCCGCCACTCACATTACGAGTTAATCGCCGACTCGGTGGTGTTGAAGAATATCTTCAACTACTTAGTCAGCAACAGTTAGAAGCAACTCAGCTGGGGCCCTGGGCTGTGCGACTCACGCAGCCTACGCCAGTCTCTGACATTCCTGGCTTTCTTCAAGGGCGAGTATCCGTGCAAGACGCCGCTGCGCAGTTGGCCGCACCCTTGATGCAGCTTGAACCAGGTATGCGCGTGTTGGATGCCTGCGCCGCACCCGGAGGCAAGAGCGTGCACCTACTTGAAACTGAGGATATCTCTTTGGTGGCTCTGGACAATGACAAGTCTAGGCTAGCCCGCGTAGCGGACAATCTTGATCGACTAGGGTTCAAAGCCGAGCTGCTTTGTGGCGATGCACGCCACAAAGATTGGTGGGATGGGCAGTTGTTTGATCGAATTTTGGCCGATGTACCCTGCACGGCTTCGGGCATAGTGAGGCGCCATCCAGACATACGATGGCTGAGGCGCCCGGAAGATGCACGCGCCTTAGCAAAACTAGGCTCCGCCATTCTGGATAACTTGTGGAGCTTGCTGCGGCCAGGCGGTTTGATGCTTTTTGTCACCTGCTCAATCTGGCCTGAGGAGTCCGAGCTGCAGGCTGAAGCCTTCTGCCAACGTCACTCCTGTGTGCGGCTACCCGCCCCGAGGCAGCTGGCACCTAAGTCAGCCGAGGGCGATGATCATGACGGATTGTTTTACGCGCTACTCCAAAAGCCCTTGTTTTGATACTATCGCCGAGTTGCTTGGAGCGTGGTTTTTTTACCACTCTGCGAACGCACCCCTTCTGGCACTTCTGGGCAAGGTAAGAATACGTGGGATTTTTCAGGCTAGTGCCACCTAAACATCAACGCCGCACACTACGAGTTCTCTGGATTGGGATCCAAAAACTACTTTTGGGTTTCTGGTTAGGAGTGCTGTGCTTGATCACCGCGGCACCCGCCTTGGCGGCCGAAGGTATTGAATTCGTCGATGCCACTCTTTCAGCAACCGACGAAGGCTATTCGCTCTCTAGTAATTTTACTGTCGAACTTACGCATGCTTTGGAAGATGCGCTATCGCGCGGTATCCCTCTGCATTTCAAACTTCAAATCGAGGTATCAAGGCCGCGTTGGTATTGGCTTGACGATGTCGCCATTAAATCTAGCCGCAACATACGTATTTCATACAACGTGCTGACACGCCAATATCGTGCATCCGTTGACGGTAGTCTGTATCGAAGTTTTGCGCAACTTGATGACATGCTCGCATTGCTGCGCCACCCGGGTCGTTGGTTAGTTGGCGAGCCCAACGCTCTGAAGGCGGACGCCAATTACACGGTTGCGATTCAATTCGGCCTTGATGTTTCTCAACTGCCCAAGACCATACAGGTGACCGCATTAGGAAGCGGCGATTGGAAAATGTCATCGGGCTGGACACGCTTTAACTACAAGGCTGAAACTAAGTGACGCGCGCACTTCGTTATCTTTTGATTGCTGCCGCAATGACGGTCAGCATGCTGCTATTCCTGTTAGCTACTGTCAGCGACAACGCACGATTATTTGACTCCTATTACTCATGGATAGTTGGCGCTAACGTACTGGTGGGTACAGCACTGTTTGTGCTGGTGTTATTTCTGTTAGCTCGTTTAATGAGTCGCTATCGCCGCAAACGTTTTGGTTCGCGCTTGATGACGCGCTTAGTGTTGATGTTTACCCTGATAGGTGTGTTGCCGGGCTTAGTCATTTATTTAGTTTCGGTACAGTTTGTGTCTCGATCCATTGAATCGTGGTTTAACGTTAAAGTTGAAACCGCACTCGAATCCGGCTTAACGCTAGGCCGCAGCGCACTGGATGCCTCACTCAAAGATTTACGTTTGAAAGCGCGCGCCGTTGCTTCCGAACTTTCTGAAATGCCGGACTCTACGTTGGCAGCCCAGCTAGCCCGCTCGATTGAACGCAATCAATTAAATGAAGCGATTGTTGTTTCTGGTACGGGTCAATTAGTCGCCAGCACTAGCAGTGCGTTATCCAATCTTGTGCCTGACATGCCCACGGCTGCGATGATTTCGCGTGCCAAATCGATGGGCGGGTATGGATTAATCGAAGGAGGCAGTGAAGGCCTCACTAGCACAACGGATGTTGAAAGCAATTCACCATCAACAACTGCGAAGGGCGGCCTGCGACTCCGTGTGTTGGTTACGATACGCGGTGATGGCTCCTTGCTGTCATTGAATAGCCAGCCGCGCTATCTGCAAGTCACACAAGACGTACCTGAACAATTGAGTGCCAACGCAGAAGCGTTGCGCGTCGCGTATGGCGAATATCAAGAGCGCTCATTGGCACGTGCCGGCTTACGAAATTTTTACCTGATCACACTGACACTCACACTGCTATTAGCTATTTTTGCGGCAATGGTGAGTGCATTTCTTTTAGCAACCGATTTAGCACAACCTCTGCTGTTACTGGCCGAGGGCACGAAGGCAGTTGCAGAGGGCGATCTTTCGCCACGACCAATCGCAGCCAGCTCTGATGAACTCGGCACGCTAACTAAATCATTCAACATCATGACGTCTCAGCTGGCTGACGCGCGCGAATCCGTTGAGCGCAATCGCAAAGAAGTCGAAGATGCCAAGGCCTATCTCGAATCTGTATTGGCCAATATGTCTGCCGGCGTGATGGTGTTGGATGATCAATTACGACTAGTCACCTTCAATGCATCGGCCGAAAAAATTCTGTATCAAAATTTATGGCCCTATCTCGGTCTTTCTTTTGCCAGCATTGACACCCTCGTAGCGTTTAGTGCTCCTATCGTTGAAGCTTTCTCAGGGCAGAGTGCCCACGCTGCAATGAGTGATGGTGATCCACTGATACAACAGTGGCAGCAGCAAATTGAAATTCCGCGTCGACTCATCGGACAAAAAGTCGATACAGAAATTACCTTACTAGCGCGCGGCGCGCGACTACCTGTGGGTACGGGACTCGGTCATGTGGTGGTGTTTGATGATATTTCTGATTTGATTTCAGGACAACGCTCAACCGCATGGGCCGAAGTGGCAAGGCGACTTGCCCATGAAATTAAAAATCCACTGACGCCGATTCAACTATCTGCTGAACGACTCATGATGAAACTTCAAACCAAGCTCAGCGGTGATGATGCCGCTCTGCTCGAGCGAGGTACGAATACGATAGTGAATCAAGTCGTCGCTATGCAGCAGATGGTCGATAATTTTCGCGATTATGCAAAAACACCGCCACCTGTTCTTAAACCCTTAGAACTGAATCACTTGATTACGGAGATTCTTGATCTGTATGGTGGCCTGCGTAGCAATGAGCAATTAATTACACACCTAGAAAACGATCTGCCCAAAATCATGGGTGATGCAACCCAGTTGCGACAAGTGGTGCACAACCTATTACAAAACGCTCAGGACGCTACCAGCGAATTAAATGGCGAACGTGCGCCGCAAATTGATGTACGTACAGAATCCATACGCTACAGCGATGCTGATGGCGCCACCCGCATCGCTATTAGCTTAAGCATTACCGATAACGGCCCGGGGTTTGATTCCAAGGTCATGGCCAGAGCGTTTGAGCCGTATGTGACCTCAAAACCCCGAGGAACCGGGCTGGGATTGCCTGTGGTCAAGAAAATAGTCGAAGAGCATGGCGGCCGGATTGAGCTGCAAAACCGTAAAGATGGGCCGGGAGCCCGGGTTTCCATCCTTTTACTTCGACTCGCAAGTATTTAATCATTTGACATTATTAATTGCAAAAAATACAATTTCCGTACGAGTCCATCGGATTGAGAAAAAGAGGCGGCAATGGCGAACATTCTGGTAGTTGATGATGAAATGGGTATCCGGGAATTGCTCTCGGAAATACTGGGTGACGAGGGTCACGTCGTAACGACGGCCGAAGACGCCAATCAGGCACGCGACCTCCGACTCTCGAGCTCACCTGACCTGGTTCTCCTAGATATTTGGATGCCCGATATTGATGGCGTCACACTCTTGAAGGAGTGGCAACGCGACGGCCTGCTGACCATGCCCGTAATTATGATGTCCGGTCATGCCACTATCGATACGGCCGTCGAAGCCACCCGAATTGGCGCGATTAATTTTCTTGAAAAGCCAATCTCACTGCAAAAGCTTCTCCGAACTGTGCAGCAAGGATTGTCGAGCGCGCCCGAATCCGCACGCGGAACCATGGTCACGGCCAATGGGCGTTCGAATGCGATACCCGATAAAACTGCAATCCCTGCGACGCCACATTCTTTTAATGGTCATTCTTACTCACCCACGATGGCCACGGGTAATCAATATTTGCCCCCTGATACTGAATTCCGCGTTTCCTTTGAACTGCCTCTGCGTGAAGCTCGCGATGCCTTTGAACGCGCGTACTTTGAGCATCATCTGAAACGCGAAGGCGGCAGCATGACACGGGTCGCCGAACGCACCGGGCTAGAGCGCACCCATCTGTATCGTAAGCTTAAGCAATTGGGTGTGGAATCCATCAAGGCATCAAAGAAAACCTGATGACCACACTGCGTTTAGTCTATGGAGCCAATCAGAGTCAGCGCGAGCAGGCAATTCAAACTCAGATTAATCCAAGCCTTTTCACCGTGGCCTTGCTAGAAGGCGGCGCCGTGGGTAACGCAGCGCTAGACTCACTGGCCACAATCAAAGTGGTACGCATGGCGCCAGGCTGCCCTTGCTGTAGCGGTAACTTAACGATGCGCGTGATGCTTAATCGTGCACTCAAAGAAAAACCTGATTTGGTTTTTTTAAGTTTGGCAAATCCTCTGCATCTCACAGCGATCAGAGATTTTTTGCAGGAAGATCAATATTCGGGTAGGCTGAACTTAGGTTTTGATCTTGACTGTGAGGCTGTAAATTAATTTTGGCATGCGAATTACTGTAACTCTTGAAAAATCGCGTTACAGCACCATTTTGGATCACATAGTACTTACTCCAAGGAGCCGGCATGAACCTGATCTATAACAGCGAGCAGTACAGCGTGCTTGAATTTGGTGCCGAGTCAGAACAAGAAGCCATGCGCTTCGGTGGTTATGAAATTCTCGATAAGCCAGCGCAACGCGAAATCTTTATCGCTGGCCCTCTCGCCGAAAGCTTCAGACAACATGTGCGCGAGTTGATAGCTACTGCGCCTAGCATGGAAGAGTTTGATGAATTTTTGGATAGCTATGGCTCGCTCATGGCTCAGCCTGTCGTACTGCACTAAGCGCTAAACAACCGATAGCCCGCACGTGAATGCAGCGTAATTCTCGTTTCATCACTAGCAATCAAACGGGCATTCATGATCAGCTGCACGACCTGATTCAGCGTCGTGCAGCGTCTGATTATCTCAAGCCTATCGCGCCCAGTAGTCGCCTTGCTTTTAATACAGCTACACGCGCCTGGCGAGACGCTAACAAATCACTGCTCATCATTGATGCAGGATGTGGCGTAGGCTTATCCACTCGGCGACTCGCCCGCCTGTATCCTGATCATTTCGTGATCGGTATCGATCAGTCATCGGATCGATTGTCGCGTCAGGTGGAGTGGCCTTCTGATGCACCCGACAATTTCACCACCGTGCGTGCTGATGTCGTTGATTTCTGGCGATTGCTACGCGCCGCTGCGATTTATCCCTCGCACCACTACCTTCTCTATCCCAACCCCTGGCCGAAAAAACATCATCTGGCGCGACGTTGGCATGCACATCCAGTATTTCCATCCGTGCTCGAGCTCGGTGGTTATATTGAATGCAGGAGTAATTGGAAAATCTATGTAGAAGAATTTGCAGCCGCCGTAACAGCAATGAGCGGCATCGATGCAGAATGTGAAAGTTTTGTACCGAGTTCTTCGCCATTAACACCCTTTGAAGAAAAATATCTCGCCTCGGGTCATGAACTCTGGCGTTGCAGGCTACATCTACCTGTAACTAACCGCTAGTCAAAGGCAAGTGAATTTTCATGTTAACGTTGACACAAAATTACTTTTGATCGAGCCCTATCATGTGCCAACTGCTGGGCATGAATTGCAACACTCCCACCGATATCGTGTTTAGCTTTACCGGCTTTGCAACACGAGGTGGCGGTACGGATGAACACAAAGATGGCTGGGGAATCGCCTTCTTTGAAGGCGCGGGCGTGCGATTGTTTGTCGATCATCAATCGGCAATTGCCTCGCCAGTGGCCGAACTAATCAAACACTATCCGATCAAATCCACCAACGTCATATCGCATATTCGCAAAGCGACGCAAGGTCACGTCGCTCTGGAAAACTGCCACCCATTCATACGCGAACTATGGGGACGCTATTGGGTCTTTGCACACAATGGGGACCTGAAAGAATTTTCACCTGAGTTGAATGGGGCATTCCGGCCTGTGGGCACCACCGATAGCGAGCGAGCGTTTTGCTTCTTGCTACAAGAATTACGCAACCGCTTCGGCGACACACCGCCCGCACAATCTGCTTTAACTGAAGCGTTAAAGGAGCTGACCACTGAGATTGCATCGTATGGCGTCTTTAACATGATGCTCTCCGATGGCGCAGCCTTGTATGTGCATTGCTCAACACGCTTGCACTACATCATTCGCAAATATCCGTTTACACAAGCCATGCTGTCTGATGAAGATTTAACCGTCGATTTTTCAGAAGTGACCACGCCGAATGATCAAGTAGCCATTATCGTTACTGAACCGCTCACGACCAATGAAACTTGGCATGCTTTTACTGCAGGTGAGATGAAAGTATTTGTCGATGGCCAGCCAGTGAACTGATTCACTGGCTTCAATTCACTGACATTACAAATTCGGTGCTAGCCAACTCTGTAGCTGTTCTGCGCTAACGCCACGCCGCTTTGCCATGTCGGCCAGCTGATCAGCACCTATTTTCCCGACGCTGAAATACTTCGACTCTGGATGGCTGAAATAAAATCCCGACACGGCAGCGCCCGGGAACATGGCATACGATTCTGTCAAACTCATACCTATGTCTTCGCACTCAAGTATGCGGAACATATCTTGTTTGACGGTGTGCTCTGGACAGGCAGGATAGCCTGGTGCAGGACGTATGCCGCGATACGATTCTGCAATCAACTCAGTCGCTGCCAATTTTTCATCACTGGCATAGCCCCACAAATCTTTGCGCACACGTTCATGCAAATATTCAGCGAAGGCTTCGGCAAAGCGATCGGCGAGCGCTTTGAGCATGATGGATGAATAATCATCGTTAGCATCTTCAAACCGCTGCTCATGTTTTTCAATACCAATGCCTGAAGTCACTGCAAACAGGCCGATGTAATCGGTAATGCCTGACGATTTAGGCGCGATGAAATCGGCTAGGCATTGGTTAGGTCTAGCCACACCATCAATGACCGGCTTTTCCGTTTGCTGACGCAAACCGTAATACGTGAACGCGACTTCTGTTTTGCTTTCGTCGGTATAAATTTCAATATCATCATCACCAACAGTATTGGCGGGCAAAATCGCCAACACACCATTCGCTGTTAGCCACCGGCCATCTATCAGTTTTTTCAACATCGACTGCGCTTCAGCATAGACATTGCTCGCTGATTCGCCGACTACGGGGTCGGTCAAAATTGCAGGGAAAGGACCGGCCAAATCCCAAGTCTGGAAAAACGGACCCCAATCGATGTAGTTAGCCAGCAGTGCGAGATCGACATTTCTGAAATGACGACGCCCTATGAATTTCGGTTTATGTGGTGCGTACTTATCTTGAAACGACAAATTCATTTTGTTTTTACGTGCCGCCTCCAACGACAACATAGGCACGGCTTTCTTACCGGCGTGCTGATGTCGAATTCGCTCGTAATCAGTCGCAATTTCACTAATGTAGTGATCGCGCGATTCGGGCGTTAGTAACGACTGCGCCACCGACACTGAGCGCGAAGCATCGGGCACGTACACTACCGGCCCCTCGTAATTTGGCGCAATCTTTACCGCTGTGTGCGCACGGCTAGTCGTAGCGCCACCAATTAAGAGCGGCGTCTTCAAACCACGGAAATACGGATCGCGCTGCATTTCTTTGGCCACATGCGCCATTTCTTCCAGTGAAGGCGTGATCAAACCCGACAAACCTATGATGTCGGCGTTTTCTTCTTTGGCTCTGGCGAGAATTTCCGAACACGGCACCATCACGCCCATGTTCACCACATCAAAATTATTACATTGCAAAACCACAGACACAATGTTCTTACCAATATCATGCACATCACCTTTGACGGTGGCGATGATAATTTTGCCTTTAGCTTTCGCTGCTTGGCCGGTGCGCTTTTCTTCTGCGAGCTTTTCTTCTTCGATGTAAGGCACGAGATGCGCGACGGCTTGTTTCATCACACGCGCCGATTTGACCACCTGCGGCAAAAACATTTTGCCCTGACCGAACAGATCGCCAACGATATTCATGCCATCCATCAGCGGACCTTCGATGACGTGAATCGGACGGCCGCCACGATCCGCCACCTGCTGACGTGCCTCTTCCGTATCTTCAACAATCCATTGTGTAATGCCGTGAATAAGCGCATGTGACAAACGCTTTTCAACCGGGTTTTCACGCCAAACTAAATTTTGTTCTTCTTTTTTATCGCCGGCTTTCAAGGTTGCGGCTAATTCGATCATGCGCTCAGTCGCATCTTCACGACGATTTAACACCACATCTTCAGCACGCTCACGCAATTCGGTATCGAGATCATCGTAGACACCAACCATGCCCGCATTCACGATACCCATGCTCATACCTGCACGAATAGCGTGATACAAAAACACCGTATGAATTGCCTCGCGTGCAGGATCATTACCGCGGAAAGAAAAACTCACATTCGATACACCACCACTCACTTTTGCATGTGGAAGGTTTTCGCGTATCCAACGAGTGGCTTCGATAAAATCAACTGCGTAATTATTGTGCTCTTCGATACCCGTTGCGATGGCAAAAATATTCGGATCGAAAATAATGTCTTCGGGTGGAAAGCCGATCACTTCAGTCAGCATGCGATAGGCACGCTCACAAATTTCAATTTTGCGTTGATAGGTGTCGGCCTGACCTTTTTCATCAAAGGCCATCACAATCACCGCCGCGCCATAGCGACGGCAGAGTGTGGCTTGACGCCGAAACTCTTCTTCGCCTTCTTTGAGCGAAATTGAGTTAACAATCGATTTACCCTGAACGCATTTCAAACCAGCCTCGATCACTGACCATTTGGACGAGTCGATCATGATGGGCACGCGCGCGATATCGGGCTCGGAGGCAATCAAATTCAAGAAGCGTGTCATCGCCGCCATTGAATCTAGCATGGCTTCATCCATGTTGATGTCGATGATCTGCGCACCGTTTTCAACTTGTTGTCTAGCGACGGCTAATGCTTCTTCGTACTGCTCATTCAAAATCATGCGCGCGAAGGCTTTTGATCCCGTGACGTTGGTTCGCTCGCCTACATTAACGAACAAAGAATCTTCATCAATGACGTAAGGTTCTAAGCCCGACAAACGCATATGATGCAAATGCGTTGGAATAACGCGCGGAGGAATACTTTTTACCGTCTCTGCAATCGCTTTAATGTGCTCTGGCGTGGTGCCGCAGCAGCCGCCTGCGATATTCACAAACTCACTTTCAGCAAAATCTTTGAGCAGTGACGATGTCACATCAGGCGTTTCATCGAAACCCGTGTCTGACATAGGATTCGGCAAGCCCGCATTGGGGTAGATGCAAACGAAGGTTTCGGCGATTTTCGATAGTTCTTCAGCATAAGGACGCATCAATGCCGCACCCAATGCGCAATTCAGGCCTATGGTTAAGGGTCGTGCGTGACGCACTGAATTCCAAAAAGCCGTTACCGTTTGACCCGACAACACGCGACCCGATGCATCGGTCACGGTTCCAGAAATCATAATCGGTAGCTTTTGGTTAGTCTCCTCAAAGAACTGATCAATCGCAAAAAGCGCGGCTTTGCAATTGAGTGTGTCGAATACGGTTTCTACTAACAGCACATCCGAGCCACCTTCAACTAGCGCACATACCTGACCATGATAAGCAGCCACTAATTGATCAAAGGTCACATTACGCGCACCGGGATCATTCACATCGGGTGAAATTGATGCAGTCTTGGGTGTTGGGCCGAGTGCGCCAGCAACAAAGCGGGGTTTATCTGGTGTTGAATATTTATCGCAGGCAGCGCGTGCAATGCGCGCGGCATGAAGATTCATCTCATAGGCTAGGTGCGCCATGTGGTAATCATCTTGCGCAATCGTCGTCGCACCAAAGGTATTGGTTTCGATGAGATCGGCACCGGCCTCGAGGTATTGTTCGTGTATCTCTTGAATGACATGCGGCTGCGTCAAAGTGAGCAATTCATTATTGCCCTTAACGAAAATCTCTTTATCCGGCACGCTAAAATCGGCAAAGCGAGTCCCGCGATAATCTTCCTCGGTTAGCTTATAACGTTGAATCATCGTGCCCATCGCGCCATCGAGAATCAGGATGCGCTGGGACAGCAATTGTCGTAAGTGAGCTTCGGTGGTTGTGATCGCGTCGCGTTTCATGAACTGGTATCGGTAGTTCGCAAATAAAAAAACCCGGCCTGCAAAGCGAAGCCGGGTATGCGCGCCGCTTTAGCAGTATTTATTGAGAGCCTTGATGCATCTCGGCGCCCGCAAGCTGGATTTTGACTGGTTTAATCAAATCGGCGCTGTTGAATTATACGGGAATTCACTTTGGAATTTGTAAGCACTGCCCAGATTCCATGGCAAAACCCTGAATAAACTGTGCCGCCGAAAGACGCTTACCGCCAGGCTTTTGTAACTCCAATAATTTCAGGGCGCCGGAACCGCATGCGACGATGACTCCTTCGGTGCTTACCGACAGAATTTCACCCGGCTTCCCCTTGGCCTCGACAGAGCTTGCTTGCCAGATTTTTACGGTCGTCTTATGTAAGTGCGCCACCGCTCCGGGAAAAGGATTGAAAGCATGAATGCGTCTCAGCAAGGTCTCTGCGGGTAAACGAAAATCCAGATCGGCTTCCTGCTTTGAAATTTTTGCTGCGTAGGTCATGCCTTCGGCTGCTTGAGCTTGTGCAGATAAGCCGCCTTGGTGCAGTTTTTTTAGCGCATCAACAATTAACTCACCACCCATTGCGGCAAGGCGGTCATGCAAAGAGCCGGTCGTATCGGTTGCGTAAATACGCTCACTTCGCATCAGCAACATCGGGCCGGTATCTAAGCCCTCATCCATTTGCATGATCGTAATGCCAGTTTCGCTATCGCCCGCTTCAATGGCGCGATGTATCGGTGCCGCTCCGCGCCAACGCGGCAACAGGGAAGCGTGAATATTCAAACAACCCATGGGCGGTATGGACAAAATAGAGGCGGGAAGAATCAAACCATACGCTGCCACCACCATCACCTGATGCTCGGTGGCTTTGAGCTGCGCATGCGCCGCAGCGGCTTCCTCAGGATATTTACCATCCAAGCGCAACGACACGGGCTGAGCAACGGGCATCCCATGCGTTAACGCATAGCTCTTAACGGGGGAAGGCTGCAACTGCATGCCGCGACCCGCGGGCCGATCGGGCTGAGTCAACACCAGCGGAATCTCAAAACCCGCCTCATGCAACTGGGCGAGCGCAACAGCAGCAAATTCCGGCGTACCGGCAAAAATAACTTTCATGCGGCAATTATAGGTGCGTGCAGAATGTCAGGCCTAGGGAGATGCTGATTTATTGCGTAGTTTATGGCGAGCCAGCATAGCTGTGCGACGCGGGGCCAAGCAAATAAGCGCTTAGCTTCGGCGCGTTAATCGAGAAATATCTGATTTTTTGTCAGCACTTACGTGGTAGTTAGCGAACACCGATTGGTTGGCGTTCTTTTTTAAGCTCTCGCTCTTCTTTTAGTAGCTTACTTTTAATGCGATTACGCTTGAGAGGTGACAGATATTCAACAAACACGGTGCCTTTAAGATGATCCATCTCATGCTGCACACAGACCGCTAGCAAGCCGTCCGCTTCGAATTCATGTGCATTGCCATCCACATCGCACGAGCGAACACGCACACGTGAAGGACGCTCAACGCCATCGTAAATTCCCGGCACAGAGAGACAACCTTCCTCGTACACCTGATGGTCGTCGCTGGCCCAGACAATCTGCGGATTAATTAAAACTCGCAACTGATCGCGCGTATCAGAGGTATCAATAACAATGACTTGTTGATGTACGTCGACCTGCGTCGCTGCCAAGCCTATTCCTGGTGCTTCGTACATAGTTTCCGCCATGTCAGCAATCAACTGCTTCAAGCGGTCATCAAAATCCGTCACAGGCTTAGCAAGCTTATGCAAGCGCGGATCAGGGTAGCGAAGGATAGATAAGAGAGCCATACAGCTTTTGCGCAACAAACGAAAAAAATAGGAGATTACAGCTCATATGTGATGAGGAGCTCGCGCAAAATTCGCATCGGCTTTCACTCAATCACCCGTCGGCTTAATCCCAAGGAAAATTTAATGAAAAAGTTTAGCACAGCCGTGCTACTCACCGTTTCGCTGACTGGCTTTTTACCCCTGCATGCAGCATGGTCAGCCGGCGTCTGTGAATGGGCAGCAAATGCGCCTGATAAACATCAAGTACGCGCCGGTGACACCTTGTGGGATATCGCCTCTCTTTTTTTACATAACCCATGGTGCTGGCCTGAGGTATGGAAGCCAAACCAAAGCCTGATCACTAACCCACACTGGATTTACCCCGGCCAAATTATCGTCCTCAATCGCTTAAATAATTCGCTTAGTCTCGAAGACGACAACCCCAGTTCACTCACGCCAAAGCAGCTTGGTCCAACGATACGCAGCACACCGATCGCCCACGCACCGCTACCGCTACTTTCTGCAAAATTACAAAGTCTATTTACACGAACACCGCTCATTAGCAACGACTCGCTCCCCAACGCGCCGACCATTCGCGAAATTGAAAGCGGTCGAGTAATTGCGGGCAAAGGCGATAGTGTTTTTGTCATCGGCGATGTGGGATCTAACGAACAATTTGATGTGTTCCGAGTCAAGCACTCCATTGTCGACCCCGACACAAAGCAGCCTCTGGGTGTAGCTGGCCTAAATATAGGTCGCGTTCGCCTGAGCCAACACAGCGGGTCCATGCATAAATTTCAAATAACGCGCTCAGAAAAAGAATTCAGTGCGGGCGACAAGCTAGTACCCGTCAGCGATTCAGATCTCGTCCCTCTGTTTCCACACCCCGGCAAAATCATTGACGGTAAGCTCGCTGCGCTATTGCACGATGGCCGTTGGGCCAGAATGCATGACATCGTGGTGCTCAATCGTGGCTCGCTGCATGGGCTTGATCCCGGTAGCATGGTGAGGGTGGTGCGGCAAGTTAGAATCCGTCCGAATGAAAATCCTTTATCAAATCCGCTCAAAGGCAATAAGCAAGCGATTGGAACTTTACTGGTGTTCAAAGTACAAGAAAGAATCTCTCTCGCCATGATCATGCAAGCGCGCGATGCCATAACGATTGGCGACTCGATCATTTCACCCGATGCGGAAGCGCCATGACACACACTGAGGGTCTCGCTGACTGGCTAAGGCTCATGCTGACTGAAGGTGTGGGGCCACAAACTGCACGCGAATTGCTAAGTCATTTCGGCTTGCCAGAAAATATTTTCGGCGCTAACTATTCGGCTCTGCAAAAATGTGTGAATGAAAAACTCGCACTAACGCTTAGCTCAGCGCCTGATGATCCTATCCGTGAGCAAATCGATACCACGTTGGAATGGTGTAAGCACCCTGGTAATCAGGTGCTTACGTTTGCCGATGCCAACTACCCCAGCTCGCTACTTACTATTGCTGATCCACCGCCCGTGTTGTACGTCAAAGGCCGCGCTGAATTATTGAATCGAAAATCGATAGCGATGGTAGGTAGCCGCAACGCTACCCTGCAAGGTATACAAAACGCGCGCCGCTTTGCGCACGTCCTAAGTACAGCGGGCCTGACAGTCGTTTCAGGTCTTGCGTTAGGTATCGACGGCGCCGCACATGAGGGTGCGCTGAGTGAAATCACTACAGAAGGATCCACCATTGCCGTCACAGGCACGGGCCTTGATCTGGTGTATCCCGCCAAACATCGCGAGCTGGCACATCAAATCGCCGTTCACGGATGCTTAGTGAGCGAATACCCGCTGGGCACACCGGGCATTGCATCTAATTTCCCGCGTCGCAATCGCATCATCAGCGGTTTATCGCAAGGCGTTTTAGTGGTTGAAGCAGCCGCGCAATCCGGATCACTCATCACTGCACGCAGCGCACTTGAGCAAGGGCGCGATGTCTTTGCTATTCCTGGTTCTATTCATTCGCCGCTATCGAAAGGATGTCATCAACTCATACGACAAGGTGCGAAACTAGTGGAATCTGCGCAAGACATCCTAGAAGAAATTCATGTTCAGAACATTCCATTAAAAGAAAAATTCTCGCCGCCGCATGTCGCTATAAACACCGCTGCAAATTCTGTAAATGCGTCTGCGCTGACAAATCAACTACTGCATGCAGCGGGACATGATCCCGTCAGCGTTGATGAATTAGCCGCGCGAACCACGATGACGATGGCAGAAGTTCAAGCCAGCTTGCTTGAACTAGAGCTTGAAGGTCGGATAGAAAGACTGGCTAGCGGTATGTATCAAGCGCTTCATTAAAAAATCGTAATAAAGTGCGTTAGCACTTCACACACATTGCGCGTCGGTTTGCACAACGCTAACGCCGCTTCATTGATATCGCTCTTGCAGCGCATAAGCGAACTAAATGCGAACTAAATGCGAACTAAATGCGAACTAAATTCGAACTAAATTCGATATTAATTTGGCTGTAAATGCGTTGAAAGTACGTGAAAATTAAAAAAAGCTGCCGAATAATAAATAGTTCTTGAAGTTTTTTTACCTCCATGCTTGTGCGTCGGCGCAGATGCAGCTACATTACGAATATGTTTGAGGTCCTTGTTTATTTATACGAAACCTATTACCGTCCTGATGCATGCCCAGATTCAGTTGCGCTGGCCAAAAAATTATCAGCGGTAGGTTTCGAAGAAGAAGAAATCTCGCGCGCACTCGGGTGGTTGACCGACCTCGCCGAGACGACTAATGAGATATTCAGCCAGCAGGCTCGACAAACCGCGTTTTCATTTGGTTTTCGTGTGTACGCAGAGCGCGAGTACGAGTTGCTGGGATCAGCAGCGATAGGCTTTGTCGAATTCCTTGAGTCCGCCGATGTCATCAATGCTCTGCAACGCGAAATCGTTCTAGAACGTGCCTGTGCAGTGAATGAATGCCCCATATCGTTAGACAAACTCAAAGTCATTGTACTGATGGTGCTTTGGAGTCAAGGCAAAGAGCCTGACGGACTAATGTTCGACGAACTCTTTTTTGACGACGAAGACTCCAGCCCTCCCGTCTATCACTGACCCGCTTTTCTAGCTGCCTACTCGCAGCCATTTTCCATCATCAAGTCGACACGTAGCTAACGCACCCAAGCGGCTGATCATTGCGGAACTGGCAACAACCCGCGCTTCCAATTTGTCTCCAAAGCCTGAGCTAATGCGACTAACTACTGATGGCTCGCTTGCGAAGTCAGCGATAACACGCTTATCATTGGCCGCACTAGCATCTGTCGTTATCAAAACGTCAGCGCGCGTAACTTGCAATACCACTGCTTAAATGGTGAGTAATTACCCGCCAAATAGGCAAATGACCTACTAATGTCGCCCCTAGATCCGGAAAAATCATGACCAAAGCACTCATCATTGCTGAGAAGCCCTCTGTCGCGAATGACATCGCGAAGAGCCTCGGCGGCTTCACTAAGCACGATGAGTACTTTGAATCCGACGACTACGTGCTGTCATCAGCCGTCGGCCACTTGGTCGAAATCGCGGCTCCCGAAGAACATGACGTCAAGCGTGGCAAATGGTCATTTGCGAATTTGCCAATGATTCCGCCGTACTTTGCGCTAAATCCCATACAAAAAACTGAATCACGGCTGAAGCTACTCAACAAATTAATCAAACGTAAAGATGTGGGCGAATTGATTAACGCCTGCGATGCGGGCCGTGAAGGCGAGTTGATTTTCCGTTTGATTGTTCAGTACGCAAAAGCCAAGCAGCCAGTCAAACGCTTGTGGCTACAATCCATGACTCAGGGCGCGATTCGCGACGCCTTTACTCACTTAAGAGAAGATGGCGACATGCTGCCGCTAGCTGATGCTGCACGCTGCCGCAGCGAAGCGGATTGGCTGATTGGCATCAATGGCACACGCGCCATGACGGCCTTCAATTCAAAAGAAGGTGGCTTCTATTTAACAACGGTCGGCCGTGTACAAACGCCGACCTTGTCTATCGTGGTCGAGCGCGAAGAAAAAATTAAACAATTTGTATCGCGTGACTACTGGGAAGTACGTGCCGAATTCGTCTGTGCTGCCGGAGTGTATGAAGGTCGCTGGCTAGACACGAAATTTAAGAAGGACGAGATCGATCCCGAACGACGCGCCGAGCGACTTTGGAGCAAAGCAGCGGCCGATTCGATTGTCGCTGCCTGCCGCGAAAAAATAGGTAACGTTAGCGAAGAATCCAAACCCAGTACGTCGATGGCGCCCGGATTGTTTGACCTCACCAGCTTGCAACGCGAAGCGAATGCGCGTTTTGGTTTTTCAGCTAAGAACACTCTCGGCTTAGCGCAAGCGCTGTACGAGCGCCATAAGGTACTGACTTACCCTCGTACTGATTCACGCCATCTGCCTGAAGACTATATCGCGACCGTTAAGCAAACGATTGAGACGCTGGGCGAGAGTAATAATTACTACCCACTGACAGCACAAATTTTGAAGAGTGGTTGGATCAAGCCAAACAAACGCATCTTCGACAACACAAAAATCAGCGATCACTTTGCGATCATACCGACGACGCAATATCCAAAGAATTTATCTGAACCTGAACAAAAACTGTATGACTTAGTTGCACGCCGTTTCATGGCAGTTTTTTATCCAGCGGCAGAGTATCTGGTTACAACACGTTTTACCGAAGTCTCAGGACATCAATTTAAAACCGAAGGCAAGATACTCACCAACCCAGGTTGGTTGGCCGTGTACGGCAAAGAAGCCGCTGAGCACAGCGGCAAAGAGGGCGAGACCACCGGTACGCTGGTCGCCGTTGCTAAGGGCGAGAAAGTTAAAACCGACAAGCTGGATGCCAATGCATTAGTTACCAAACCACCCGCACGCTATTCAGAGGCAACGCTGCTGTCAGCAATGGAAGGTGCCGGAAAATTAGTCGATGACGAAGAATTGCGTGATGCTATGGCGGGCAAAGGCTTGGGCACACCGGCTACACGCGCTGCGACCATCGAAGGACTGTTGAAGGAAAATTATTTAGTGCGCGAAGGCCGCGAATTAATTCCGACAGCCAAAGCATTTCAATTAATGACGCTACTGCGTGGCTTAGGTGTTTCTGAGCTCACCGCACCTGAGCTAACTGGCGAATGGGAATTTAAGCTAGCGCAAATGGAACGCGGCGGCATTAGTCGTGAAGAGTTCATGCGCGAGATTGCGCAGATGACGCAAACCATCGTCAAGCGCGCCAAAGAATACGATAACGACACCATACCGGGCGACTACTCCACACTGACCACGCCCTGCCCGAATTGTAATTCAGTGGTTAAAGAAAACTACCGTCGCTTCGCCTGTACTAAGTGTGAATTCTCGATGAGTAAAACTCCGGGCGGACGTCAATTTGAAGTGACCGAAGTCGAAGAGCTTTTAACCAATCGCACCATCGGACCGCTGCAGGGTTTCCGTTCCAAAATGGGACGACCCTTTGCCGCCATCTTAAAAATCTCGCGCGATGAAGAGATACAAAACTTCAAACTCGAATTTGATTTTGGCCAGAGTAATGACGATGACGAGAACGCTGAACCCGTCGACTTTACAGGTCAGACCGTATTGGGCGCCTGCCCAAAATGCGGTAGCAACGTGTATGAAATGGGCTTAGCCTATACGTGCGAAAAAACGGCAGCCAGACCAAAGGCTTGTGATTTCCGTAGCGGCCGTATCATTCTTCAGCAAGAAATTCTTCCTGAGCAGATGGTTAAATTGCTCAATGATGGCCGTACTGATTTATTACCGGGGTTCGTGTCTCAGCGTACACGCCGGCCATTCAAAGCCTATCTAGCCAAAGGCAAAGATGGCAAAGTGAGTTTTGAATTCGAGCCGCGCAAAGGCAAACCCGCTGCTGAAAAATCTACTGGCGATGATGGTGATGCCGATGCCGCTCCAACAACGGCAAAGAAAACTGCGGCGAAAAAAGCGGTCGCAAAAAAAGTGAGTAGCAAAACCGCTACTAAAAAAGCCCCAGCAAAAAAAGTGGTGGCTAAAAAGGCGGTCGCCAAAAAGGCCGTAGCGAAAAAAGCTAGCGCTAAAAAAGCGACTTAATACAAGTAAGTAGTCAACGCCTAGCCTTTAATCTATGAACCACGCCGGCTCTTTCGCTGCGCTATCGCGCGCCTCAATACAATCATTACGCGCCTCACGCATTCGCGAAGTAGCAAATGCTGGCATGGGCCGCACTGATGTACTTCCCTTTTGGTTTGGTGAGCCGGATGAAGTCACGCCGACATTCATCCGCGATGCGGCTAAACAATCCTTAGATGCGGGCGACACTTTTTACACGCAAAATTTTGGCTTGCCCGCGCTGCGAGAAACGCTCGCTAACTATTCATCGCGTCTGCACAGACCGACACAAGCAAACTCCATTGCGCTGACTTCATCGGGAGTCTCTGCGCTTATGCTGACAGCACAGTTATTGCTCAATCCGGGCGATCGCGTAGTGATCGTTACCCCGCTGTGGCCAAATCTAGTCGAAATACCAAAAATCCTCAGCGCTGAGGTTGTCACGGTATCGCTGCAACTGAATACTACAAAAACAGATCCCGTATGGGAGTTGGATTTAGATGAATTATTAGCCGCACTAACGCCGGATACAAAGGCCTTACTTTTAAATTCGCCCAACAATCCTACGGGCTGGGTAATTAGCCGAGAACAACAAGACATCGTCCTAGCGCATTGCCGCAAACACGGTATCTGGTTGATTGCTGATGATGTGTATGAACGCCTAGTTTACGATCAGGCACCCGGCACACCGCCGTGTGCGCCCTCCTTTTTGAATTTAGCTGAACCGGATGAGCGCGTAGTTTCTATCAATAGTTTTTCTAAGTCGTGGTTAATGACAGGCTGGCGCTTGGGTTGGATACAAGCGCCTGAATCGCTCGTCGCAGATTTAGGCAAACTCATCGAATACAACACCTCATGCGCACCCGGCTTTGTGCAACAAGCGGGTATCGTGGCGATCGAACGCGGCGAAGAAATTATCACCCGCACCCTTGAGCGCTATACCCGCGCACGTAACTACTTGTACGAACAACTCTCGCGCCCTTTTTTCCGAGAAGCTGGCATCATTGCGCCCCTTCCCAAAGGAGCCATGTACCTGTTTTTCAAAATTAAAGGTGAGACAGATTCACTCGCACTGTGCAAACAACTGGTTGCAGAAGCCGGCATTGGTTTAGCACCTGGCAGCGCATTTGGCCCCGAAGGTGAAGGCGCTATTCGCTGGTGCTTTGCCAGCTCGCTCGATAAACTCGAACTCGGTGTTCAACGATTAGAAAATTTTATGAAACACCGCACAGCTTAACAACCTGCGTGTTTTTCTACACCCTCATTACTAATAAATAGCTTTCGGAGAGATCATGAGTCAACGTATCAAAACGGCCATTTCAGGCAGCCTTCCCAAACCAGCATGGCTAGCAGAACCAGAAAAGCTCTGGGCGCCGTGGCAGTTGCAAGGTGAAGCGCTTGAACAAGCTAAAGCGGATGCGATGCGACTAGCGGTCGATGATCAACTGCGTGCTGGTATCACCGTGATTGGCGATGGCGAACAAACTCGTCAGCATTTCGTTACTACCTTTATCGAACATCTCAGCGGCGTGGATTTCATTAATAGAAGAACTGTGCGCATTCGTAATCGGTATGACGCGGATGTGCCTGTCGTGATTGATAAAGTGGTGCGCACAAAATCAGTGTTTGTAGAAGATGCCAAGCGTCTACGCAAATTAACCAAAGGCCCGATCAAGTTCACGCTGCCAGGTCCTATGACGATGATCGATACGCTGTTCGACGATTACTACAAAAGCCGCGAAAAACTCGCGTGGGCATTTGCTGAAATCTTGAATCAAGAAGCGCTTGAACTGGCTGCAGCGGGTATCGATATCGTGCAATTCGATGAACCTGCATTTAATGTATTTTTCGATGAAGTGCGTGATTGGGGTGTAAAAACTCTAGAGCGTGCCGCACAAGGTTTGAGCTGCAAATCGGCCGTGCATATCTGCTATGGCTATGGCATCGAAGCCAATATCAAATGGAAACAAGGCCTGGGTGAAGAATGGCGTCAATACGAACACGTGTTTCCGCTGCTAGCGAATAGCACGATCGATCAAGTCAGTTTGGAATGCCAGAATTCGCGCGTTCCCATGGAATTGATCGCCATGCTAAAAGGCAAAGACGTAATGGTGGGTGCTATTGATGTAGCGACATCTATCGTAGAAACGCCTGAGCAAGTCGCCGATGTGCTGCGTCGCGCGTTAAAGTATGTCGATGTTAAACACATCCATGGCTGTACTAACTGTGGCTTAGTGACACTGCCACGCGATATCGCCGCGGCTAAATTACAGGCCTTGGCAGCCGGCGCTGATTTACTCAGCAAAGAACTCGGACTCGATTAATCGCAACGAAAACCGTACCGGCACCGAGTGCCGGTAAAATAGCGCCATGGATGTCTCCCTCACCGAACTAGAAGAAGCCATTAACTATTGGCGCCGCATGCGGCCCGCGACCGGAGAAGAGCGCGCACTCTCGCCCGAAGTTAATGCACTGGCAGACGCTTATGCGTTAATGATTTTTGAGCGTGCTCGTGTTTTACCATTGTCATCGCTGAGCGAAACGGCACTTGCTTTGATTGAAGCTTGGCGCGCATCTGCCAAAGGTCACGCAGCCTGATGCCTTTGTTGTCGCTGCGTCCCTGCGTTAGCGCGGTCAGCTTTGCCTGTCGATGAATTAAGCTTGGTCGATGCCGCTATGTCTGCAGCTTTCTCTTGATTCATACTACCCAACCATTCGTTCAATAATCCACTCAGACGCTCCGGCGAAATTCTGTGTGTCGCATCCGTTTTAGCGTACAGCCAATCCGATAACGCAAGAAAGCGTGCAAACGGCGCATTAGCTAATACCGCAGGCAGTAGCGATTTGAAGCGCCCGCTATTCGCAACCAAATCCCAATAACGAGCAAACCGAATTAATCGCTGCATGGCATTGAAATCGATGCGGTCGGTCGCCAAGATTGTATAAGGCGGTGACGAATTAAATATCAACCCATAGTTTTTAGTGTGACGACTAATCGGCGCACCGCGCAATCGCTTCAAGATACCAAATTGAATTTCGTGTGGTCGCAGTGCCACGAGTCGATCGAATCCCCGCGCAAAACTTTCCATGTCTTCACCTGGCAAGCCCGCAATCAAATCCACATGTAAATGCGCGTGTGTTTCTTCACGCAGCCAACGCAAATTCTCAGCGGCTTTATCATTGTTTTGTTTTCGACTAATCAATCCCTGCACGTCAACGTTGAAGGTTTGTATGCCTATTTCAAACTGCAACGACCCGGCCGGAAACTGTTGCACCATGTCTTTTAAAGAATCGGGTAAATGATCGGGTACTAATTCGAAATGCGCGAACACGGGATCCGTTGGATTGGCCTCTAATTTGTCGAGGAAAAACTGCAAGATGCGTCGACTATTAGCGATATTTAAATTGAAGGTGCGGTCGACAAATTTAAACTCGCGCACTCCGCGCGCATAGAGACCTTCTAACTCTCCCAGCAACTCATCCAAGGGAAATGGCCAAGCCGTTTTATCCAACGCGGACAAACAAAATTCACATTTAAACGGGCAGCCCCGCGAGGCTTCGACATATACCTTTCGATGAGCGATGTCGTGCTCGGTGTAATGCGCATATGGATACGCAATTTGCTCCAGAGGAGGCTGCTCGCCTGCATGGATTTTCATTAAGGGCTTGGGTCCGTGCAAGATCGAAGCACACAAACTCGTAAAGGTAATGTCGCCCCAACCCGTCACTACATAATCTGCCAGCTTAACGATCGCTTGTTCTTCGGCCTCATACGAGACTTCCGGCCCTCCTAGAACAATGATGACTTCAGGCGCGACGCGCTTGAGCAGGGCAACGATATGAGTAATCTCATCCACGTTCCAGATGTACACCCCAAAACCAATAATGGCGGGCTGATGTGCCAACAGTTTTTCGACGATGTCAGCTGCGCGAACGCCGATTACAAATTCCTGAATTTGTGTAATGGGAGCTAGCTCTCCCATGTTGGCCATCAGATAGCGCAGCCCCAATGATGCGTGAGAAAAGCGTGCATTCAGCGTGCTCAGGATGATGCTCATAGTGCTCGCTCTGCTTCCTGTAATTGTCGCCACATCACTTTACCAGTGGCTGATTTGGGTAACTCATCAACAAAACTAACGACTCGCGGCACTTTGTACGCAGCCATTTGTGTTCGTGCCCATTCCATTAAACTTTCGCCGCTAATGTTACTGCCTGGTTTTTTTACCACGACCGCTTTAACTGTCTCACCACGATAATCATCTTGGGTAGCGATGATGCAGCATTCTTGTATCTCAGAATGCTTGTACATCATTGCCTCGACTTCCGCTGGCCATACTTTGTAGCCACTCGCATTGATCATGCGTTTTAGTCTGTCGGTAAAGAAGAAAAAGCCTTCGTCATCGCGATAGCCTAAGTCACCTGATCGAAAGAAATTTTTTCCATCTAACTCAAGGAATGCTTCGCGAGTTTTTTGTTCATCGCGCCAATAACCCACCAACACCTGCGGCCCATGAATAATAATTTCGCCTATTTCATTGGCAGGTAATTCACGATGTGTTTCAGGATCGATGACGCGCGAATCTACACCGAAAATAGGAATCCCTAAACACTGCTGCTTAAGTCGCTGCACAGGATTGGAGTGCGAAGTCGCAATCGTTTCTGATAACCCATACCCTTCCATGTAGCGCAAGCCCGTCATATCGAGTAGCTTTTGCGCGATGGCCGCAGGCATTGCCGCACCACCACCAGAGACACGCTTTATACTCGTAATGTCGTATTCCGCTAAATTGGGGTTAGATAAAAAATCGATCATCATGGTGGGTATGCTGGTCCAACTCGTGACTTTATGTTTTGTGATCAAGCGACCAGCGAGATCTCGATCCCAACGCGGCATGATGATTAACGTGGCACCTGCGTAAATCGCTGTATTCATACTAATCTGCATACCGGTAACATGAAACAAAGGTAGCGACAGCAACACAATATGATCAGGCGAGCCCGCTCCAGCCCACATAGCGCCACTCATCGCGTTGTACATTACCGCGCTGTGTGTATGCATACAGCCTTTCGGGCGCCCCGTGGTGCCCGAGGTATAGGGCATGCAGGCTAAATCATCCTGCCCCGCTAAGGCTGTAGTCGGTGAGAGGCCTTGGGCAATCGCATCGCTCCAAGCGGTCAGCCTGTCATCGTGCAGCGGCTGGCGAGGTGCGCACACCCAACTTGGCGCATCAGCATCCATCTCCGACAGATAGTCGCTATAACAAGCCACAACGATACGTCGCAGATCAGTCTCACCCAAAAGAGGGCTGATTTGAGGTAATAGCTCTTGAGAAGACAAGGCAATTTCTGCGCCGCTATCTTCAACCGTATGCCGCAATTCATCCGTCAATAACATGGGATTGACCGGAACCACGATCGCATCAGCACGCAAGATGGCATAAAACGCAATCACAAATTGCGGACTGTTCTGCATCTGCAAAAGGACGCGGTCGCCGCGCCGGACTCCGCATTGCTGCAGATATCCTGCGAGTAAATCCACCTCCGCTTTGAGTACCCTGTAAGTAATTTGTCGCCCAAAAAAAATGAGCGCCGTTTTTTCTGGATACCTAAGCGCAGAAATATCGAGGTTGGCAACTAGCGTTGTTTGGGGCGTAGTGAGCGTATGCGGAAGACCAGCCGGCCAATGGGGGAAGTGTTCTCTATTCATTCTCTTTGGCGTCATCAGGCTCAGGGCTAAGCCTAGCCGGCATCTAGGATGGGACGATTATAGGTGAGAGTGCTCCCAGCCCATAATCCTTGCAAATAGCCGCCGCCGAGGGATGGAGTTATCTATTTGACAGCGCTAAACGAATCAAGATCAACTTTTTGCTGCTCTGCACAAAAAAAGCTTGACACGCCATCCCATCCCCCTAAAATACGGTTTATTGCAGCGCACAAAATACGGCGCCGCTGATACGAATTAATCGAATTCATCATTTTAAGGAGAAACGCCATGTTTACATCCGCAACCCAATTATCCAACGCCACCAAGGCAAGCATTGATTCTCATCTGGCCGCTTTAAACGAGTTTGCCACCAAGGCGCTGACAACTGTTGCCGAAGTCGCCGAACTGAATATGGCCACTGCCAAAGCATCGCTGGAGCATGCATCGGCAGCAGCACAACAAGTATTGGCTGCTAAAGATGCACAAGAAGTCATGCAACTGACCTCTGCGCATGCTCAGCCAAACGCAGAAAAAGCGATCGCCTACGGTCGCCAATTAGCCAGCATTGCTTCGAAAACCCAAGCTGAACTCGCTAAAGCGACTGAAACACAAATGGCTGAAACCTCACGTCAGGTCAACAAACTGATCGATGAATTGTCCAAGGCCGCACCGGCAGGTTCAGAAAAAGCGATTGAAATGCTGAAAGCTAGTGTTGCGAATAGTCACAGCGCCTATGAGCAGCTGACCAAAGCAACCAAGCATGCAATCGAAACCATAGAAGAAAATATTACTGAATCAACGAAGCACTTCGCTTCAACGACTCAGAAGCCTGCTCGCAGCAAGAAGCAGTAATTTGTTAGCGTACAAGAGTACGAATGAAAAGAGCCGCAGTCGCGGCTCTTTTTACTTTGTACGGCTCATAGCGAGAGAGACCGCTTCAGCTATTCGAATGCCATCAATCGCCGCCGACATAATGCCGCCTGCATAACCAGCACCCTCACCCGCAGGATAAAGACCCCGTGTATTGATGCTCTGAAAATCAGCACCGCGGCGCACACGCACCGGGGATGAAGTTCGCGTTTCAACACCCGTTAGTACAGCATCATTCATCGCGAAACCTCGTATCTGGCGATCAAAGGCTGGTAGTGCTTCGCGTATAGCTTCTATCGCATACGAAGGCAAAGCAGTGTCTAGCTCGCCTAAGCTCACTCCGGGTTGATACGACGGCAGCACCTCACCAAAAACTTGCGATGATTTACCCGCAATGAAATCACCGACTAACTGACCGGGTGCGTTGTAATTCGAGCCGCCCAACACATACGCACGTGACTCGAGCTCACGCTGAAAATCAATGCCTGCAAGAGGACCATCAGGATAATCTTCCGGTGTTATACCCACCACAATGCCAGCATTCGCATTGCGCTCATTCCGCGAATACTGACTCATGCCATTGGTGACTACTCGCCCAGTCTCTGACGTTGCTGCAATCACCGTACCGCCCGGGCACATGCAAAAGCTATATACCGAGCGCCCATTGCTTGCGTGATGAACTAACTTGTAATCTGCCGCGCCCAGTATCGCGTTTCCCGCACTCGCACCATAGCGCGCTCTGTCTATCAAGGATTGTGGGTGCTCGATACGAAAACCAATTGAAAACGGTTTAGCTTCAACGTGCACACCACAACGATGCAACATCTGAAAGGTGTCGCGCGCGCTATGGCCAACAGCAAGCACCACATGATTCGCAGGTATGTACTCTCCGTTTGAAAGCATGACACCGCGCATCTCTCCATCAACGATCTCTAAGTCATCCACTTTTTGTTCGAAACGGAACTCGCCACCTAATTCAATAATGTTGGCGCGCATCTGTTCAAGCATTTTTACTAATCTAAACGTGCCTATGTGCGGCTTACTAACATACATAATTTCGGGTGGCGCATCGGCTTTTACAAACTCTTCGAGAACCTTGCGCCCATAGTGTTGCGGATCGCTGACTTGTGTCCACAATTTGCCATCCGAAAAAGTGCCAGCACCACCCTCACCAAATTGCACATTTGATTCAGGATGTAATTCGCGCTTACGCCACAGTCCAAAGGTATCTTTAGTGCGCTCTCTGACTTGCTTTCCACGTTCTATGATCAATGGATTAAAACCGGCCTGTGCCAGTATGAGCGCAGCAAATAATCCGCACGGACCAAATCCAATCACGATAGGACGCAATGCTGGAGAATTGCCAGCCCGCGCAACAAACTGATAGTCCATTGCCGGCGTGATGCTAACTTTGCTGTTAGGTTTGAGTTTCGCTAATACGCTCGCTTCATCAGCAACATCAACGTCCACCGTATAGACCAAGTGGATGGCGCTTTTTTTACGCGCATCGGCAGCGCGTCGAAATATGCGAACAGCGAGTAACTGATCGTCGGCCAATCCCAAGCGCGCAAGCAAAGCCTCGCGCAGTGCGGGTTCAGGATGATTTAACGGTAATTGAAGGTCGGTGAGTCGCAGCATGAAAAAAATCGGCGGCGACCCACTCGTTGAGCGAATGGGCCCCTCGCCAGTAGTATGGGACGGAGCAAGGCCCCATTCTACTTCTGCAAGGCCCGCTATTGGGTACTATCCTTCGACCCTAGTGTGCCCAGCCGCCCAAAACCACTTATTGGCCGTATGCTGGACGACTTTTCTCGCGCATACCCCCGCCACTACTCGCGCCCGAATCACTTTTACCGTGACTACCGGATTCAATGCTTCGACTGGTGTCCTTTACCAATTGCTGTTGAGATTCAATGACCGCTAAGGTTTTAGTGGCGTAATTTTTTAATTCCATATCTTGCGCCTTAGCCCCAACCTGAAGTAGTAGTTTATGTTCGCCTTTCCGAGCGCGCTCGGCGATTTGTTCGACATACTGCTTATCAAATTTTTCACCCGATAAAGCCGTCAGTCGATTTTCTACGAGCTTTTGTTGTCGATCAGTCTCGGTAAGTAGGGTCATGCCTTTCATTTGAGCCAACTGCTTAAGCTCATCTAAGGCTTTGCTGTGATCATCCATCATTTTTTTTGCCAGCGTCTTGACCTGATCATTTTTAGATTTTTCTTCTGCTAGTTTGGCTATATTGATTTCTGAAATATTTGCCTGAGCTAACTGCACAACTAACTTTTCATCTGATTTACTAAAACGCGCTGTTGAACTCGAGCTACCCATATTCGATGCGCCCGATGAGCTCTTGTTGGTTACATTGGTCGACACTCCCACGGCGGCGCTTTGAGGGTAGACAAGTGAGGTGTTGAACATGAGCCCTCCGCCGAATAGCGCGATCAACGCCACGGATGAATACGACGATACGATTTTGGAAGACATAGGCTTTCTCCTAGAATAAGCAGTACACAAACCAACGCTCTGAATAAGCAAAGCATGGAGGCGTGTGCAATTGACATGCCAAGTCAAACTAGGCCGCAAATTAACGCGAAATAGCCTTCTTTCAGTAAGCGCAGGAATAAT
Organism: Polynucleobacter sp.; assembly: GCA_021737945.1. Lineage (GTDB taxonomy): Bacteria > Pseudomonadota > Gammaproteobacteria > Burkholderiales > Burkholderiaceae_D > Pernthalerella. The sequence continues at coordinate 97,137 of JAIPCX010000007.1, forward strand.
TTACCGATCTGTTGAATAATTTACAAAGCTCGTGGTCATCTAGCAAATACAGCGTAAGACACGAATAATTCAAAAGCTGCTTGTGTATAAACAATGCCCCCCGATATCATGATCGGCTATGGCATTTTTACCCATCTAATTCCTACCCATGAAATCAACACGCAAGAGCATCGGCAGCACTCCTTCTGAATCTCTTATTCGAGTCAAACATTCCAAAGTGCATGGGCAAGGCGTATTTGCTACTCGCAAAATTCTAGCGGGTACGCAGATCATCGAATACGAAGGCAAGCGCATCACCGACAAACAAGCTGACAAACGTTTTGGGTTAGACCCCGATAATCCGCATCACACGTTTTTCTTTAGTCTTGAAAGCGGAAAGCTTATTGATGGAGGAGATCACGGTAATGATGCGCGCTGGATCAACCACGCCTGTGATCCGAATTGCGAAGCAAAAGAAGAGAAAGGCCGCGTATTCATACACGCGCTAAACGATATTCGGCGTGGCGATGAATTATGTTACGACTACGGCCTGGTCATTGATATGCGTATGACAAAAAAACTCAAGGCGGCCTATGAGTGTCGCTGTGGTTCAGCTAATTGTCGCGGCACAATGCTGGCGAGTAAAAAGAAATCTGGCGCAACTAAGAAAAAAATGTGAAGATGGCTATTCGGCCACTCTACAAAAAACCAGCGTTTACTTCAACGCTACCAATGACCCAGATCTTCTCGGGCCAGATGAAGAAATTCGGTACGCATGGCAAGATTAGGCTGTAACTCTCCCAATATTGCGGAGGTGACCGTTTCTTCACCGGCCGTTTTAATGCCGCGACTTTCCATACAAAGATGGCGACAACGAATCACCACGCCTACTGCTTTAGGCTGCAAATGTTCCATTAACGCATTCGCGACTTGAATGGTGAGACGCTCTTGTACTTGCAATCGTTTCGCAAAACATTCAACTAAGCGCGTGAGTTTAGACAAACCAACGATCTTCCCATCCGGCATATAACCGACAGTCGCTTTGCCAAAGAAGGGGGCGAGATGATGTTCGCAATGGCTATACACAGGAATATTGCGAACGACGATTAATTCGTTGTACTCCTCCGCGCCATCTTCAAATGCTTTTAAAACATCGGCTGGATTCTGTCCATAACCGGAAGACCAATGCTTCCACGCCTTCGTAACACGAGCCGGCGTTTCTATTAAGCCTGGCCGGTCGGGATCTTCTCCCAAGCTTTTAAGAAAGCGTTTCCAGTCATGCTCATCGAAATTATCGGACATTTAAATCTTTCAATCAAAAATAAGGAGGGGTAATGCGAAACAATGTGATAAACCCATTTTTCGTGCTCATCTATTAATCTCAGTTGCGATCGTACCCGAAATTTTCTTTTCGATTTGGTGTCGGGGTAATGTTCGCTTCATTCAGCTTGCTGTATGCTTTTCTTGCGATTTATTACCTAACGCTAAAAATCCACCCTTATAGCCGATGGCGCAACGATCGCTTCCGAGATATTGTCCATGAACTAACCAATAAAACTCACATGACTATTAAGACCATACTACTTATACGGATACTTGGCTCCCTGCTTGTCATCGTAGCCGCTGGTTTTTGCGCTGCCTCGATAGCCGCACCTTTTGCCTATGTGCCAAATGAAAAATCCGGCACGATTTCTGTCATCGACATCGAAACCGACAGTGTCGTCGCTGAAATCAAAGCTGGAGACAAACCCAGAGGTCTGGCGGCTTCCAAAGATGGCAAGACTTTATATGTTAGCGATCAACCGAATAACGTTTTAGTAAAAATCGACCTCGATCAACGCATCGCATCCGGCACCGTTGAGTTAGGTGAATCCCCTGAGGGTGTATCGATATCACCCAATGGCAAGTGGGTTGCGGCAGCATCGGAGATCAGCAATTCGGTTAACTTTGTTAATACCGCCACAGGCAGAAAAGAATTTGCGGTAAAGACGCGTGGTAAAAATCCTGAGCATGCGGTCTTCAGTCCTGACGGCAAATGGATGTTTGTTTCAGCTGAAGAAGCAGACAGCGTTGACGTTATCGATCTCGCTAAACGTAAACAGGTTGCCTCAATAAAAGTAGGCGATCGGCCGCGCGGGATCGCTTTTCGCCCGGATAGCAAAATCGCTTATGTCGCTTCCGAGCTGGTGAATACGGTGTATGTGATTGACGTAGCTAGTCGCAAAGTCATCAAGCAATTAAAAACCGGTATTTTCTGCAATGGCGTAACTGCATCACCGGATGGCACTCGCGTCTTTGTCACGAATGGCAAGGATGGCACCGTGTCTGCCATCGATACAGCTACCAATGAAATCATTGCCACCATCCCCGTCGGTAAACGCCCCTGGAATATGGCGATAACATCCGACAGCAAAAAACTTTATGTGGCCAATGGTCGATCTAACTCAGTCTCTGTGATCGATGCGGTTGAGTTAAAAACAATCGGGGAAATCCCGGTAGGAGATACTCCTTGGGGCGTAGTGATTCGGTAATTTATTTTAAAAGTTTTTAAGGTCTGGTCAGATCTTTGTGAACTTAAAAATTTGTTCGAAAAAAACCCTGTTACAGAGTCAGTTGTACAAGTTTTTAGCCGAATTTGTGGAGGTTCTTTGCCTTAATTAGCCTATATTCAGAAAATAACAGGCTGATGAAAAAAATTCACTTGTATGACAATCGATGGGGAGCCTATATTCAGGGCCCCACTTGCAACATGGCTTAGTTTTCATTACTTTGGTTGTTAAAAAATTAATGAAACTTTTTGCTTGGGTTTACTTAGTTTTATTGTTCAGTTAATAAAATCAATCGGAGATTACATTGGCAAAATCCACCTCATTCGTTAAGAGCATTCTGGCTTCCGCGCTGGTTGCAGCTTTTGCTGCGCCAAGCTTTGCCGACGAGAATCTGGAAAAGATCTCGGCAATGAAAAACACCAACACAGCTATCGACATTCCTACCGTTCCTCAGACCGGTGCGAACGTTGAACAGCTCAAGGCTAACCTGAAGAAAATCAAGTTACCTGAAGGATTTAAGATCGAACTGTACGCAGTCGTTCCTGATGCACGTTACATGGCAGTTGCTCCTTCAACCAACATGCTGTTCGTTGGTACACGCAAAACCACCGTATGGGCAGTTACTGACCGTAACGGTGACATGACTGCTGACGAAGTTAAGCCTTTCGCACCTTCGATCAAATTCAAAAATCCTAACGGCGTTTGCTGGACTAAGGACGGTTTCTTGGTCGTGGTTGAATCAAACCGCGTTCTGAACTTCCCAGCTGCTGAATACTTCTACGAAGGTCCGGACGTTGCAGTTATTACTGCAGTCAAAGAAGGCGGCCTGATTCCAGTTGAAGAGCAGTCATACAACCACACTGGCCGCGTTTGCCGTGTAGCTGATGATGGCAAGCTCTACGTTACTTTGGGTCAGCCATACAACGTTCAGCCTAAAGACAAAATCGACCTGTACAACAAAGTGGGTATCGGCGGTGTTGTTCGCTTGAACCCATTTGATGGTTCAGGACGTGAAGTGTATGCAATGGGCATGCGTAACCCAGCTGGTATCGACATCAACCCAAAAGACAAAACAATCTGGACGACAGACAACCAGGTTGACGGTTTGGGTGATGACATTCCACCAGGCGAACTGAACCGCATCACCAAAGCTGGTGAGCATTTCGGTTTCCCATACTGGAACGGTCACTACAAAGTTGCAGGTTCACCTGCTGCTGCTGAACTGAAAGACATGAAAGAGCCAAAATCAACGTTCCCACAAGTTGAGTTTCCAGCTCACCAAGCTCAGCTCGGTATGTCTTTCTACACAGGCAAATCGTTCCCTAAGAAATATCAGGGCGGTATCTTCGTTGCTTCGCACGGCTCATGGAACCGTACAGTTCCTAGCGGCTACCTGGTCAACTACGTTCCAGTGAACGCGGATGGCACAGCTGGCAAAGCAGAAGTGTTCGCAGAAGGCTTCATTGACGCAGCAACTAAGCGCGCTATCGGCCGCCCAGTTGACGTGGCTAACCTGCCTGATGGTTCGATTCTGGTATCCGATGACTACGCTGGCGCGCTCTATCGCATCAGCTACACCGGTAACTAATCGACTCTCGTAGTTTCACCGAGCAACGGCTCGGTGTTTTACGCAAAAACGCCTGCCCCGGTTTCTCGTGGCAGGCGTTTTTAATTGACCTTATAGTTCGGCCTTCGCAAAAACAACTTTTCGATTTACATCATGAAATCTGTCACTTTATTCTCAGTAGCAATCGTCTTTTCAGTTTTCACTAACACCGCTCTGTCCGCAGAAAGAACGGGCGCCGAAATTGCACAAAGCTGCACCATGTGCCACGGTGAAAATGGACTTTCTAAAATGCCTGGCACACCGTCGCTAGCAGGACAGTCCGAAATTTATTTGGTTAATCAGTTGCGACACTTCCGCGATGGTCAACGTCAGCATGAGCAAATGAGCGTAATTGCCAAGCCGCTTAGCAATGCCGACATCGACAAGGTCTCAGCGTGGTTTGCACAATTTGAAGTGGAATTGAAAAAACGCTGACACTCTCACCCCATGCAATTTTTACATGGGAGTTACTTAGAAACATATCTACGACAAAAGCCCGCGAAGTAACTGCGTGATTTTTTCGCTCTTAACTAGTTTGTGTTTTCGCCAGTTGCTGATTGATCGTCAGCTTTACGGTAACCGCGCGCGCGAAGGCTAATGTGCGCGGTTCTGGCCTGGGTCAGTGGCGGATGTCAAAGGTTGGGATAATCTGGCTAAGCAAGATTCACTGTGAATCCAAATACAGAAGATACAAGTACTGCGCTTATCGACCAATAACTGGCCTGTGTGGTTTGAGCAATGATTTGTGCAGTGCTATGAGATTAAGACGGTCATATCAGCAATAACGTTCACAGATCTTGTTGTGGCGCTGTGGTCGCTGCCATCACTTTAAATACGACTATTCAGAACAAACTTTTTCTAAAAGTTTGCCAGATATTTCCAAACTCGCCTTTACCTCTTTGTTGAACTCTGGAAATGTCCACACTAATTCATCATTATTAAAAGCGAACTGCTGTTTAGCACTGACCGAATCTGATTCGCACGAAATGGTGTATTGAGTTACCGTACTGTTATATTGCAGACCCATTATGTCACGGTAGTTTTTGAAGATTGATTTAACTTTAAACCGTTTTTTACCATCTGCACTTAAGTTTTTTTCTTTACTCAACAAAACTTGAGTCGAATTATCAATTGAAGTTTCGGTCCAATCCTCGCTTCTTGCAAATACAGAACTAAACAATAAAACCACCAACAAGATTTTATTCAAGTATCTGCGTTTGCCTGTCAAATACATAGAAGATTCTGCGCTGCCCCAACAGAAAACATTTAGTTTGAAAAGAATCATTTTTGCTTTCTGCGAAAACAATAGTCCAATTGTATAAATTGAACCAGTCACACTTTGTTGGGGGGCATTTTGATTTGAAGGTGACTGCAGTTTATTACTTAAACTAAATATCAACAGCACAGTGTTGCTTATTGAGATGATCAGACCACATACATGTGGTCTGTTGATTTTTTTAAAACAGCTGTCTGACAAGTATTAGAAAATATTGAATAAGGTGTCTTGATACTTCAAAAAGTGCCTCATCATGTGAAAAATTTCGCGGTATCTTTTGGATTTTTACGAAACTTTATCTCTATTTTTTCTAAACATCTTAAAAAACTTAATTGCTGATCTAAATTTCATTTACAAAAAAACTGCTTCACTGAAGTGACAGCACCAGTTTTGCAATTTTTTGAGCATCTGCATCGGAAACTTGAGCCTGTGGCGGCATAATGTCTTCACCCCAAACACCTGTTCCACCTGCTTTAATTTTTGCCGCCAATCGCTCAACTGCACCGCTGTCACCAGCATATTTTTCCGCCACCTCTTTTAAGTTCGGACCATACTTTCGTTTGTCGATAAGGTGACATGCAAGACAATTATTTTTCTGCAGTAATAATTGAAGTTCACTATTATCAGCCTTCGCTGTGCTTACGCCGAAAGCTGAGCAGGTAACGAGAATCAATGCTAAGAGTCGCAACATTAAAAGTCCTCTATTGAAGTTGATTAAGATAATTTTAAAAGGGAAATGTTGGTCTTGAAAAGCAACAACTGTTGTACGTTTTTTTAGTTTAACTAGTCATTCAAGGAAAAAAAATGCGCCACCTCTCGGCAGCGCATTTATTCAAACTGATGATTAGTTTGGAGTTACTTTGTAGATCATGCCGCTTGCTTCATCTGCTACATACAGTGCGCCGTCCGGACCCAATGACAGGTGACGGAAGCGACCAGCAAATGTAGGCCACATCAACTCTTCACGCTTAGACGATTTGCCGTCTTTGGAAATATCAAGAATGTCGATCCGGTTACCAGTTGGTGTTCCGTGGATACCAATACCAGCGTAACCAACTGCGAGACGACCTTCCCACTCTTTCCACTGTTTACCTTGGAGCCAGACGCTGCCACACATACCCTGTGACAAGCCGTTGTTGTTCCAAGCCGGTTTCATCGCATTTGGATAGGCTTTCAGGTCTGTCATAGGCATGAATGCAGCGCGTTCTTTAGGAGGCAATGCTCCCATTTGGTTTGGCGAGTAACCGCAATAGGCATCTGGGCACTCTGGGCGTCCGTTTACTTTATCGCGTGGATCCCAACCACCGTTACCACCGTTTTCCAGTTTGGTAACTTCATCAGAATGCCAAGGACCATTCTCGGAAACGTAGGGCTCATTGGTACCTGGACGGAAGGAGATACCTTGTGGATTGCGATGGCCATATGTGAAGATACGCTTATCGAAACCTGCTGGTGGTTTGTTGTCTGGTGCTGCTTTACCGTCACGATCAACTCGCAATATCTTGCCGCGGAGTTGCGTTGGGCTTTGCGGGCCAGCACCATTGTGATTATCACCAATAGCTACATACAAGTATCCGTCAGCAGGGCTGAAGCGAATGCGGCCGCCATTATGTGCGCCCGGGCCACCAAATGGGTGGTTAGATTTTTTTGGCTTGTAGCCAAGGTCATTAATAATTTCAACAAGGTCTGAAACCTTAGAAAGGGAAGCGTCCACTTTCATACGCATAACGATGTTGTTGTAACCCTCGTATGTGCGGTTTGCGCCACGTGAGCTGGAGTATAGGTAGATGTAACGATTTGATGCGAATTCAGGATCGACAGCAACGCCTTGAACACCCGCTTGTCCATCGCAGAAGAGGTCATCCTTAGTTTGCGAATAACCGCTTGAACCACCAACACCGAGCAACTTCTTTACATCGCCTGATGGCAAACGTACAGATAAGCCTTTGCACTTTTCTGTGTAGAACATAGTTCCATCTTTAAGGAATGCCATGTCCCAAGGTGATTCCGCTTGCTGGAAATTATCTGCCTTTACAGTGACAGCGGTAACTGTGCTTGCAAACATCATGGATGAAGCAGCAATCAGCGATAAAGCACCGATCTTTGAAGTTATAGCTATTTTCATTCTATCTCCATACTTTAGTTTGATTGATGAAGAAACAATTTCTTCTCGTGGCATAAAAAGTGAGCGACCTTAGTATAAACACTACCAAGTTAATGGTAATTTAAACGTATTAAGTACGGCAGCACCCATTTCAATATTACATGTATAAAACGAAATATCAATAAAATATTTTGCTTTAGCTTAGGAATATTTCCTAATCAAATAAAAACCACCCATTTAAATACCAAATTTTTTATCATAAGTTTTGATTGATTTTTTTATCAGTGTAATTACAATACTGCGCGTTGTTGAATTTACATCAAATTTGAATTTAAAACTAATAATGGCAAGATTTCACTGTCACTTTTAGCCGCTGCTACAGCCGGCAATATAAAGCCCATGTCGTGTTGACTAACGTTGGGCTACTTGCGATTCTGTCGTGGGCGCTTTTTCAAGGCCCGCCTGACAACAACAAGCTAGCACTGAGCTTAAGACAGAACCTGAACGAAACAATGTGGGTAGAACAAAAGCAGATGAGTCTTTATGTGCGATGCGTCATATGGGTGGCATGACGGGGCAAAATGTAATTGCTCGCTTGGCCGATCAGTATCCTGATTACATCATCACGCATTAAGAAATTCTAGGCGCGCGCGCATAGCAATGACGCTGGTAACATGACTGGCGTGGTGCAAATCCTATCCGAGGAAATCATTACCAATCTTTCTCACAGGAAAAGCTCGCTGTATTACTTGTTTCAATTACGTGTGCAAAGCCGGCGTAGGCCGGCTTTTTTTGACCAAGGAACTAACAATTTATGATGGACCTACTGCTGGATCCTAACGTGTGGGCTGCATTTCTCACGCTGACAGCCTTAGAGCTCGTGCTTGGGATAGACAATGTTATTTTCATTTCCATCCTAGTCGACAAGCTGCCGATTGAAAAACGCGAGCTAGCTCGGCGTATTGGTCTTTTTGGCGCCATGTTCATGCGCATAGGCTTGTTAATGATTCTTGCCTGGCTAGTTGGGCTGACCGAACCCATCATCACAATAATGAACCAGAGTCTATCCGGACGCGACCTTGTTCTCCTGCTTGGTGGCTTATTTTTGCTCTGGAAAAGCGTGGGTGAAATTCACGAAACGATGGAAGGTTCTCACGACAGTTCGGGCCGCCCCGTCGCACACAAGTTTAGTGTAGTAATTATTCAAATTATGTTGATCGACATTGTTTTCTCACTCGACTCCATCATTACAGCGATTGGTATGGTCGAACAAATCAGCGTGATGATAGCGGCAGTCATCGCATCAGTCGGATTAATGATGGTGTTTGCCAAAGCGATTGGTGAATTCGTATCAGCACACCCCACCATAAAAATGCTTGCGCTCGCATTTTTAGTCGTGATTGGCGTCGTGTTGATTGCCGAAAGTCTAGGGCATCATGTACCCAAAGGCTACATCTATAGCGCGATGGCCTTTTCTGTAGCCGTAGAAATGCTTAATTTACGTATGCGTAAGCGTTCTGCCCGACCAGTTGATTTGATCGCTTCTTTGGCCGATCAAGATAACAAAGATCAAAAATAATTGGCGCAATGGTTAGGTGTTAAACCAGTTCGGCATGGGATAGTTCGGATTTGATATAGGCATAAAAAACCGGAGCGGCAATCACTCCGGCTATCCCAAACAATGCCTCCATTACCAACATCGCCGATAGTAGTTCCCATGCGCGAGCATTGATTTTAGTGCCCACAATTTTGGCGTTCAAAAAATATTCTAACTTGTGGATCGTGACTAGAAAAAGTAACGCCAATCCAGCTGTCGATAATGAGTGAGACAAGCTAATCACCACGATCACAGTGTTTGAAATTAAGTTACCAATCACAGGCAAGAGGCCGGCGACAAAAGTAACCAAAATCATTGTCTTGACGAAGGGTAATTGAATACCCGCCATCGGCAAAATAAGCAAAAGAAATACACCGGTAAAAACAGCATTTATAGCCGCTATCTGAACTTGAGCAAAGACGATTTGTCGAAACGCTTGATGCAGATTGACGACTCGCTTATGCATGGCTGCCGCTAGCGGTTTAAAGTGATGTATGCGTGTGGTGTCATACAGCGCCGCCATCGCACCGATGACCATACCAATTATTAAGTGTGCGACCGTTCTGCCTGTTTGTTCTCCGATATGCTTAGCTTGCCCTGCATGCTCACGCATCCATGCTGTGAGTGTTTGCTGTAAGGCCTCTGCACTCTCCGGCAAATAGTCTGCTATCCATTCGGGAATTTGATTGCGCGACAGTTCAATCAAATCTGCCATTTTTTTTACTAAGACCGGGTAGCTGCCATCATCTGAAAGAAAAAATGCGAGAGGAAACCAAAGTACCAGCGTCAACAATAAAACAATCACCGATCCAAGCACCGCTACCGATGTTAATTTCGCCTTCTGATTACTCATGCGCGAACTCAATGCCGGTGCGATCAAATGAACTAGGGCATATACCAGTAAACCCGAATACAACGCAGCTAACAATCCAGAATGTAGTATCAGCAGCAGTGCAGCGCCAGCTAATAAAAACGAAGCCAACTCAGTGGAGCTTAATTTTTTGATGTCTGACATACGTTCGTGCATTCAAAATATTAGGGGGGTGCCACAAGAAAAAAAACCGCCCGCAGTTTCCTGCGAGCGGTATTTAATGACTTACTAATCGAAGCGAAGAAAGTGCATAAATGCCTTTCGTCACAGCGCAGAAAAATTAGCTCTGCTGCAGACCCGCCAACAACCAGCCGCCTTGTCCTGAAACCGGTTTTTCCAACACCCACGTTTCACTAAACGCTTCAGCCGTTGCATTTTCCGATTCGCGCACCATGCCATGAAAACGAACGCTAGCAATATATGCATCAGATGTCGTTTCTACACCCAGCATTTCTGCTTCCAAGCTAACGACATCCGTATGATTGGCGGTTGTTCCTCGCTCAGTAAGCTGCATCTTCAACTCAGCAAACATCTCGGGGGTAGTGAATTCACGAATATCATTGACATCTGCTTTATCCCACGCTGCCTGCATACGAATAAAGTTTGTTTTCGCACTGCGAAGGAAACCGGCTGTATCAAATCCCGCTGGAACGGTCTGCGTCTGACCACTGTCCCATTGCACAGGTGCAGGTCCTCCCGAAGCTTGGCCTAAATTCGAACCAATCTCAGGGGTTGCAACGCGCTGGGAAGGCACATCTGCATATGGAGTTGCAAAGGAAGGCTGCGGCGCGGCGGCTCCTGATCTGCGAGCCAATAGGCGGACGATAAAAAATATGGCCAAGCCAATCAAAGCAATCATCAAAAAGCTGCTTATCATGCTACCAAGCTCGGCGCCCATACCAAAGTGGGACATCAAAGCCCCTATGCCAAGACCCAATAGTGCGCCACCGACGATGCCCCTCCACGGACTAGCAGGTGCTGGAGCTGCAGGTGCTGCTGGACGAGGGGCCTGCTGACCTGCATTCTGCATGGGTGCAGGCTTAGCTGGACTCGGCGAGGATTTTCCAAATGAGCCTCCGCCTCCCAAGCGCTTTGCCTCCACGTTAGTAATACCGCCTGTCATACCCAACATCACAATCATCAGTGCTACCCAAAGCTTTTTCATGGTTCCTCCAAAGGACAAACACGCGGAAAAAATCCGCACAACACAATAACGTATGACCGCATTCTACTCAAACTCGGCGGGAATGCTCGAATTACCACCAAACTCTACAAGGTCGTAATTCAATCCCCTGACGTTAGGTGCCTGGCCGTCATCAAACCGCGACGCCAAATCCACTCCGAGGCACTTATATGTATGGCTTGAGACGGTTTTTTCTAGACGTCAGATAAAAATCTATCGATTATTTTAGTGTAATAGGCACAGGCTATCTTATTAATAAAAACTATCAAATTTACCGATTGATTAATGTTGCCTATGATCCGCTCCTCAGTACTAATTATTTAACCACCCCTAAGGAGTAAAACCATGTCTTTGATCAACACCACTATCAAACCATTCAAAACCACCGCTTACCACGATGGGAAGTTCGTTCCTGTTACTGAAGCCAATGTAAAAGGCCAATGGTCAGTCGTGTTCTTCTACCCCGCTGATTTCACCTTTGTCTGCCCAACCGAACTCGGCGATCTGGCTGACCACTACGATACATTTAAATCGTTGGGCGTAGAAATCTACGGCGTATCGACTGACACGCATTTTTCTCACAAAGCCTGGCATGACACCTCGGACACGATTAGCAAAATTCGCTATCCGATGTTGGGCGATCCTACTGGCGCCATCACACGCAATTTCGACGTGATGGTCGAAGAGAGCGGCTTAGCATTACGCGGCACCTTCGTCATCAACCCTGAAGGCCAAATCAAAATCGCCGAAATTCATGATGACGGCATCGGCCGTGACGCGACAGAACTACTACGCAAAGTACAGGCTGCACAGTACGTCGCTGCTCATCCAGGCCAAGTCTGTCCTGCCAAATGGACGCCCGGCGCTGAAACACTGGCACCTTCGCTCGATCTGGTTGGAAAAATCTAACTCCTAGATTCGCCATTCATCACATTACGAGGTCCTCATGTTAGACGCCGCCATTAAAACTCAGTTGCAAAACTACCTCGATAAAATTACCCATTCTGTCGAGATCATTGCCTCGCTGGACCACAGCGAAAAATCGCAAGAAATGCGCAGCATGCTGCAAGAAATTGCTGCGCTGTCACCGCGCCTTTCTTTTGAAGAGCGTAATGATGACGCTGAGCGCAAACCATCCTTTGCACTTAATCGCGTAGGAAGCAAGTCAGGCGTGCGTTTTGCTGGCATACCTATGGGCCATGAATTCACATCGTTGGTTTTGGCTCTTTTGCAAGTGGGTGGTCATCCTCCGAAAGTCAGTGACGATGTGCTCGAACAGATACGTCAATTAAAAGGGGAGTATTTGTTCGAGACCTACATTTCTCTTTCGTGTCAAAACTGTCCGGAAGTTGTACAGGCACTTAATTTAATGGCTGTAGTGAATACCAACATTCAACACGTAATGATTGATGGCGCCTTGTTTCAGGAAGAAATAAAACAACGTCAAATAATGGCGGTTCCGTCCGTATTTTTGAATGGCGAAATTTTCGATCAAGGTCGAATGACGTTAGAAGAAATTTTAGTGAAATTAGACACGGGCGCTACAGCACGCGCTGCCGAAACCATTGACGCGAAAGATGTATTTGACATGCTCATCATCGGCGGCGGTCCCGCCGGCGCTTCAGCAGCGATTTATTCGGCTCGCAAAGGTATACGCACAGGTATCGTAGCGCAGCGCTTTGGCGGCCAAGTCCTGGATACCTTAAGTATAGAAAATTTCATTTCGATGAAAGAAACTGAAGGGCCTAAATTAGTCTCAGCTCTCGAACAGCACGTGAAGTCGTATGATGTTGATGTCATGAATCTTCAGCGTGCGTCAGCAATCATTCCGGGTGAACTTATTGAAATCAAACTTGATAGCGGAGCTAGCTTAAAGGCAAAATCCGTAGTGATTGCCACCGGCGCGCGCTGGCGCGAATTGAATGTGCCTGGTGAACAAACCTACCGCAACAAAGGCGTAGCTTACTGCCCGCATTGTGATGGGCCGCTGTTTAAAGGCAAACCCGTAGCGGTAGTTGGTGGCGGCAATTCGGGCGTAGAAGCGGCGATTGATTTAGCTGGCATGGTGAGTCACGTGACCTTGCTTGAATTCGACGCGACATTGCGCGCTGATGAAGTATTGCAACGAAAATTGCGTAGCCTGCAGAACGTGACGATCATTACTCAAGCACAAACTACAGAAGTGATAGGTGATGGTGTCAAAGTAAATGGCATGCGCTATACGGATAGAGTCAGCGGTCAATCGAAATCGTTGGAGCTCGAAGGGATCTTTGTGCAGATTGGTTTATTGCCCAATACCGATTGGCTCAAAGGAACCGTCGCTCTATCATCTCGCGGTGAAATTGAGATTGATGCTAAAGGTCAAACTTCAATCCCTGGTGTATTCGCCGCTGGCGATGTAACCACTGTGCCTTACAAGCAAATCATCATCGCTATGGGTGAAGGATCTAAAGCAGCGCTGGGAGCTTTTGATCATTTAATTCGCAGCCCTGTTTCTAGCACTAATACAATTAAACTCGCCGCTTAATTAAAAGCTACATCTACAAAAACAAAGCCAGCATATGCTGGCTTTGTTTTTTGAAATTAACTAATCAAGCGCGCATCACTTCTTTTTTAAACTTCAAGCGCCACGCGTGCAATAGCGGCTCGGTATAACCAGCAGGCTGCTCTAAACCTTTAAACACCAAATCGCTGGCTGCTTGAAATGCATGTGACGTTGACAGATTAATCGCCATAGGACGATAAAACGGATCGCCGGAATTTTGGCCATCAACAACCTTAGCCATACGCTCTAGTGTTTCTTTTACCTGCGCCTCGGTCACTACACCATGCAACAACCAGTTAGCGATATGTTGACTAGAGATACGCAAGGTAGCGCGATCTTCCATCAGGCTGACATTATGAATATCTGGCACTTTCGAACAACCCACGCCTTGCTCGACCCAGCGCACCACATAACCCAGAATGCCTTGTGCATTGTTATCTAACTCTTGTTGAATATCTGCCGCTGACCAATTCGGTTTTGCCACTACTGGAATCATCAATAGCTCATCACGCAATTTCTTCAGCTCAGTTGGAGCATCTACTTTTTCTAATTGCTGCTGAATTTCTGCCACATCGACTTGGTGATAGTGCATAGCATGCAATGTCGCAGCCGTTGGTGATGGCACCCAAGCAGTATTTGCACCGGCTTTAGGATGACCAATTTTTTGCTCAAGCATTTCGGCCATCAGGTCAGGCATCGCCCACATACCTTTACCTATCTGACCACGACCGCGCATACCGGATGAAAGACCCGTCAATACGTTACTGCGCTCATAGGCGGAGAGCCAGGTGGATGTTTTCATATCCCCTTTGCGCATCATTGGTCCTGCCGTCATGGATGAATGCATCTCGTCGCCGGTACGATCTAAAAATCCGGTGTTAATGAATGCAACTCGCTTCGATGCTTCTTGCAGACAGGCCTTCAAATTGGTGGATGTGCGACGCTCTTCATCCATGATGCCTAGCTTAACTGTATTCTCTTTCAAACCAAGCATGGCTTCAACACGACTAAATAATTCGGCTGCGAAGGCAACCTCTTCTGGACCATGCATTTTTGGTTTAACAATATAGACTGATCCGGTACGAGTATTTCCTATTGTCTGAGTTGCAGGGCGCTTCAAGTCATGCAGCGCAATCGTGGTTGTTACCACTGCATCCAAAATACCTTCAGGGATTTCTTTGCCATCGGCCATGAGAATCGCTGGATTCGTCATCAGATGACCTACATTGCGTAAAAACAGTAATGAGCGGCCATGTAGTTTTACAGTTTGTCCGTTTGCGCCTTTGTACTCACGATCAGCATTCAATGTACGGTCAAATGTTTTGCCGCCCTTATTGACGCTTTCAACTAAGGTGCCTTTTAAAATACCCAACCAATTTTCATAGGCCACCACTTTATCTGTGCCATCAACCACAGTGACTGAATCCTCTAGATCGAGAATCGTCGACAATGCCGATTCGATGACGATATCTGATATGCCTGCGGCATCTGTTTTTCCGATGGGTGTGTTGCGATCAATGCGGATGTCGATGTGAATACCGTGATTTTTTAACAGTACCGACGAAGGTGACGTCGCTTTACCTTGATAGCCGATAAATTTTGCCGCGTCTTTTAATCCTACCGCGCTGCCATCCTCAAGCGTAACTACCAATTGACCTGCGTTAACAACATACGTTGTCGCGTTGGCATGTGAGCCGCTTGATAATGGCGCCGATTGATCTAAAAAATTTCTTGCAAAGGCAATCACCTTCGCACCACGCACAGGGTTGTATCCACCGGCGCGAGTTGCACCATCGGTTTCTGGAATCGCATCGGTGCCATACAAGGCATCGTACAAAGAACCCCAACGAGCATTGGCAGCGTTCAGTGCATAACGCGCATTCAAAATTGGCACCACTAATTGTGGACCGGCCGTTACTGATAATTCAGCATCCACATTTTCAGTTGTCACATTAACCTGTTCAGGTACAGGTACTAAATAACCAACCGATTCTAAAAATTTACGGTACTCAGCTACATCAGCAATCGGTCCTGGATGGGCTTTATGCCACCCATCGAGTTCATGTTGCAAACGATCACGCTCGGCTAACAAAGCCGCATTTTTGGGTGCTAAGTCATTCGCGATTTGCGCGAAGCCTTTCCAAAACGCGTCACTCGTCAAACCTGTGCCTGGTAAGACCTTGTAATCAATAAAGTTCTGAAGAACAGTATCTACCTGCAATCCATGGCAATCAGTTCGTTTAATCATATCGTTGGTCTTTCCTGCGTTAATAATCATAAAAATGCGTTGGCTTGGACTAACCAGCGCCAACAAAATTCAACAAATCATTCAGAGATGTTCCGCTGCCTTTCGGTGTGACACCTAATTCTTCCATCGGCGCATTCGCACGATTCACCCAGAAGGTTGGATAACCAAACCAAGCTGCACCGCAAATGTCCCAGGCATTACTCGACACAAACAACATGTCTCTCGCTGCTAAACCGAAAGTGTCCGGTCCCAGTTGATACGCTTCAGGTGCAGTCTTGAATTTTTTTACCAGATGCACCGATAAAACAGCATTCAGTAAATCGTCCATCCCGGCAGCATGAACGGCCGCATCAAGCATGTCGGGATTGCCATTTGAAAGTATGGCCAGCTTCATCCCACGCTCACGCAAGCGGGTAAGCACATCAAGGCATTCGGGAAAGGCTGACAGCTTGGCGTATTGACCCATGAGCTGATTCTGCGCATCGAGCGTTAGATCAAGGCCCAGCTTGCGACAAGAGAAAATCAGCGCATCCTGTGTGACTTCCCAAAAGGGCTTGTAGGTGTTGGAGAGCGTACGCAAGCGGGTGTATTCAATCTGCTTGTCTCGCCAGAGATCCGCCAGCGCGCTACCGCGCCCTGGGAAAAGTCGCTCCGCCAGCACGCCCATCGAATACACATCGAAGAGCGTGCCGTAAGCGTCAAAAAGAATTGCCTGAATAGCCATGCCATGCCAGATTAAGAACCTGGAGACAGTATATTCACACTAAAAATCAATAAGCTTATCGTTCAGTTGATACACTTATGACTTTTAGTCAAAGGTGAGGGAAATTAAACGTCGATATTGCCTGCCGCCAGTGCATTCATTTCAATAAATGCCCTTCTAGGTTCAACGTCGTCACCCATCAGCGTGGTGAAGATTTGATCGGCTGCGATCGCATCTTCAATCTGAACTCGTAACAAACGGCGCACGGTTGGGTCCATCGTGGTCTCCCACAGCTGCTCGGGATTCATCTCACCCAAACCTTTATATCGCTGCTTAGTGACGCCGCGCTCTGCTTCATCGCGCAACCAGGCCATCGCATGGTGGAAATCGATGATGGCCGATTCTCGTATTTTCTCGCCCGAACCCCGTCGCACTAACGCTCCCGGCCCAATCAAACCTTTAAACGTCGCGGCAGCCTCAGCCAGCAAACCATAATCTGCGCTAAGCACAAAATCGGCATCGATCACACTGATTTTTAAATTGCCGTGATGGCGACGCGCAATCCGGAGGCTGCGCCGCGCCGATAATTCATCGCTCGTTGCCGTCACTGTCACAGCAGGATCATTGATAGCCGCCTCCAACGATGCGGCAGATGCCGCAGAAGATTCTTCGGTATCCATATCGAGAGTTACGCCAGTCATGATGGCCGACAAAGCAGCATCATCAATCACGCGTGAGAGGCGCATGATGATAGCGTTCGCTGTGTTGTACTTACGAACCAATTCGGCCAAAGCATCGCCCGCAATCGCTACTGCGTTTTCAGAAGGCACCAGCGCTGCATCATTCAGTGCGATTTGCATCATGTAGCTAGCTTCTTCTAAATCGTCTTTCAAGTAGCGCTCATCTTTGCCATGCTTAACTTTGTATAAAGGTGGCTGCGCGATATACACATGGCCACGCTCGACTAAGAGCGGCATCTGGCGATACAGCAAGGTCAGCAGGAGCGTTCGAATATGTGCGCCGTCGACGTCCGCATCGGTCATGATAATGATGCGGTGATAGCGTAGTTTATCGATGTTGAATTCATCGGCACCAATCGACGTACCTAATGTCGCTATCAAGGTAGTGATTTGCTCAGAAGAAAGCATTTTTTCAAAGCGCGCCTTCTCAACATTTAATACCTTGCCGCGCAAAGGAAGAATCGCTTGAAATTTTCTGTCGCGACCCTGCTTAGCCGAACCTCCCGCTGAGTCACCCTCGACGATATACAACTCGCAGAGTGCAGGGTCTTTCTCTTGGCAGTCAGCCAGCTTTGCCGACAAACCCAAGCCGTCCATGATGCCTTTACGCCGCGTTAACTCTCGAGCTTTACGCGCGGCCTCGCGTGCGCGGGCAGCCTCAACGATTTTTCCACAGATAATTTTTGCGTCATGCGGACGCTCTGCCAAATAATCAGTTAGCGTCTTAGCGACGACTTCTTCTACCGGACCGCGAACTTCCGACGATACGAGCTTGTCTTTGGTTTGTGAACTAAATTTCGGCTCGGGTACTTTGACCGATAACACGCAAGTCAAACCTTCGCGCATGTCATCACTGGCAATTTCTACTTTCGCTTTTTTAGCGAACTCGTGTTCATCAATGTATTTATTAATGACACGTGTCATCGCTGCACGCAAACCCGTCAAATGCGCGCCGCCATCACGCTGCGGAATATTATTAGTGAAGCACAGCACCTGCTCATTGAAAGCATCGTTCCATTGCATAGATACATCGACTGAAATCTGCGTGTTGTGTTCAGACATGCGCTCGCCAGTCGCCTGAAACACATTTGGATGGAGTACATTTTTATTTTTATTGATGTACTCAACAAAACCGCGAGTGCCGCCCTCAAAAGCAAAGCTTTCTTCTTTGCCCGTGCGCTGATCTGTCAGCTTAATGTGCACGCCATTATTCAAAAACGATAGTTCGCGTATACGTTTGGCAAGAATGTCGTAGTGGTACTCAACATGGGTGAAGATTTCTTCGTCAGCCCAAAAATGAACTTCGGTTCCGCGCTTATCGGTGTCACCCATCACTTTGATCGGAGAAACTTCTATGCCTTCTTGAGTTTCTGTTTCACGATTTTGCGGAATACCATGCGCAAACTCCATAAAGTATTGTTTGCCATCACGACGTATGGTCAAACGCAATTTTTTAGACAGCGCGTTGACGCACGAAACACCCACGCCATGCAAGCCGCCCGAAACTTTGTAAGAGTTTTGATCGAACTTACCGCCCGCATGCAACTCGGTCATCACAATTTCAGCCGCACTACGCTTAGGCTCGTGTTTATCATCCCACTTGATTCCGGTCGGTATGCCGCGACCATTATCGCGAATAGAGATCGAATTATCCGAATGGATGGTGACGTCGATTTCCGTGCAATGACCTGCCAGGGACTCATCGATAGAGTTATCCAACACTTCAAATACCAGATGATGCAAACCGGTGCCGTCGGACGTATCGCCGATATACATACCAGGTCGTTTTCGAACCGCTTCTAGGCCCTCAAGAATTTGTATGGATGACGCGCCATATTGGTTAGACGGATTGCTGTTTTCTGATGGAATTGCGGCCATGGCTACCTTAATAAAACAATTGCGCAGTAAATCACTGTGTTGATAATGCGTCAAAGGGGCCAGCGGGCCCCTTCGCATAACGAGTTACGTGTTTCAAATTCTCATCGGCATAACGACGTATTTGAAATTCGGATCATCGGGAACCGTTATCAATGCTGATGAATTTGCATCGCCCAGAGAAATGCTAACTTGATCGCATTTCAAATTGTTCAAGACATCTAACAAATACGTCACATTAAAACCAATGTCGACACTGTCGCCGCTGTAATCGATTTCGAGTTCTTCAACCGCCTCTTCCTGATCGGCATTCGTGGAGCTGAT
>JAIPCX010000025.1 GCA_021737945.1 Polynucleobacter sp.
TTGTTCTGTCCGGGAAGGTGCGAAGAGGAGACAAGATGAAACTTAAACTTAGTGCTATTGCGATTGCAGCAATGCTAGCCTCAGGCGCGTCCTGGGCTGACATGAAAGCCGCAGAGAAATGGGTGGACAAAGAGTTCCAGCCATCGACGTTGAGCCGCAAACAGCAACTCGATGAAATGAAATGGTTTATCGATGCGGCTGAAAAGCTCAAAGCCAAAGGCGTAAAAGAAATTAACGTTGTGTCAGAGACTATCGACACCCACGTTTACGAGTCCAAGGTGATGGCGAAGGCTTTTGAAGAGATCACCGGCATTAAAGTCAAACATGACTTGATCCAAGAAGGTGACGTAGTCGAGAAGCTGCAGACATCGATGCAATCCGGTAAGAGCATCTATGACGGCTGGATTTCGGATTCCGATTTGATCGGTACCCACTTCCGTTATGGCGCTGTGATTCCTTTGTCCGATTTCATGGCCGGTGCTGGTAAAGAATTTACTAACCCTGGTTTGGATTTGAAGGATTTCATTGGTATTAGCTTCGTTACCGGTCCTGACAAGAAAATTTATCAATTGCCTGACCAACAGTTCGCTAACCTTTACTGGTTCCGCGCTGACTGGTTTGCTCGCAAAGACTTGCAAGACAAGTTTAAAGCGAAATATGGCTACGACCTGGGCGTGCCACAAAACTGGTCCGCGTATGAAGACATCGCTAACTTCTTTACGAACGACGTGAAAGAACTCGATGGCAAAAAAGTCTTTGGTCACATGGACTACGGCAAAAAGGATCCATCACTAGGCTGGCGCTTCACTGATGCTTGGTTGTCGATGGCTGGTACCGCCGACAAAGGTATTCCTAATGGTCTGCCTGTCGATGAATGGGGTATTCGTGTTGCCGCTGACAAGTGCACACCCGTAGGTGCGTCCGTGTCACGTGGTGGTGCGACGAACTCGCCAGCTGCGGTTTACGCTCTGACGAAGTACATCGACTGGATGAAGCTGTACTCACCTAAAGAAGCGATGGGCATGACGTTCTCTGAAGCGGGTCCTGTACCTGGCCAAGGTCAGATCGCTCAGCAGATCTTCTGGTACACCGCATTTACAGCGGGCATGAGCAAAGCACCGGCCGTTAACAACGCGGATGGCTCACCCAAATGGCGTATGGCTCCTGGCCCACACGGTCCTTACTGGAAAGACGGTATGCAGAATGGTTATCAGGACGTGGGTTCCTGGACGTTCTTCAAATCGACACCGGATGAGCGCAAATCAGCTGCTTGGTTGTACGCTCAGTTCGTGAACGCGAAATCGACTTCGCTGAAAAAATCGATCGAAGGTCTGACGTTCGTTCGTGACTCCGACATCCGTCATGAGTACTTCACGAAGAATGCTGCTAAATACGGCGGCCTGATCGAGTTCTATCGCAGCCCAGCACGTGTTGCGTGGACTCCAACCGGTACCAACGTTCCAGACTATCCTAAGTTGGCTCAGCTCTGGTGGAAAAACGTTGCGACCGCTGTCACTGGCGAGAAGACTCCACAAGCAGCTATGGACAATCTGGCTGATGAGATGGACAAAGTGATGGAGCGTCTGCAGCGCGCAGGTATGCAGAATTGCGCACCTAAGCTGAACGAAAAAGGCGATCCAAACAAGTATCTGTCGGATACGTCTGCACCATGGAAGAAACTGGCGAACGAGAAGCCAAAGGGTGAAACAATCGCCTATGACAAACTTCTCCAAGCTTGGAAAGAAGGTCGCGTAAAATAATTTTGCGCGCGAACGAATCTCAGCTCACAAGGTTGGGATTCGTTCAAACAGATTGGTTGCGTGAGGTTTTAGTTAACTTCACGCTTCACTGAAAAGCGCGGCTCTCCGCGCTTTTTTTCATCCTCGAGGTTCGCATGGCTGACCAGTACATACTCGCAATCGATCAGGGCACAACGAGCTCACGTGCCATCTTGTTTAATCGTAGCGGCCGGATTCACGGCATGGCACAACAAGAGTTCACACAATTTTTTCCACACCCCGGATGGGTTGAGCATGATGCCAATGAAATTTGGACATCGCAGCTAGCGGTGACTCAACAGGTCTTGCGTGAGCATCACCTCACGGCCAAAGATATTGCTGCGATTGGTATTACGAACCAACGAGAAACATCGGTACTGTGGGATAGAAAAACCGGCGAACCGGTAGCGCATGCGATTGTTTGGCAAGATCGTCGCGCTGCGAGTTTGTGCGACACGCTACGCGATGAAGGCAAGAGTGAATTGTTTCAAAAGAAAACGGGCTTGGTGATTGATGCCTATTTTTCAGGGACTAAATTGCGCTGGCTGCTCGACAATGTGCCGAATGCGCGATCGCGCGCTGAAAAAGGTGAGCTAGCTTTTGGTACGGTTGATTCATGGCTTATCTATAAATTATCCGGCGCTCATCTGACCGACACGAGTAATGCATCACGTACGCTGATGTTTAATATTCATACCTTAGATTGGGATGATGAATTACTCTCCATACTAAAAATTCCACGCGCTATTTTGCCTAAGGTTGTTCCGAGTAGCGGTATCGCTGCGACGACTGATGCAAAATTTTTTGGAGCGCCTTTACCGATTGCTGGCATCGCCGGTGATCAACAAGCAGCGACGTATGGACAAGCCTGCTTTAAACCCGGCATGGTGAAAAGCACGTATGGCACGGGTTGTTTTATTTTAATGAATACGGGTGCAGCGGTTGATTCACAGAATCGTTTACTCACTACTGTAGGCTGGACCACGGGTCATACAACACCTCACAAAACGGATTACATGTTTGAAGGTGGTGTGTTTATGGGTGGCGCTACGGTACAGTGGCTGCGCGATGGTTTAGGGATTATTAAGCAATCAAGCGATGTTGAAACTTTAGCTAAAACTGTTCCTGATAGCGATGGCTTAACCTTTGTTCCAGCTTTCTCTGGCCTAGGAGCGCCGCACTGGGATGCGTATGCTCGCGGTACATTACTTGGTATTACACGCGGCACCCAAGCGGGGCATATCGCACGCGCCGCACTGGAAGGTATCGCTTTTCAAACGGCGGATGTTTTACAAGCCATGGAAAAAGATGCGGGTACGGGCATTAAAGAACTACGCGTTGATGGTGGTGCCGCGAGTAATAATTTGTTGATGCAGTTTCAAGCGGATATTTTAAATGTACCTGTGGTGCGGCCAGAAGTGACGGAAACGACAGCACTAGGTGCAGGTTACCTGGCCGGACTGGGCGTAGGATTTTGGGCTACGCAAGAAGAGATTGCGGAACAGTGGCATGTTGAACGACGCTTTGAGCCGAATATGTCAGCCGACAAACGCACCCATCATTTGGGGGTGTGGGATGAAGCGATACAACGATCGATGAAATGGTCTGCAGCGTGAGTTTTAATTAGGCTCGATTTTTGATTGCGATATTCAAATCTCGTTGGCTACACAACCTTCTTACTAATAAAAAAGGCAGCCTTAGCTGCCTTTTTTACTGAGCATTTATTTTTAACGCTTATGACGCAAACGTTGAATCGCTGCTAGCTGTGCGAGTGCAATCGTTAGCTCAGTTTGAGCAACTGCGTAATCGATATCTGATTCACGATTAACCATCGCTTCTTCTGCCATTTTTTTGACTTGATTCGCCTTGGCTTCGTCGAGGTCTTTGCCACGTATTGCGGTGTCGGCCATAACGGTTACACCATGTGGTTGTACTTCGAGTATGCCGCCTGCGACGAACACAAATTCTTCTTCTGCCGCGCCAGGCACTTTGATACGAACTGCGCCGGGCTTGATACGTGTGATGAGTGGTGTATGTCTTGGATAAATTCCCAATTCACCGACTTCACCGGGCAGTGTGACAAATTCAGCCGGACCAGAATAAATCTGCTCTTCTGCTGAAACCACATCAACCTGAATGGTGTTGGACATAAAAACCCTTTTTGATTAAGCGAGAAATACAAAGTAAGCGGCATGTCACCATGCCGCTACGCTTTATCGCTTATTGAATCTTCTTAGCTTTTTCGATGGCTTCATCAATCGTGCCAACCATGTAGAACGCTTGCTCTGGCAAATGATCGAGTTCACCGGATGCGATCATCTTGAAGCCCTTGATCGTGTCTTTCAATGAAACGTATTTGCCTGGCGAACCGGTAAACACTTCGGCAACGTGGAAAGGCTGCGAGAGAAAACGCTGCATCTTACGAGCGCGAGCCACCAACAATTTATCTTCTGGCGCCAATTCGTCCATACCCAGAATCGCGATAATGTCGCGCAATTCTTTGTAGCGCTGCAGCGTGCCTTGTACGGCACGTGCTGTGTCGTAGTGGTCAGGACCAACGACGTTTGGATCGAGCTGACGTGAGGTTGAATCGAGTGGGTCAACCGCTGGATAAATACCCAAGGCAGCGATGTCACGCGACAAAACGACGGTGGAATCCAAGTGAGCAAACGTGGTTGCTGGTGATGGATCGGTCAAGTCATCGGCAGGAACGTACACGGCCTGAATCGATGTAATCGAACCAGTTTTTGTAGATGTAATACGCTCTTGCAGACGGCCCATTTCTTCGGCCAGTGTCGGCTGATAACCCACCGCTGAAGGCATACGACCCAGCAGCGCCGATACTTCGGTACCGGCCAATGTGTAACGATAAATGTTATCGACGAAGAACAGAACGTCACGACCTTCATCACGGAAAGATTCAGCGATGGTCAAACCAGTCAACGCAACACGCAAACGGTTTCCTGGTGGCTCATTCATCTGACCGTACACCATCGCTACTTTTGATTTGGTGAAGTCATCGGTGTTCACAACGCCAGCTTCAATCATCTCGTGATAGAAGTCGTTACCCTCACGAGTACGCTCACCTACGCCCGCAAACACGGACAAGCCTGAGTGTGCTTTCGCGATGTTGTTGATCAGTTCCATCATGTTCACGGTCTTGCCTACACCCGCACCACCGAACAGACCAACTTTACCGCCCTTAGCAAACGGGCAGACTAGGTCAATAACTTTAATACCGGTTTCGAGCAATTCTTGCGAAGGCGAGAGTTCGTCGTATGCTGGAGCTGCACGGTGAATCGATGCGAGTTTGTCTGATTTGACAGGACCCACTTCATCAATCGGATTACCCAACACGTCCATAATGCGACCCAGTGTGCCTGTACCGACGGGCACCATGATTGGCTTGCCTGTATTTTGGATGATCATGCCACGACGCAGACCGTCTGAAGAACCGAGCGCAATGGTGCGGACTATGCCGTCGCCGAGCTGCTGCTGCACTTCGAGGGTGAGCGCAGAACCTTCCATTTTCAGCGCATCGTAAATCTTGGGCATGGCGTTACGCGGGAATTCAACGTCGACCACAGCACCGATACACTGAACGATTTTGCCATCAGCCATTTTCGTTCCTTTAAATAAAAATAGAAATTCGTTGTAGTGTCTTAAACCGCAGCCGCACCGGCGACGATCTCAGAGAGTTCTTTAGTAATTGCTGCCTGACGCGTTTTGTTGTAGATCAGCTTAAGCTCACCAATGACGCTACCAGCGTTATCGGTGGCTGCTTTCATCGCAACCATGCGCGCTGCCTGCTCTGACGCCATGTTTTCAACCACGGCTTGATACACCAGCGCTTCTGCGTAACGCAACAACAATTCATCAATCACTGATTTTGCATCGGGCTCGTACAAGTAATCCCAAGAATAACTATTCACGGGTTCCATCTTGTCGGCTGTCAGCGGCAACAATTGCTCAAACACGGGTTCTTGCTTCATGGTGTTAATGAAGCGCGTGTAGCAGATATAAACCGCATCGAGTTGTTCATCATCGTACGAGTCGAGCAAAACTTTGACCGGCCCAATCAGATGCTCAAGGTGTGGTGTGTCACCCATGTTGACGTAATGCGCGACCACTTTTGCGCCAATACGATTCATGAAACCAAAACCTTTGTTGCCCATCGTGACGAGTTCGACTTTGTTACCTGCTGCTTCGAACTCTTTCATACGATTCGTCACTTGACGCAGGACGTTGGTGTTTAAACCACCGCACAAACCTTTGTCCGTTGTGATGACGATGATGCCAATCTTTTTGCTCTTCTCGTGCTTCACCAAAAACGGATGCGTGTACTCCGGATTCGCCTGCGCTAAGTGCGCAGACACGGTACGGATTTTTTCGCTGTAGGGACGAGCCGAACGCATCCGCTCCTGCGCTTTGCGCATTTTGGATGCGGCGACCATCTCCATCGCCTTGGTGATTTTTTTGGTGTTCTCGACGCTCTTGATCTTGCCGCGTATCTCTTTACCTGCAGCCATTGCTATGCTCCCGGTTTGAGATCAGAACGATTTCTTGAAGTTTTCGATTGCCGATGTCAACACGGCCTCGTCTTCCTTCGAGAGTTGTTTCGTATCTTCGATACGCTTGAGTAATTCAGCGTTGCTGGTCTGCAGGAATTTATGCAGATCATGTTCAAAGCCGAGCACTTCGCGAACTTCGATATCGTCGAGGTAGCCTTTGTTTACGGCAAACAAACTCACTGCCATCAACGAAACTGTCAATGGTGCGTACTGAGCTTGCTTGAGCAATTCAGTTACACGTGCACCGCGATCGAGCTGCTTACGGGTTGCTTCGTCCAGATCGGAAGCGAACTGCGCAAACGCTGCCAATTCACGATACTGCGCCAAGTCGGTACGAATACCACCAGACAAGCCTTTGATGACTTTAGTTTGAGCAGCGCCACCCACACGCGACACCGAAATGCCGGCGTTAATCGCAGGACGAATACCGGCATTAAACAGTGAGGTCTCCAAAAAGATCTGGCCATCAGTAATCGAAATCACGTTGGTCGGAACGAACGCCGAAACGTCACCCGCTTGGGTTTCGATAATTGGCAATGCGGTCAATGAACCGGTCTTGCCTTTGACTTCGCCTTTGGTGAACGCTTCAACGTAATCAGGATTGACGCGTGCTGCACGCTCGAGCAAACGCGAGTGGAGATAGAACACGTCGCCAGGGAACGCTTCACGGCCCGGTGGACGACGCAGCAGCAAGGACACCTGACGATAGGCAACCGCTTGTTTCGACAAATCGTCATAAATGATCAAGGCATCTTCGCCGCGATCACGGAAATATTCACCCATCGCACAACCCGAATAGGCTGACACGAATTGCATCGCTGCCGACTCAGAAGCCGACGCTGCAACGATGATGGTGTAGTCGAGTGCGCCATGCTCATCGAGCGCGCGCACAACGTTTTTGATCGATGACGCTTTTTGGCCGATCGCAACGTAGATACACGTTACGCCCTGACCTTTTTGATTAATGATGGTGTCGATCGCAACGGCTGTTTTACCTGTTTGACGATCACCAATGATCAACTCACGCTGACCACGGCCGATAGGCACCATGGAGTCAATCGCTTTCAGACCGGTTTGCAGTGGCTGCGAAACGGACTGACGAGCAATAACGCCGGGCGCAATCTTTTCGATCGGCGCTTGCAGTTTTGCATTGACTGGGCCTTTGCCATCGATAGGCTGACCGAGTGCATTAACAACACGACCGCGTAGCTCTGGGCCGATAGGCACTTCAAGAATACGACCGGTACATTTAACGGTGTCGCCTTCAGAGATGTGCTCGTACGCGCCCAAAATAACGGCGCCAACTGAATCACGCTCTAAGTTCAGCGCCAAGCCAAAGGTGTTACCGGGGAATTCAAGCATCTCGCCCTGCATCGCGTCGGACAGACCGTGGATGCGGCAGATACCGTCAGTGACGGAGATCACAGTACCTTGATTACGAAGCTCGGCACCCGCGCCGAGGCCCTGTATCCGGCTCTTGATCAGCTCGCTGATTTCAGACGGGTTGAGTTGCATGTTAGCTCCTGATTGGTTGAGTCAGAGCTGTTGCCCCGACTCGCAATGTCAAAATTTTTTGTCGCCGCGTATCACGCCACCAAGGCGGTATGCATGCGCTCTAGTCGAGCGCTTACAGAGAAATCCAAAACTTCATCGCCGACGGTTACGCGCACACCACCGATCAACGCCTGATCGACGGTAACGGTTGCGTTCAGCTTGCGGCCGAACTTCTTTTCGAGAGCACTTACCAAATCGCTGATTTGTCCGCCATCCATAGTGAAGGCACTGACTATCTGTGCGTCGGCTGTGCTTTCATACGCATTTTTCAGCTCGCAAAATTGATGCTCGATTTCTGCCAAGACTGACAAACGGCCGTTGTCGACTAATTCACCGACGAAGTTTTTAATCTGCTCGTCAATGGTGACTTTCAGCGCAGACAAAAACGTTGCTGCGACATCGGCGTGTGCAATGCGTGGGTCATGCGCCATGGCCTGAAATTCCGGAACGGCAGCAACTTGCGCCATCTCAGAAAGTGTTTCAGCCCAAGCATTCAGCTTGGCCGGCACCGCGACACGAAATACAGCCTCAGCGTAAGGGCGAGCGATCGTTGCGAATTCAGCCATGATTACAGCTCTGCTTTCAGTTGAGTCAACAGATCAGCATGAGCGGCAGCATTGACTTCGCGCTTAAGAATCTGTTCAGCGCCTTTAACAGCGAGGCCTGCGACATCATTACGCAATAGATCGCGCAAACGAATTGCTTCTGAAGCTGCCTCATGACGCGCTGCTTCAACGATTCCTGCCGCTTCTACTAACGCATGCTTTTTAGCTTCTTCGATGATTTCAGCGGCACGACGTTCAGCATCAACCACACGCTTTTGTGTTTCTTCGTGTGCTTGGGCGAGTTCGACCTGCACGCGCTTTTCGGCCACTGCCAGCTCGTGCTTGCCACGATCGGCAGCTGCGAGGCCTTCCGATATACGTTTCGCACGATCGTCGAGTGTCTTCATCAGCGGCGGCCACACGAACTTCATCGTGAACAACGCAAGGATAAAGAAGACGACGAACTGCGCAAACAGAGTTGCGTTCAAGTTCACGGTTATTTCCTTCTCAAATAAACAGGCTCCGGGGCAAAACCCCGGCAGGTTGAGAATTCAGGAATTAACCTGCGAACGGATTAGCGAACGCGAACATCATCGCGATACCAACACCGATCAGGAACGCAGCATCAATCAGACCAGCCAACAAAAACATTTTGGTTTGCAGTGCGTTCATCAATTCTGGCTGACGCGCTGAGGCTTCGATGAATTTACCACCCATGATGCCAATACCGATACATGCACCGATAGCGCCGAGGCCGATGATCAAACCACAAGCGAGTGCTACGAAAGCGACGTTAGTCATGAAAACTCCTTAGATAATCAAAAGTCAAAAACAAAACCCGAATACAGCAAAAACGATTAATGGCCTTCGTGTGCCTGACCGATGTACACCAGCGTCAGCATCATGAAAATAAAGGCCTGCAACAAAACGATAAGAATGTGGAAAATGGCCCAGATGGAGCCTGCGATTACTTGCATGCCAAAGCCCCACCAAGTTGCGGTCGAGCCCAGTAGAGCGATCAATAAGAAGACCAACTCACCGGCATACATGTTCCCGAACAGTCGCATACCGAGTGAAACGGTTTTCGCAACGAATTCGATGATGTTCAGGCCGAGGTTAGGAAGCCACAGGGCTGGGTGAGCACCAAACGGTGCGCAGAAAAGTTCATGAATGAATCCGCCTAGACCTTTGATCTTGACGTTGTAGTAAAGCATAAGCGCCAACACACCAATCGACATACCTAAGGTGCCATTTAAATCGGCGGTAGGAACGATGCGGAAATGTGGCTCCATGTCGAACAAACGGAAAATTCCAGAGAACAAATCGACTGGCAAGAAGTCCAGTGAGTTCATCAGGAACACCCAAACGAACACGGTAAGTGCAAGCGGAGCGATAAATGTACGATCGCCATGAATGATGTTCTTGGCTTGGTCGTTCACCATTTCAACGACCATTTCTATGAACGCCTGAAAGCGCCCCGGTACGCCCGAGGTGGCGCGACGCGCTGCGACGACCATGAACGTCAAACCAACGACACCCATTAACACCGACCAGAAAACTGTGTCGAGATTAATGATGCTGAAGTCAATTATTTTTTCCTGGTGCTGCGTGGAGAGATGACCCAGGTGGTGAACGATGTACTCGGAAGCGGTAGGCGCATGCGCCGCTCCTTCTACTGCCGTTTCTGCTGCCATGTCAGTGCCTAAACAATAAGATGATGTAACTTTTTAGAGCGACGATGAAAGCAGCGATAAGCGCCAGCCAATTCAGGTCACGGTATCCAACGACGACCGCTGCAAGTAGCGCGATCGTAAATGCAATCTTAGTGAACTCGCCGAAGAAAAAAGTCATCGGACTTATAGTTCCAGGTTTCTTGGTTCCTATGTACAAGCGCAAAGCAAAAACGCCGTTAGGGACCACACAGCACAAGCCCCCGAATAATGCAGAGATAAATCCGTGGATTCCCGCCACCAAGCCCGCGACTACGGCAGCAAACAAGGTCGTCGCCAGCTGGATTAAAACCAAGCTCAGCATGATGACTTTTTGGTCTGGCCGGAGAACTCTGATGTGCCTTCGTAAATCACGTTTGCGAAAGACAGGGAGCGGGACTTGCTCTGCAAAACCCAGCGATTATAAGGGAAGTTGATGCAGAGCGTCAAATTCTTGCCCGCCCGGAATACGGCCCAGGGCCTTGTTTTTTTAGCATTTTTGGCATTCACTTTCCGCGCAGCCGCGCGATGATGCCATCTAGCTGATCTAGACCGGAAAATGCAATCACCACCTCGCCCTTGTTACGCGCGCCAACCTTGATGCTGACGGTAGTTGCCAGTGCATCGGACAGTTCTTCTTCTAAGCGCTCGAGATCGCGTGATTTTTCTTTGGTTTTGCCGCCCTTGGATGCGTCTTGGCCCGTGGTGTTTCGTACCACCAACTTTTCGGCTTCGCGCACGGATAAACGGCGACCGACGATTTGATTAGCCAAGGTAATCTGGGTCGCGGAATCCACCGCTAGCAAGGCGCGGGCATGACCCATATCTATATCACCCGCCATCAGCATGCCTTGTACGGGCTTGGCGAGATTTAACAGTCTTAGCAAGTTTGAAACGGCACTTCGTGAGCGCCCCACCGAACCAGCGGCTTGTTCGTGGGTGAAATTAAACTCGTTGATCAAACGCTGTATGCCCTGAGCCTCTTCGAGAGGGTTCAGGTCTTCTCGCTGCATGTTTTCAATCAACGCCATCGCTGCCGCAGCTTTGTCGTCGACTTCTTTAATTAAGACAGGGACTTCGGTCAGCCCTACTAATTGCGCCGCACGAAACCTCCGCTCGCCGGCGATGATTTCATGCGTTACACCCGACTTACCATCGCTAATTGGTCGCACTAAGATCGCTTGTAATAAACCTTGCTCGCGTATCGAATCGGCCAATTCATTTAATGGGCCTTCATCCATGCGTGTTCGCGGTTGATACTTACCGGCTTGAAGTGCTTTGACGGGCAGCGTTGCGGTGGCGTTGGTTACTCGCGTTGCCTCGGTACCGAAGTCGGTCGTGGTATCTCCCAACAGCGCTTCGAGGCCGCGTCCCAGGCCTTTGGGTTTTTTGGTGATCATGCGCTTAAAATCTTTCTTGAATAAATTCGGTGTTGTGCTCGTTACGTTTTTTCGTAGCGACGTTTTTACTGCTTTTCTAATCGCGCTACCAACTCTTCGCCGAACGCGACATACGCTTGTGCGCCCTTTGCGCCGGCATCAAAAATCACGCCGGGTACGCCATACGATGGCGCTTCTGCCAGTCGTACATTTCTGGGGATGATGGTTTTAAATACTTTGTCGCCAAAATGTTTTTCGAGTTGGCTTGACACCTGCTGCGACAACATCATGCGCGGATCAAACATCACGCGTAATAGTCCAATGACTTGCAGGTCAGGATTCATTTTTGCGTGAACAATTTTGATGGTGTTCACCAGATCAGACAAGCCCTCGAGTGCGTAGTATTCGCACTGCATAGGAATGATTACTCCGTGCGCTGCACATAAACCATTTAAGGTGAGCATGGAGAGCGCTGGAGGGCAATCAATCAAGATGAAGTCGTACTCGTCTTTAACGCTGCTTAATGCGATTTTGAGACGCTGCTCGCGCTGATCAAGTTGGACCATTTCTACTTCGGCGCCAGCTAATTCGCGGTTCGATGGCAAGACATCAAAATGACCAGTCTCAGAATGAGTACGAGCATTTTTTAAATCGCCCATGCCAAGTAGCACTTCGTAGACCGAACTTTTTAATTCGCCTTTGTTAATGCCCGCGCCCATGGTGGCATTCCCTTGAGGATCAAGGTCAACTAACAAAACACGTTTTTTTAAATTGGCTAAGCCAGCCGCGAGATTAACCGCCGTCGTGGTTTTACCAACGCCACCTTTCTGGTTTGCTATGCAGAAGATCTTTGCCATGTGCTTGTCTCGTCAGATGAACTAGTGTTGTATTGAAGATGATTGGTCTTCAGTTTGCGTGTGCTAAATGTCATTAATAAACACGTACTACGTAATCGTGGTTTTTGCTATGTGCACCAAATGCCGCTCGGCTACCAATCCAGGCACATGTATACGTTCCAGTTTTGTGATTTCCCAACCTGCTGGCAAACCACGTAATTCATTCGCTTGGGCTTGCCCTTTAAGCGCGATCATTTTGCCGCCGTCACTTAATAAATGGCCTGACCATTCGACAAAATCTTTTAGCTCGGCGAATGCGCGCGAAGTAATGACATCGAATTTTTTTTCATCTTTGAACTGCTCTACCCGACCCGTGTGCACCACCATATTGGTCAATCCCAACTCGGCTTTCACTTGAGTTAGAAACGCCGTTTTTTTATTCACGGTATCAATCATGTTTACCTGCATCTGCGGCAGTGCATGCTGCGCCCATATCGCCAACACCACGCCAGGCAAACCACCGCCCGAGCCCACATCTAATACGCGCGAAGCATTGTGGAAAGCAGGTAATGCGGTCAAACAATCCAACAAATGCTGCGTCAACATCTGCGCCGGATCACGCACGGCGGTGAGGTTGTAAACCGAATTCCACTTTGCAAGCAGGCTCAGGTAGTCGAGTAAATTCGTGATCTGCCGCTCAGGTAAATCTATCGCTAACTCTTGCGCACCCTGAACTAACTGCTCACGCAGCACGAGACGATCGGATGACATTCAAGCAGCGTCCGAACTATCGTTGGTGGCCGCTAATTGTTTGAGTCCGCCCTTCTTTAAATGCACCAGCAACAAAGAAATCGCAGCCGGTGTCACACCCGCAATGCGTGATGCCTGACCCAAGGTTTCTGGGCGATGGCGCGTCAGTTTCTGGCGAACCTCCATCGACAAGGCGCGCACGCTCATGTAGTCAATGTCGTCTGGCAACGCTAGATTTTCGTAATGCTCATGGCGCTCAACTTCTTTGGCCTGGCGATCTATATAGCCGGCGTACTTGACTTGAATCTCAACCTGATCAGCGACAGCAACCTCTAGCTCCGGTTGATCAAAGCGGCGACCATCTAGACTGGTTAAAGTCATCAGCTGTTTATAGCTAACGTTGGGGCGGCGCAGAAGATCAGTGAGTGCATACTCTCGCTCTATGGGTTTGCCTAAAACACGCTCTGCTTCGGCCTCCGAAACCATGCGCGGATTCACCCAGGTGGATTTGAGTCTTTCCAGCTCACGGGCGATGGCTTCGCGCCGACGCTCGAATTGTTCCCACTGGGCATCCGAGACACAGCCCAGTTTGCGACCCACTTCTGTCAGCCTGAGATCAGCATTGTCTTCGCGCAAACTCAAGCGAAACTCTGCGCGACTGGTAAACATACGATAGGGCTCTTGCACACCTTGCGTCACCAAATCATCGACCAACACACCAAGATAGGCTTCATCTCGACGAGGAACCCATGGTGCTTTTTCTTGGGTTTGCAGAGCCGCATTTAAGCCAGCCAACATGCCTTGTGCAGCGGCTTCTTCATAGCCGGTCGTGCCATTAATTTGGCCGGCAAAATACAAGCCCTTGATAGCACGAGTTTCGAGTGAAGCTTTGAGGCCGCGCGGATCAAAGTAGTCATACTCAATGGCATAGCCGGGGCGCAAGACATGGGCGTTTTCTAATCCACGCATAGTTCGCACCAGGGCTAATTGCGCATCAAACGGTAGGCTGGTTGAGATACCGTTCGGATAGAACTCATGGGTGGTGAGACCTTCGGGCTCGAGGAAGATCTGGTGAGAGTCTTTGTCGGCAAAGCGGTGAATTTTGTCTTCTATCGACGGGCAATAGCGTGGCCCCACGCCCTCGATTACCCCGGTAAACATGGGGCTTCTATCTAAGGCGTTCCGAATAATGTCGTGTGTTTGCTGGTTTGTATGGGTAATCCAACATGACAATTGCCGTGGATGCATGTCCGCACGGCCCATCACTGAAAAAACCGGAACCGGATCACTGTCGCCAGGTTGCTCAGTCATTACAGACAAATCCATACTGCGGCCATCGATACGAGGCGGCGTTCCGGTTTTTAATCGGCCTTGCGGCAACTTGAGTTCTTTCAGTCGCGCCGACAAGCTAATTGATGGCGGATCCCCTGCTCTTCCGGCGGAATAATTATTCAGGCCGACATGGATTTTGCCGTCCAGAAAAGTCCCGGCCGTTAGCACCACGGCGCGCGCGTGAAAACGGATGCCGATTTGGGTCACGGCGCCGACAACCCGATCGCCGGAAATGATTAAATCATCGACTGCCTGCTGAAAAAGCCAGAGATTTGGCTGATTTTCAAGGCGTGAACGTATGGCCTGCTTGTATAAAAGGCGATCCGCCTGAGCTCGCGTCGCCCTAACCGCCGGGCCCTTAGAGGAGTTCAGTATACGAAACTGTATGCCGGCCTCATCGGTAGCGATAGCCATTGCGCCACCCATGGCGTCTAGCTCACGAACCAAATGGCCCTTCCCTATGCCGCCAATCGAGGGATTGCACGACATTTGACCAAGGGTTTCTATGTTGTGAGTCAGCAAAAGCGTCTTTTGACCCATGCGAGCAGCCGCTAGCGCAGCTTCGGTGCCAGCATGGCCGCCGCCAACAACAATAACGTCAAATTCTGAAGGGAAATCCATGAAAATTAGCTGCTCAAGAAGCGTGAGAGGCACGAATTATAAAGGGTTTGATGGGACGTCGGACTGTTTCACGTGAAACCTTCGCATAAATCTTTAGGTCATTCGATACTGTTTCACGTGAAACAGTCAGCGATCAAAACGCGTTGACCCCTGTCTTGATGATTAATAGACCAACCACCACCAGAAAAAGTTTACGGACAAAACCGGTTCCGCCCCACATAGCCAGTCGCGTGCCAACAAGGGCGCCGCCTATATTGCAGACGGCCATAATCAACCCTAACTGCCAGATCACATAGCCTGCGGCACCAAACCACGCCAAAGCCGCCAGATTACAAGCCACATTAACGACCTTCGCTACGGCTGATGCCTGAAGGAAGTCTAGATAAAACACGCGAACAAACAAAAAGATTAGAAAGCTACCTGTGCCTGGACCAAAAAAGCCGTCGTAGAATCCAATGGTGGTGCCGATTAACAATGCCAGTACCCTCTTCCGCCTTAGAGTCATATCGGGATGCGCATCTGTCCTGGCACCAAAGTCCTTGCGCTTAAAAACATAGGCAGCAACCGCCAACAAAATGAACGGCAAAGCTTTGCGCAATAGATCGGGGGGAAATGCTGAGACTACTCGTGCACCCAGAAATGCAAACACCAGTGCGGCAAGCGCGGCGGGAATGGCGATGCTCCAATCAAGACGTATCCGCATGGCATAACTGAGAGCAGCAAATGTCGTTCCCCAGACGGAAGCGAGTTTATTCGTGCCAAACAAGGTGGCCGGCATACTTTGAGGGAAGACGCTGAATAGTGCAGGAACCTGTATGAGCCCACCGCCACCGACAACGGCATCGATCAAGCCGGCAAGAACAGCGGCCAATCCCAACAGCAAGTAGTCAGTAAATAGTATGTCCAAAACCAGCGCAGGCCTCGATGCAAATTACTCACATGTTAGTAATCACTACCAACAAACGCTATGCTTATAAGGGCAATTAACGCTGGCCGCGTATCAGCGACGCAGCGCGTTCCGCGATCATGATAATGGGTGAGTTGGGGTTGCCAGACGTGATCTGCGGCATAACCGAGCCATCAACCACGCGCAAGCCACCAATACCCTTGACGCGCAACTCGGAATCGACCACCGCCATAGGGTCGGTCGCCCGCCCCATCTTGCACGTGCCGACGGGATGGAAAATCGTCGTGCCTATATTGCCGGCCGCGAAAGCGAGTTCTTCATCAGTCTGAAAGCTTGTGCCGGGTAAAAATTCCTCAGGACCATATTTCTGTAATGCGGGGGCAGATACAATGCGGCGCGTTAGCGCTAATGAGTCAGCGGCCACCTTACGGTCTTCGGGCGTACTTAAATAGTTAGGCGCAATTTTTGGTGCATCGGTCGACTTTGCAGAGGCAATCCGAACATGGCCACGCGAGCTCGGTCGTAAATTACAAACGCTAGCGGTAAACGCCGGGAATGGATGCAGGGGTTCGCCAAATTTATTCAGCGATAAGGGTTGCACGTGATATTGAATATTGGCTGACTTTTGCGAAGGATCGGAACGTGTGAACAAGCCGAGTTGTGATGGCGCCATCGACATTGGGCCACTGCGATTCAATGCGTATTCCAAACCAATCTTTAATTTACCCAACCAACTATTCGCCATGGTATTGAGCGTTTTTACGCCACTCACCTTGAATGCCATACGCAACTGCAAGTGGTCTTGTAAATTTTCACCCACGCCTGGTAATTCGGCGACGACAGGTAGTTGATGTTCTTGCAGCAGCTTAGGCTGACCCATACCTGATAACTGCAATAGTTGAGGCGAACCAATCGCACCAGCACTTAGCAAGGTTTCGCGCGTAGCATGCGCAACCCACGATTGCCCCCCACCGGTAAACTCAATGCCACGACACACCTTGCCCTGGGGAGTGGTCTCTATCAATAATTTCTGAACATGACAGCCAGTCATGATCTCTAAATTGCCATGACGATTTTTTACTGATTTAAGAAATGCTTTCGATGTATTCCAACGTATGCCATTGCGTTGATTAACGTCGAAATAACCACAGCCCTCGTTATCACCGCGATTGAAATCATCCGTTTTAGGAATGCCCGTTTGTTCTGCTGCATTTCTAAATGCATCAAGAATTTCCCAACTCAGTCGCTGCTTTTCAACACGCCACTCACCGCCGGAACCGTGAAAATTATTCGCTCCTGCATGATGATCTTCACTTTGACGAAACACAGGAAGCACTTGCTGCCAGCGCCAACGATCATCGCCAGTTTCATTGGCCCAAGTCTCGTAATCGCCCTCTTGGCCGCGCATGTAAATCATGCCGTTGATTGAGGAGCAACCGCCCAAAACTTTTCCGCGCGGGTAAATTAAACTACGATCATTGAGTCCCGCTTCTTTCTCAGTACGAAAACGCCAATCGGTTCGAGGATTGTCTATGCAATACAAATATCCAACAGGGATATGTATCCACATATAGTCATCTTTACCGCCCGCCTCTATTAAAAGCACAGACACATTACGATCTTGGGTCAAGCGATTGGCAAGCACGCATCCTGCAGTGCCTGCACCAATGATGATGTAATCGTAGCTACCCGCAGATTCTCTTGTTGAAGCCAACATGCTTGTCTCCAACGCGATTTATTTGGCGACAGGCATGGTGAACTCCGCGCCCTTAGAAATAGATTCAGGCCAACGCTGCATGATGGATTTGTAGCGAGTGTAAAAACGTATCCCCTCCTCACCATAAATATGCGTGTCGCCAAACAAGGATCGTTTCCAACCACCGAATGAATGCCAGGCCATAGGTACTGGGATAGGCACATTCACACCAACCATACCGACTTCTATGCGGCGAGAAAATTCACGCGCAGTGTTGCCATCCGATGTAAACAGCGAGACACCATTACCAAATTCGTGAGCATTAATTAATTCGATAGCAGCGGCCATATCCGGCACTCGAACCACACACAACACCGGTCCAAAAATTTCTTCTTTATAGATCGTCATATCGGGGGTGGTGTGATCAAACAAAGATCCACCCAAGAAGAAACCTTTTTCGTGGCCTGCGACAGACAAGCCGCGGCCATCAACTAACAAACGAGCGCCGGCTTTAACGCCTTGGTCGATATACGACTCAATTTTTTCTTTGTGCGCCGCTGTTACGACTGGACCCATTTCTGCATCGGCTTCCATGCCGTTTTTAATTTTTAGTGCTCTTACTCGCGGGATAAGTGCCTCAACTAATTTGTCCGCCACACTACCGACCGCAACCGCAACCGAAATAGCCATACAGCGCTCGCCTGCCGAGCCGTAAGCTGCACCAATTAAGGCATCCACCGCTTGATCAAGATGCGCATCAGGCATTACCACTAAATGATTCTTCGCACCGCCTAAGGCTTGTACGCGTAATGGGTAAGGACCTTTGCGACTATTTCCTTCTGAATAAATGTACTCAGCAATCGGAGTAGAGCCAACAAAAGAAAGCGCTTTAATGTCGGGATGCTGTATCAGCGCATCAACCGCAACTTTGTCGCCTTGCACGACATTAAACACACCATCCGGCAAGCCGGCTTGCTTAAACAAGTCCGCCAACATCAACGAAGGAGATGGATCACGCTCCGACGGTTTTAAAATAAAACTGTTACCGCAAGCAATGGCCATCGGCGCCATCCACAATGGCACCATCACTGGGAAATTAAACGGCGTAATACCGGCCGTAACACCCAAGGGCTGACGCAACTGCCAGTTATCGATACCACCACCAATGTTGTCGGTGAACTCAGTTTTGAGCAGCTGGGGAATCCCGCACGCAAACTCAACAATCTCTAATCCGCGCACTACTTCACCTTTGGCATCACTGAAAACTTTTCCGTGTTCTCTAGTAATGGTTGCAGCTAGATCATCATGATGCTTTTCGATGAGCTCTTTGAATTTAAATAAAACACGCGCACGTTTTAATGGAGCTGTATCAGCCCATGCTGGCGCGGCTAACTTGGCCGAAGCAACTGCAGCATTCACTTCCTCAACACCACCCAAACCGACTTCTGCTATCGCTGTGCCGGTCGAGGGATTAAACACCGCCTGACTACGGCCGCTAGTGACTGGTACTGTTTTACCATGAACAAAATGTCCTAATGCAGGAAGTTTGGCAGACATGTTTTTTCCTTTTGTAATTGTTATGCCGTTGTGGAGAAAAAAAAATCTAAAAATATGAATTACTGGTTTTTTTCACTACAACATTTAAGCAAGTACGTAAGAATACCTGCAATTTACCTACTCACGTTATGGCAACTGTGCATAAGCCTCTGGATAAGCCTCTGAGAGAAGCTGAATAACAGGCAAATTTTTCATACAACTGTTTTTTATACAAAAACAATCCTCACAAAAGTGCAGTCCTATTTAGAACTTATCTTCTTTTCAATCCTTTGAACTTAAACAGTCTTTTCTTGTTATCCACAGAAAAGGGTCATCCTTATCTATTACTACTATCTTTAAATACAAACTACTATTAAACAACGTATATAAATATTTTTGAATTTTTTTACTTTATATCGTGTGGATAAAGCTCTTAATAACTACTACGTAAATTGTGAATAAGTTAGAAGGACTGAAACAAAAACTATGGGGTCATGGGATTAAACGCACCAGAAGTTCGTAATTGTTCTCTTAGCCATTGATGTCCTGGACTGCGCTCATCGCGGTCATGCCAGAGCATATCTACTTGGGGCTCTGGCATGGGAAAAGGCAATTCTTTAACAACCAAAGCTTTGGTCATACCGGTGGCTTCGATTAAATGCCTTGGTAAAACCATTAAAAGGTCAGATGCAGCAACAACTTTACCAGCGGTGAAGAATTGATTAACTGTAAGTAAAATTCTCCGTTCTCGATTTAATGTGAGCAACGCGTCATCCACTAAACCTCGCGCACGACCAGAAAAACTAACGAGTAAATGGTTCGCGATACAGTAATTATCCAGAGTTAATGTTTTTGTAGAGAGTGGATGTTCTTTGCGCATGACGCAGACATACTCACCCGCAAACAAACGTTCGTGACGTATTGGGGTTTCGGTAGCACCTTGCAATTGAGCGACAACCCCAGGGAAAAATCCCACCGCTAAATCTATATCGGCGCGCAATAGCATAGGTCTTGGTTCGCGTGTAGTTAATGGAACCATGCGGATATCAATGCCCGGCGCTTGATTTTCAATAACTCTAACTAAGGATGGCATTAATAATCCTGCGGTCGCATCAGCCATAGCCATTCGAAAAGTTGCGTGAGCGCTGGCCAATTCAAAATTACGTGGGGCGACCGCTTCTTCTAATTCAGTCAATGCTCGTCTGACTGCTGGCCAAAGGGAATCTGCTCTAGCGGTTGGTTTAACCCCATGAGCGGTTCGTATGAGTAATTCATCACCCAAGGCATCACGTAAACGTTTAACCGCATTAGAAACGGCTGGCTGCGTCATAGCAAGACGACTAGCTGCTCGGGTGAGGTTTTGTTCCGTCATAACTGCATCGAAAACGCGCAGAAGATTTAAATCTAATGTTAAAAAGCTCATTTTATTAATTCCGCGGAAATAGCCGCTATTTACGAGAACTTAAACAAACTTATCGTAATTAAGACTGATTATTCATGAAAAGTATTACGGATATTCTAATATAAAATTTTATTTATATCAGATAGTTAATTATACTGCGGCGCAACAAGTCGTTTATATAAAAAGGAAATTTTATGCATAACTTTGACGCCGCATCACAAAATAACGTAACTATTTCATTGGTTTTGGGCCAATGGGTAACAAAAATGCTCACACCGCAGCGCACAACACAAGATCAGACAACTAATCGAGTAAGTAATGCTCGACAATTAATAAATTTGGCTAAAGACGTAGAACAATCACAGCCCAATTTAGCAGCCGAATTCAGAAATTTTGCATCACGGTCGTAAAATACAGTTATTGACCGCTTTTAGCAGTTAAAAGTCTTTAACTTGAGCCTTACGTCATTTCGCCTGCGATTGGCAAGCGGTTTAAGCGGCGGTATTAGAGAAACAGGGATTGGTGTTTGCGTAGAATCGCAAAGCGGAGCCCAACAAGTAGAAGCATCAATCCAGCAAAAGTTAAAATTAAGGGTGTACCCACAGTTGTAAGAGTTGCTCCAGAAATTGCTACCCCTGAGGATTGACCTAAAAAGAAACAAGATGCAAACGCAGCGACTGCTGCGCCGCGCCGCTCTGGTGCCATTTGAGTTGCGTTGATCTGTAGGGTGTTATGCATCATATAAAACCCTAGCCCAAACAAAAAACACGCTGGCATAGTAAGCCACCACAAAGGCAACCAACCTAAGCAAATTAAAGATACACACATAATCAGCGCACCAGTTTGTATCAGTCTTACTTCTCCAAATACGCCAATCCACCGACGCGATTGGAATGCAAAACCTAAACCTCCTAATCCAAAAAGCATAACCAATGCTCCAGAGGATGACAAGGACAAGCCATGCGTTGTATGTAAATGAGCCGGCACAAACGCTAACGCGCCAAATACTGCTGCACCTTCTAAACCGACCGTAAGCAAAACTTGGCGAGCCCAAGGAATGGTCAACACTTTTTGAAATTCACCTACCAAACGCGCAATACCTGAGCCCTCACCTAACTGAACTACATGAGTGTGGTCTGGTAATCGCTTGCTATGCATACCTAAATACAAGCCAATCAAACCAAACCATATAGCGATGATAAAAAAAGGTATGCGCCAATTCAAAAAATCAGCACAAAAACCACCAACAAGAACTCCAGCAGACAAACCCAAAATTTGACCAATAAGAAATTTTGCCAATATTGCTTGGCGTTTTTCATATGCAACGACATCACCTATCCATGCCATAGCTAATGGAATGATGGAGGCGGCGGTAGCACCACCCAAAACTCGGCCAATTAATAGCCATGAAAAATCTTGCGCACACGCACAAAAAAGGGCGGCAAGACTGCACGCCCCACTACCAAAAGCGACGACTTTCACTTTGCCGTAACGGTCACCTAAAGGACCAAACAGTAATTGCGAAAATCCGTAGGCCACTCCAAAGACGGTAACACTCCACGAAGCCATTCCAATAGGAATAGCAAAATCAGAAGCAAGCCGCACTAGCATGGGATCCATAACTCGCATCGACATACCACTGCCAAATGCCGCGACGGACAATGCGACGATGGCACGGTTAATTAACTGCGACGATAAGGTGTCGTCAAATGACTTATTAACTGACATTAAGTAGGGAGTGAGCTTGTATAGGATGAAACCAATTTATAAAGATTGCGTAGTTTCAAACGACCTGGATTCATTAGTGATTGGATCGGTGAATGCAATATGCTTGGCGAGCAGTTTAAGAGGTTTCGAAAAATCATCCGTTCCTGCTGGTTGTGCAATCGGATAAAACGCGTCATTCAGAATGGGAATATCAAGTGCATTCATGTGCACGCGTAGCTGATGCATCTTGCCAGTAATAGGCGTTAAACCATACAAGGCACAGTTCTCACGTATTTCGATCAAGTCGATAAGCGTATGGGTATTGGGCTCACCGTCAATTTCCTTCATACGAAAAAAAGCATCATCACGCTCAACGCGGCTTTGCCGCTCTAAAGGAAAAGATAAGTCGCTTCTAAAAGCTGCAAGTGCTTCGTAGTACTTGGTCACTAGTTTTTTCCGAAACAAGGATTGCCAAAGACTGCGAGTGGCCGGGTTAACCGACAACATCATTACACCTGCGGTTTCTCTGTCTAAACGATGGATTGGCGATAAAGTTTCTAGGCCTGTGCGAAGCTTTAATCTAACGAGCAAAGTCTCTCTCAGAAAACGGCCGCCCGGAGTCACTGGTAGAAAATGAGGTTTATCAACGACGAGTAATTCATCGTTTTGAAAAAGAATAATTTCTTGGTATGGGATCGGTGGCTCAATAGCCCGCTCACGATAATAGTAAATACAAGCACCGCAACGATAGTCATGTTCAAGCCTTACGGCGCCACCGTTTTCATCGACAAGCTCACCGCGGTTTATTCGTCGAAGCCAGCTGTCACGCGCCACTTGGGGAAAACGAACAACAAAATAATCACCGATGGTTTTCCATGGCCCGTTAGGCAGCCAAACACGACTGGCAGATACGCCTTCGCGCATGGGTAATGGAGAGACCGGTGACATAACTAATGCAGCAAAGAGAAAGAAGCCATCAAAAACAGCTCATGAGCTTGGACGAGGCCGACACTGATGCGAGCGAAGATCATGCCGCAGCTGACAACACTTACGCTGTAAAAAAACTTGGGCAGATAAAGTTTGCAGCAAACGACGACGAGTTTGATCAAGTTGAACCAGAGTACTGCCTCAGCGTCTTGATTAGAATTATGTAAAAAAATTATGGAAAGATTGTACTCTTCTAGGCTATTAGCGAGCATAGTTTTGGCGTAAGCACGTCATCGATCAGAGCAGCAAAAGTCAATAATTTCTAGCAATTGGCGTTTAACTGCGCCTAAATATCAACAAATTCATTTAACGCGTAAATAACCAATGTCCCCCGTCTGATTCTTAAAAGGCGCAATACTTCCAATGAAAATCGCCATCCTCGATGACTACCAGGACGCCGTTCGCAAACTGTCGTGTTTTGAGCTTTTAAAAGGGCTGGATGTAAAGATTTTTCAGCATGGTGCCAAGGGCCAAGGACAGCTGGCAATTCGGCTAGCCGATTTTGATGTGTTGGTCTTGATTCGTGAGCGCACGACTTTAAACCGCGCCTTGATTTCTAGATTGCCAAAGTTAAAACTGATTTGCCAGACGGGTCGTATTGGCACGCACGTTGATCTTAAAGCAGCGCGCGAAAGGGAAATTGCGGTGGTTGATGGTGCAGGAGATCCGATTGCGGCTGCTGAATTGACTTGGGCGTTGATACTCGCGGCCAACAGAAAAGTGCTTACCTACGCCAATCTCATGCAGCAAGGTATATGGCAATCTAGTTCGATTAACCCAGAGCGAAACACGATAGGGCGTGGTTTACACGGGCGAACACTCGGTATCTGGGGTTATGGACGCATTGGTCAGCAAGTTGCGCGTTATGCCAATGCGTTTGGTATGCAGGTGCTGGTCTGGGGCAGCGAGGCAAGTCGATCGCTGGCGAGTGAGCATGGTTTGACGACGGCTCAGTCAAAAGAAGAATTATTTATGCAATCCGATGTGCTGTGCTTGCACTTACGCTTAAGTGAAACAACGCGTCATATAGTTAGCGCGCATGAGCTTGGACTAATGAAGACCGATGCGCTAGTTGTAAATACGAGTCGCGCAGAACTTATCGCACCGAACGCATTAGAACAGGCATTGAAAGCAGG
Organism: Polynucleobacter sp.; assembly: GCA_021737945.1. Lineage (GTDB taxonomy): Bacteria > Pseudomonadota > Gammaproteobacteria > Burkholderiales > Burkholderiaceae_D > Pernthalerella. The sequence goes on from JAIPCX010000025.1 coordinate 24,447, forward strand.
CCGTCCAGGGGCTGCAGCGGTCGATGTTTATGAGTCTGAGCCAGTGTTACCTACCCTTGCGTTGCTGCGTTTAGAAAATGTATTGGCGACACCGCACATAGGGTTTGTAGAACAGAATAGTTATGAGCGATATTTTCGACCAGCGTTTGAAGCAATCCAACATTTTGTTCATGGGCGACCTGTAAACAACATCGCAACGAAAGCGTAAGCGCATGCATATTCTTAGCGTTAATCGAGGCAAGGTTGCGCCCTTGTTTGTGAGTGAAAACGGAGTATCGCAATCCGTTATTTCGGGCATACGCAAGCAGACCGTAGAGGGCCCCGTGCACATAGGCAAACTGGGTGTTGAAGGCGATGAGCAGGCGGATTTAACGGTTCATGGGGGCTTAGAAAAAGCGGTGTATTTATATCCGTATGAGCACTATGAGTTTTGGGAAAATACTCTACTCAATGTACTGAAAAAACCTACCCAGCTAACGCCCGGTGCGATGGGTGAAAATCTCACGACTTTAGGAATTACAGAGAACGATCTGTGGGTGGGTGATCGAATAGAAATGGGTGAGGTTTTGTTGGAAGTCACCGAGCCGCGCGCGCCCTGTTATAAGTTTGCAGCGCGAATGGGATTTCGGCATGCAGTAAAACACATGCTTCAATCAGGATTTACTGGGGTATATTTAAAAGTGGTGACGCAAGGTAGCGTGCAAGCTAAGGTGAATATCACATTACTACCGGGCCCGCGTGAAGTGAAAATTGCGGATATCAACGGTCGGCGTCTGAAGGGACGTCAGCGCGATTTGTTCCCGTAATTCGGGTTGCTGGCGTTACTCTGGGAACGCTGCTCCACAAGCGACCCCAACCGGGTGGCCATGGAAGTGGTGGGCCGGTGTAGGGTTTGACATTGCTGCGCAAAGGAATCACAGGTAAATGATCAGGCTGTGGGCCTGCATGTTGATCCCAACCGAGTGAAAAAGTGTAATTAGGTAGTAAGGCATTACACACCTCGGCAAACCATTGCGTATGGTCCTCATCTCTACCCAATGCGCGCGCTAAGCCATGGGGATCAAATCGCGCTAGCGCGGATACCAGATCATGTTCAGAGGCGCCGGGGTTGTCGCCCCAACCAATGACTGGATTCAGATTGTATTCAGCCCCTGAGCCATACCAACCCTCGCGCCAACTACGCTGCATCCAATGGCGCGGCCCGGTAAATAAATGCCAGCGCCAGTGCAAACCTGATGGTTTAGGCCAGCTATAAAGATAGAGCCTTTGATAACCCGCTTTGTGCAATTCGCGCACCATCGCCATTAATCTGCCATGCGGCATACGATCGGGAGAGGCACTGCGAAAGTGAATAGCTTCGCCGTCGGCGTGTTGTACATGATCGCAGGATAGATTCAGATCTAATGTGCGGCCCTCATTAGAAAAACGCGCCGATATCCATCCCGTCATCAGATTGACGGACGTCACCACGCCATAGCCACGATAGCGATGAAAGATGACAGTGCCTGGTGCGACAGGTTTCATTTAAGCGTGCGAGAGCAAACAATAAGCAATAGTTTAGCCGTTTAACGCCCTCGTATGAAAGTGCACCTATCCATGAGATGTATAAAATTTTAGAAAACGACGCAGATTCTTAACTTTTTTATTACGCTTACATCATTAGCGCAGCCGCATAAAACCATTCCAACATAGCATTGGATTGAGCCCGTCAGCTCTCCTACCATGGGGGTCCATCTTGTCTCGGATGGCGGGCACTCAAGTCGTTCCTCGCCTTGCTTGCCTCGCATTTCAGGAGTGGACTCCACGAGTCCACTCTTTTTTTTCATCGCATTCCGTCTTTCGCGCGGAATTGCAGCGTGAAAAAATCGTCAGCACACCCAACATATCTTCTGAACGAACAATTCGTGCTTCAGGATATGATCTTAGTTTTCCAATTATTCATCCAAAATCTACCGACCGTTATGACACTGCGCATCATTGCTACTGGAGGTACATTTGACAAGCACTACGACGAGCTTACAGGCCAACTCGTCTTTAGCCAAAGCGTATTGCCTGCGGTTTTAGCGCGTGCGCGTTTAACACTCGAGGTGGTGTTCGAGCCGTTGCTTGCGCTCGACTCTCTCGAAATGCAAGCATCGCATCGCCAGCAAATCAAACAAGCTTGTAGCGATTCAACAGAAGATAGAATTGTCATCGTGCATGGCACCGATACGTTAAGCGACACCGCCGAGGTGTTGGGTACTTCACCATTGGATAAAACCATCGTGTTAGTCGGAGCAATGATTCCTTATGAAGTGACCAATTCAGATGCTTTATTTAATTTGGGTTTTGCGATGGCTGCAGCGCAGCTATGTACTCCGGGTGTGTATGTCGCCATGAACGGTCAGATTTTTTCATGGGATAAAGTTAAAAAAAATCGTGAGGCCGGCGTATTCGAGCGGCGCTAATCGCTGACGTGCAAGTTGATTCCAGTACAAATTTTTTATGCAGTTTTAGCAAATGGATTTATCGAGACAATGAAAATCAAAAATTATATTTTCTGCTTTTCTCTTTTGACGGCGAGCTTGTCAGCGGTAGCGGCATCGCCTTACAAAATGCCTTTACAGCCCTTGGCCGATAAGCCGGGCCTGTTAAAGATTAAAGGCTTCGGGGGCAGGGTGTTTTATGTGCCATCTTCGCTCTCCACTATCAAATGGGGTTACTTGCCAAATGCGAGTGATATACCGGTATTGACCGTTCCTTCTGGTGCGACAGTTGTATTTGATACGGTGTCGCATGAAGGCATAATCGAAGATCAAGGTAGAAATCCTGTTCAGTATTTTGGCTCGCATGGCGTGCCCTCACGCATGGTGTTAAACGACGCGATTGCAATTACTCAATCTAATTTGCCGCATGACTTTGCCAAAGACGGCCCACACATTGTGACCGGCCCAGTTGCCATACAAGGAGCAGAACCTGGCGATGTGTTGAAGATAGATATATTGGCAGTCACGCCGCGTGTGCCGTATGGCGTGATTTCTAATCGTCATGGCAAGGGAGCGCTACCTGGAGAATTTCCTGAAGGTGCAAAACCTGAGTCTGATGCTAGTTCAGCTGATCCTACAAAATTTCATAACGTGTCGGTATTTACACCGATACGTAGAACAGCACGCGGTCAATGGGAAGGCGTACTTAAAAATCAGCATGGCGCTGAAGTGACTTTTCCAACCGCACCATTTATGGGTGTAATGGGCGTTGCGGCAGATACAAATGAATTGGTGCACTCTGTTCCGCCCGGCGTATTTGGCGGCAACATGGATGTGAAAGATTTGGGGGCAGGCACTACTGTTTATTTGCCGGTGTTTGTCAGCGGCGCTAATTTTTATACCGGCGATCCCCATATGTCGCAAGGCAACGGCGAAGTCGCATTAACCGCACTTGAACACTCGATGCGCGCGACGTTTCGCCTTACGCTGTTAAAGAAAGGTGATGCACGTATCCCCTCATCGTCAGGCACTTTGGTAAAGCCTTTCGGTGAAACAAAAGAGTATTGGATTGCGATTGGTTTGCATCCCGATTTGAATGAAGCGATGAAAGACGCTGTACGCGAGTCGGTACGCTTTCTTTCTGAAGTATTGGGAATGGATAGAGCGGTGGCGTATGCCTATTTATCCGCAGCGACGGATTTCAATGTGTCGCAAGTGGTGGATAGAACCAAAGGTATACACAGTTTGATTCGTAAATCAGATTTTAAAAAGGTGCGCGCCTCGGCACGCCACTAACGCAGTGTTGGCGGTGCCGCAGCGCATCAGGCTAGAAATTTTTCGTGTGATGACGTTCTCTGATCAAAAAATCAGAGAAAAGTTATGAACGCTTGATAAGTGACTAATAAATGTCAACGTGGTTAGAACACTGCGGGATTGTAAGAGCTTACTTGCCTATGCAAAAGCGACTGAAAATCACACCCAGCAAATCGTCTGAAGTAAATGCACCTGTAATGCTGCTCAGGCGATCTTGCGCTAAGCGCAGCTCTTCGGCAAACAAATCAAGTGCACTATCGTTTTGCGCCGCTAATTCGCTGGCAACCATCAAATGCGACTGAGCACTTTTTAGTGCGAGCAGATGACGTTCACGAGCAAGATAAATCGACTCGCCTGTTTGCTGCCAGCCCGCGATTCGGAGTAATTCTCTTCTCAGTAAATCCATACCCAGACGTTCTGAGGCCGACAAATAAATATGCGTCGCATCAGATTCGATATTGATCGATGCTTGGTGACCCGACAGATCAATTTTATTCCAGATGCGCAGTAATGGAATATGCTCAGGAAGGCGTGCGACTATCTCTTCATCGGCGCGTGTTGGCCCGCGGCTGGCATCCAAGATATGCAGAATAACGTCGGCACTCTCAACGGCTGCCCACGTGCGAGCGATACCTATGCGTTCGACTTCACCATCAGCTTGCGCATCATCGCGGATACCTGCGGTGTCAATGATGTTGATGGGTATACCTTCAACGTGTATCGTTTCAGTGATTTTGTCGCGCGTCGTACCTGCAATAGCGGTCACGATGGCAACGTCTGAACCGGCGAGTGCATTAAGTAATGAACTTTTCCCAACATTCGGCTGACCTGCTAGCACGACATTTAATCCATCGCGTAATAGTGCTCCTTGTGATGCTTGATCTAGTACAGCATTCAATGCAGCGAGCACCGCGCTTAACTTGCCGCGCGCATTCGATTTTTCTAGAAATTCAATTTCTTCTTCAGGGAAATCAAGTGTCGCTTCTACCAGCATGCGCAAGTTAATCACTTGCTCAACCAGTTGATGAATCGCTTGCGAGAATGCGCCAGAAAGTGACTGCGTAGCGAGTTTTGCAGCCGCCTCGGTCGAGGCTTCAATTAAATCGGAAACGGCTTCGGCTTGAGCCAGATCCATTTTTTCATTTTGAAAAGCGCGAAAGGTAAATTCGCCCGGATTAGCGAGACGTAGTCCCATCGCCTGACCTGCTTCCAGGCAGCGACTGAGCAGCATCTGCAGCACGACCGGACCTCCATGTCCTTGCAGCTCTAAGACGTCTTCACCGGTATAGGAATTCGGCGCAGGAAAATAAATCGCCAGTCCTGAATCAATTACGCTGCCATCGTCACGAATGAAATCTAGGTAACTTGCATAGCGCGGCTTGAGTTCAGCCGATTCATCTAATTGACAGATAGCGCGGGCTAGAGACCGTAGATCTTTACCCGAAATGCGCACAACACCAATACCTCCACGACCCGGAGCGGTGGCAATAGCAGCGATAGGTGATGCGTCGGAAAGCATGATGAGATTTTATCTGTAAATAAAAAAGTCCGCGGCCAATGGCGGCGGACTTTGAAAGCCACTACTGCGCGCTTCGCGCAGCGTCAAGAAATTTATTTTCCCTTTTCTGCGTTTTGAGTAATCACCCATTGCTGGGCAATCGAGAGCAGATTGTTGACGACCCAGTAAAGCACTAAGCCTGAAGGGAAAAAGAAAAACATCACCGAAAACGCGATCGGCATAAACATCATTACTTTGGCTTGAATTGGATCTGGTGGTGTCGGATTGAGTTTGGTTTGCACAAACATCGATGCCGCCATGATCACTGGCAGGATGTACCAAGGATCGGGTGCGGCCAAATCTTGAATCCAACCTAACCATGGCGCATGGCGCATTTCTACACTCGCCAGCAACACCCAATACAGCGCAATGAATACGGGAATCTGAACAACGACAGGAAGACAGCCGCCGAGCGGATTAATTTTTTCGGTTTTGTAGAGCTCCATCATGGCCGCATTCATTTGCTGTGCATCGCCTTTGTGGCGTTCACGAATTGCCGTCATTTTGGGTGTGACTAATTTCATCTTCGCCATGCTGCGATAGCTTGCTGCAGACAGAGGGAAAAATGCCAACTTGATCATGATCGTCAGAACGATAATGGTCCAACCCCAGTTGCCTAGCAGCTTTTGAATTTGCTCCATCAACCAGAAAATAGGTTTGGCAATCAAGGTTAACCAACCATAGTCTTTGACTAAATCAAAATCGGGTGCAAATTTTTCTAAGTTGGCAGATTCTTGTGGGCCCGTGTAGAGCTTGCCCTTTGATATAGCTTTTGCGCCGGGTGCAATGCTTTCCATTTTCATGATCGCCCCGACGGCATACAGCTTGTTGTCGATTTTGCGCGTGAATAGTTCGACAGTGCCTTTGTCTAATGGCTCGAAAGCGGAGACAAAATAATGCTGAACTATCGCAATCCAACCTTTGTCGGTTTGTGCAGCAGGCGGTTGTTTACCTTTGTCGATGTCTTCGAAGGTAACCTTGCGAAATTTTTCTGCATCGGTATAAATCGCTGGGCCAGTGAAGGTGCTGTAAAAACTTGAGTCACCTTCAAGCTTGCTATCGTCCCGAACGAGTTGCACATAGACCGACGGCGTAATCGCAGCCGCACTTCCATTCGTCACTTCGTGCGACAGCTCAATTTCATATTCGCCGCGTTTGAAGGTATAGGTTTTGGTGAGCTTTACACCGTCTTGTTCAGCATCAAGAATCAATTGCACGCTATCCGCGTTTTCCAGCGTGCGCATGCCTGGACGAACAGTAAACAATGAGCGGTGATTTGGAGCGCTGGTACCAATCAGTCCACTTTGACCGACATAGGTGCGACCCGAACCCGATTCCATTAAGACGACATTCTTGCTTTCGTTCGCGCTGTCTTTGTGTTGTAGCAGTTCAATGCGAGTGAGTTCGCCACCGGCGCTATTTATTTCTGCTTTCAACAGATCAGTCGTAATAGTGATTTTTTCGCCGGCTTGGGCGCTCACAGCACCTGCGGGCACATCGGCACCGCTTGCCACCGGAGTGCTAACACTGGCTTGGGGCACTGAGGAATCGGATTTGGTATTGGTCGTTGCGTTGTTCGAAGTGGATGCAACTTCAGGCGCAAACATCGAGGCGCCACCGTTGTAGATAGTCCAGTTCTCCCACAGCATTAGCAGTGAGAGCGAGAAAATCACCAACAGCACAGTACGTTTGATATCCATAAGAGTCGCGAAAAGGAATAATGGTTCAGGGGTGTTAGCGCGTTACGTGGTCAGCCACAGTGGCGACCTCATTAGAGAGCTTACGTTTTGGTACAAGATCGACGCCTCCGGCATGCCATGGATGACATTTGCATAAACGTTGACAGGCTAGCGCACTGCCGCGCAACGCACCATGCTCAACGATGGCTTGCTGTGCATACTCCGAACAACTCGGATAAAAGCGGCAATGCTGACCTAAAAGCGGACTGATCGCTAATTTGTAAATACGCAGTAGGATCAGCAGCAAGGATTTCATTGGTTGTGGTGGCGAGTTTGACTATTGACGGAGCTAAGTAGAGTTCTAAGCTCAGCCGTTAGTGCAATTTTGCACGATTTTGAAGAAGCACTTTGCTTGCGACTCATCAGTGGATTGGTCAGGCGAATAATACAGTCCATTGATGTCGATTCGGAGCGGCGGAAAATTTCTCTTGCAATGCGCTTGATCATATTTCGAGTCACCGCTCGTTGAGCTAATCTTTTCGCTACGACGATGCCTAGTCTGGCATGGCCAAGAGCATTCGATTGCTGGTAAAGCGCAAAGTGCTCAGTGCGCTTTACGGGGCGTAAACGAAAAACGGATGAAAACTCATCCGTTTTTAAAATACGTCGATGTCTGCCGAAATCTTCCAGACGATCGCCGGATGGAGTCTCGGGCAAGGTCGTGCTACCAGCCTTAAACGGCTAGACGCTTGCGACCTTTGGCGCGACGCGCATTAAGTACAGCGCGTCCTGAGCGGGTGGCCATGCGTGCGCGGAAGCCATGTGTGCGCTTGCGGCGGACGACTGAGGGTTGAAAGGTACGTTTCATGTTGGGTCTCGCTGATCGATATAGACTGAGCAAAAACCGGCGTAAATGCCCGGCCAAAAACTTGAGTTACGGCGCCAAGAAGCCTTCACGGCAACGCGCAACGCAGATAACCGTGGATTAGACAGCATTTTGTCTATTTCTGTCAATCACTTACCGCCTATAAACATAGGTTTATGGGGCCCAGCGGGTCGATTGGCGGCCGATTGCGCCATCTCCGGCCATGGATTCAAGGACTTTCACTAGAGTTAATTAATTAGCAAAAAAATTGGCTAAGGAAGACAGTTGGCGATTCATCATTTTTGGGTCCTTCCTGTGGATAACTTGGCCCGGCAAGAGTAGAATAGCGACTGTTCCGGCTAGCCTTCGCGCTGTGGCCGTCAGACCAACCTAGAACTTCGGGGCGTACCTTCTCCCGTTGCTCCCAAAACCGAATCAACGCATGGAAGAATTCTGGCAGACCTGTGCATTGCGGCTGCAGCAGGAGCTAACGCCTCAGCAATTTAGCGCTTGGATCAAGCCACTGGCAATGCTCGACTTTGAGGACGGTCGTCTGCGCATCGCTGCGCCGAATCGTTTCAAACTCGATTGGGTCAAAACCCAATTTGCCGATCGCATCACTACGATTGCCGCAGAATTTTGGCAGTCCCCGGTCGACGTACAGTTTGTGCTTGACCCACGTAACGGGCAGCTTAAAAAAACAGCAGGTCCGAGCGCGCCGACAACCTCTGTGATGTCGTCTGACGCCCCGACCGAGCGCGCAGCGCAGCCTGAGGAAACGCATTTACGGCGCGATCAGAGCCGCATTAATCCGGCGCTGACTTTCGATAGCTTTGTAACCGGTAAAGCCAATCAGCTGGCTCGGGCTGCCGCCATACAGGTGGCAAGTAACCCGGGAATTTCCTACAACCCGCTGTTTTTATATGGCGGTGTTGGATTGGGTAAAACCCACTTGATTCATGCGATTGGTAATCAGGTACTGGCAGACAATCCCTCTGTAAAGATTCGTTACATCCATGCAGAGCAGTATGTGCGCGATGTCGTTACGGCTTATCAGCGTAAAGGCTTTGATGATTTCAAGCGTTATTACCATTCGCTGGATTTGCTGTTGATTGATGACATTCAGTTCTTCGGCGGCAAAAACCGTACGCAAGAAGAATTCTTTTACGCTTTCGAAGCGCTAATCGCTGCTAAGAAGCAGATCATTATCACCAGCGATACCTATCCCAAAGAAATTACGGGTATGGATGATCGTTTGATTTCTCGTTTTGATTCAGGTCTGACCGTGGCTGTTGAGCCGCCCGAGCTAGAAATGCGCGTGGCGATCTTGTTGAAAAAAGCCGCGCTTGAAGGTGCGGCATTTTCGGATGACGTGGCGTTTTTTGTGGCCAAACATTTACGCTCGAATGTGCGCGAGCTTGAAGGTGCGCTGCGTAAAATTCTTGCCTACTCACGCTTTCACGGTAAAGACATCACGATTGATGTCGTTAAAGATGCATTGAAAGATTTGCTGTCAGTGCAGAATCGACAGATCTCGGTAGAGAACATACAAAAAACGGTCGCTGACTTTTTTAATATTAAGGTCGCGGACATGTATTCAAAAAAGCGGCCTGCGAATATTGCGCGGCCACGGCAGATAGCGATGTATTTGGCTAAAGAGTTGACACAAAAAAGTCTTCCTGAGATTGGTGAATTGTTTGGCGGGCGTGATCACACGACCGTGCTACATGCTGTACGAAAGATTGCTGCAGATCGAAGTAAAAATCCCGAATGCAATCACGAGCTTCACGTGTTGGAGCAAACCTTAAAGGGCTGAGCTGGGGTTAAACCAGAGCAGCAAATAAAAAAGAACCAAAAATGCTGATACAGAAAGCGACTCGCGAAAGGAACGCACGATGCTACTGGTAAAAATTCACAGGGACGCGTTGTTGCGGCCACTGCAAATCGTGAGCGGTATTGTCGAGCGTCGGCACACATTGCCGATTCTCGCCAATATTCTCATCCGAAAAGATGGAGAGAACGTGTCCATGTTATCAACGGACATTGAGGTGCAGATCAGCACTCACGCCGCTATCGGATCGGGAAAAGAGGTGGTTGCGACCACGGTTGCGGCGCGTAAGCTGTTGGATATTTTGCGCGCGCTTCCAGAGGCGGAAGTCTCGCTGTCCCAGACTAACAAACGTATGACGGTGCAAAGTGGCAAATCACGCTTTGCTTTGCAGACGCAGTCAGCAGAAGAGTTCCCAACCGTCGCTCAAGCTGAGCATTTTTCTGCCAAGGTTGAATTGCCGCAGAAAGCGCTTAAGCATCTATTCAACATGGTCCATTTTTCTATGGCCCAGCAAGACATTCGTTATTACTTGAATGGTTTGTTATTGGTGGTCGATGGCAAGAATGTTATTGCGGTGGCTACCGATGGCCATCGATTGGCATTTTCGCAGATCGTTACCGAGCAAGAGTTCGTGCGTCAGGAAGTGATTATTCCACGCAAAACGATTTTGGAATTGCAGCGTCTGTTAGAAGAAACGGATGATCCCGTTACTCTGCAAATCGCAACGAATCAGGTGAAGCTCGATTTCTCTGACATCGAACTGATATCCAAATTAGTCGAGGGTAAATTCCCGGATTACACCCGCGTGATTCCTAAGGCATACAAAAATAATTTTTCGATTGGCCGCGATGTTTTGCTGCGCTCACTACAGCGCACAGCCATCATGACCTCGGATAAATTCAAGGGCGTGCGTTGTGTGATTGCTCCGGGCAGCTTGAAAATCAGCTCCACGAATGCCGATCAGGAAGAGGCGGTTGAAGAACTCGAAATCGATTACAGCGGCGACAGTGTCGACATTGGTTTTAATGTGACGTATTTGTTAGATGTCTTGAACAATTTGAAATGCGATCAAGTTAGCA
>JAIPCX010000008.1 GCA_021737945.1 Polynucleobacter sp.
CACCACCGGCTGCGCCGCCTTTGACACCAAACACGGGGCCAAGCGAGGGCTCACGCAAACAGATCACGGTTTTTTTACCAATACGATTTAACGCATCACCTAAACCCACGGTGGTAGTGGTTTTGCCTTCACCTGCAGGGGTTGGACTAATCGCTGTCACAAGCACTAGCTTGCCGTCGGGCTTACCCTTCAATGAGTCGACATAGTCGAGTGAAATTTTGGCCTTGTAATGGCCGTAAGGCTCTAGATAATCATCCGCGATACCAAGACGGGAAGCCACCTCAGTAATTCGCTTCATCGTCGCTTTTTGCGCGATCTCGATATCGCTTGCCATGTTGTCTCCAAAATTTATAGTGATATGAAACAGCCGTTTAGGCTGTTGTGCCATTTAGGCCAGTTCAAACCGTATTTTAACGATGTCTGAGGAATGCATACAAAAGTGCCCAACAAATCTATACTCAGATTACTGTCTATTTGGTAACGACTTCATAGAATGAGTCTAAGTTGTTCTATAGTCTAGGGAATTCCTGTTTCGAATTTGTCAAAGGTGTGACCCCATGCTTATCAATTGTGCGGTGTACCAAGAAGGTCAAAAACTATCAGACATACCCGTTGAAGATATCAGCAACTGGCTAGCTAAGCCTGGCTGTTTGACCTGGGTCGCCTTACGTGATGCATCCCTGGTAGAGATGACACAAATGCAGGAAGAATTTGATCTGCATCCGCTGGCGATTGAAGATGCGACACACGGCCATCAACGTCCAAAAATTGAAGAGTACGGTGATACTGTTTTCGTTGTGATGCACTTACTAGAGGTGCATCAGGACGAAATCAAGGTGAGCGAAGTGGCGATTTTTGTTGGCCCTAACTTTGTTCTCTCAGTCCGTAATGGCAGTAAACAAGATTTTTTAGGTGTGCGTGAGCGTTGCGAACGCGAGCCAGAATTACTCAAACTAGGTTCGGGATTTGTCTCGTATGCCTTAATGGATGCGGTCGTTGATCGTTATTTCCCATTAGTTGAGGCGCTCGAGTCTGATCTGGAAGATGTGGAAGCTCAAATTTTCGAGCGCGGTTCTGCTCGTTGGAATATTGAACGACTGTACGCACTAAAACATCGTTCATCCATGCTACGCCACGCAGTCGTGCCCTTACTTGAAGTGGTTGGAAAATTACATGGTGGACGCGTCCCTGCCGTCTGTATGAATAGCCAAGAATATTTTCGCGATGTTCATGACCACTTAGCACGCATCAATAGCGCGCTCGATACCATTCGTGACACCATTACAACTGCCATTCAAGTGAACCTATCGTTAGTCACGATAGAAGAATCCGAAGTCACTAAACGTCTTGCTGCTTGGGCGGCGATTTTTGCCGTATCTACTGCATTAGCCGGCATTTGGGGGATGAACTTTGAGTTTATGCCCGAAATCAAATGGAAGTACGGCTACCCCATGGCCTTGGGTATCATTGGATCGATTGCAGGTATCTTGTATTGGCGATTCCGCCGCCAAGGTTGGTTATAAACGTATGAAAAATCGAACGACGATCAACCTCAACTCGTAAAATACTCACGAATGGCCTGCACCGCTTGATGAATACCAGGGGCGTCCACATCAAGATGCGTTACAAAACGTAATCGATACAAGCCCGTAGCTAAAATCCCGCGCGAACGTAAATAATCGAGTAAGCCCGCTGCACGATCGCGCGCTGGGCCACTCAGCTCAATAAATAAAATATTGGTGTGCGGAGATTCCATATGTACTCCTGGAATTCCGTCTAGCCCCGATGCTAATTCGCGCATCAAAGCATGATCGTCAGCCAATCTATCGATGTGATGATCGAGTGCATAAGTGGCCGCTGCAGCTAACAAACCTGCCTGACGCATACCTCCACCAGCCATTTTGCGAATTCTGTGTGCGCGGTAAATAAAGTCTTTAGAACCACACAAGGCCGAGCCCACAGGTGTTCCAAGACCTTTACTAAAACAAACGGACACGCTGTCAAAGCATGATGCAATAACTTTGGCTTCTTTACTTGCATTAGTGCCGCGCTGCTCAGCTTGAGCTACTGCGGCATTAAATAAACGCGCTCCATCCAGATGGGTAGCTAATCCTTTACTGTGAGCAAATTGCGTTGCTTGCTCTATATAAGCCATAGGAATCAGCTTGCCACCGATAGTGTTTTCTAATGCCAGCAAACGGGTACGCGCGAAATGCGCATCATCGGGTTTGATCGCTGCTTCAATATCGTCAAGTGCGAGCGATCCATCCGCTTGATGATTCAAGGGCTGCGGTTGCACACTACCGAACACCGCTGCACCGCCCCCTTCCCACAAGTACGTGTGCGCTTTCTGTCCGACGATGTATTCATCACCGCGTTGGCAGTGCGCGAGTATTCCGCACAGATTGCTCTGTGTTCCCGTGGGCATGAACAAAGCGGCTTCAAAGCCCAACATGTCGGCGATTTTTTCTTGCAAATGAATGACGCTGGGATCATCGCCCAACACATCATCGCCCAGTGGGGCCGAAATCATGGCTTCACGCATGCCTGCCGTAGGCTGAGTAACGGTATCACTACGCAAATCAACTAATCGTGTCATGTGAATGCTCGCTACGAAATTATTTAAGATAAGGACGAATCCAGCCTAGATTTTCTGACGTTCCCGCACGCGGATTGTATTCACATCCTACGTGGCCGTTATAGCCAAGCTCATCGAGCACAGTAAAAAGGTAAGGGAAATTGACTTCACCCATATCAGGCTCATTACGTTTTGGTACACCTGCGATTTGGACATGACCGACATTGGCAAAATGCTTGCGCAGCCGCATTTCGATGTCGCCCTCCATGATTTGCACATGATAAAAATCCATCTGCACTTTTAAATTTGGTTCAGCTACTTCACTCAGAATGTCGTGCGCGTCTTGCTGATAATTTAAAAAATAACCTGGGATATCGCGATTATTAATGGGCTCAATGAGCGTTGTAATTCCCTGTGCCTGACACGCACGCGCAGCGAGCTTAACATTAGCAATATACGACTTATGCATCGCCGCACGATCTGCATCGCTAATAGCGACCTGCTGCTGACTATCGAGCGGCATACGACCCGCCATCACATGCAATCGTTTACACGCAGTGGCGTCGGCATACGCGAGTGCCTTCTCCAAACCCGCAGCGAATTCTTTTTCACGCCCCGGCAAGGCGGCGATACCTCGCTCGCCTTTATCCCAATCGCCCGGCGGAAGATTAAACAATGACTGTGTCACCCCCGAAGCTTTGAGGCTACCTGCAATCTGTTCAGGTGAAAAATCATACGGAAAAAGATATTCAACAAAACGAAAGCCATCGCTTGCGGCGGCAGCAAAACGATCAAGAAACTCATGCTCCTTGTACATCATGCTGAGGTTGGCGGAAAAAATAGGCATGTGTTTCTTTCGTGCAGATGTAAAGAAAAAGTAAATTAATAACGTAAATTAAAGCGAGCTATCAATTCATTGATTTGTTCATCTGATAGAGCAGATACAGACCGATTACTCAGCAGCCATAGCTTCGCCGTTTCTTCTAACTCTTCTAAGGTTGCCATCGCTGATGCTAATGATTGGTGCCATACGTTCGGACCTAATCGCTCTATCATCACCGCCCGCAAAGGTTTTGCGCTAGCTGAAGTAATTAATGTCGACACGATCTCTGCGACTGCCGGATCACCGGGACGATGGTAAGGCACTAGCGGCACATGCCCTACTTTCATCACGTAATAAGGAGTTATCGGCGGCAGTATGTCATCTGACTTCCATACCCCTTGTAAAGTCAGCGCCACCAGATGGGTGGAGTGCGTATGAATGACACAGCGCGCCGATGAATCAGCATGATAAATCGCCTGATGCAATGACAATGTTTTGCTAGCTGGCGCACCACTCAGCTGATTACCATCAAAATCAACTAAAGCGATGTGCTCTGGCTGCAAAAATCCTAGGCTGGCATCGGAAGGCGTAATTAAAAAACCGATATCGGTACGAACACTGATATTGCCTGCGGTGGAATGTGCATAGCCGCGATCGAACAAAGATTTTCCGACGCGACAAATGTCAAGTCGCTCTGCGTTTAGTTGATCACTCATTTGGTCTGAAGTCGTAGTCTACTCATTACTTTATTTCACCGAAGCTAGTGCTTTGGAAAAGAAATCTTCGCTACCAAAATTACCTGACTTGAGCGCTAGCAAAATCGATTCAGGCGCGCTGATTAAAGGTGCAGAAACAGATCCCGCTGTCCACGGTACGCCGGGATCAATCGTGGCACCAATCTTCAATGACTGCACACCCAGTGAATTAACGACAGCACCCGAGGTCTCGCCGCCAGCAACAACAAAGCGGCGCACGCCTTGCTTAATCAGGCCAGAAGCGATTTGCGCCATGCAATGTTCGATCTTCTCACCAAGAGCGCTTGCACCAAATTCTGTCTGTAGAGCGGCGACTTCATCAGGCTCTGAGGTCGCGTAAATTAAGCAGGTATCTTTTTGTTGTGCATGCCACTCAAGTACTTGCAGTGCTACCGGCTCATTCGCAACCAATCGTCGCGGATCAATACGCATCGCTGCACGACCCGCATTAATCCAATGCTTTACTTGCGCATTGGTTGCGACCGAACAGGAACCAGACAACACAACTGCCTTGGCCGTCGTTGTTGGTAGTTGCGCTGCATGGACATCAGCGGTTACCAAACCACGTTGAATATAGGCAGCGGCTAAACCTAACGCTAAACCAGAGCCAGCTGTTACCAGCGGAAGATCGGCTAGTGCTTCACCCAGAGTCATTAAATCAGTATTAGTAACGGCATCGGCGATATCAATTTCACCGGGTGTGGCTGATGAAGCAGAAGCGATCCGTTGCTGGACGACTTGTCTCAGGCTAGTTACACCCTGCGCTGCCTGCGTATGACTTAACAAACCTACTTTACATTTTGTTTGAGCGCCGAGCACGCGAATGAGATTGGCATCAGTCATTGGTGTGAGTGGATGGTGGCGCATGCCAGAATCAGACAATAGCTGATCACCAACGAACAAATGTCCTTTAAAAATCGTACGTTGATTTTCAGGAAACGCGGGACAAGCAATCGTGTAGTGGGTCTTTAACGCCAGCATCAACGCATCAGTCACAGGGCCGATATTGCCTTTAGCCGTTGAATCAAACGTTGAGCAGTATTTAAAATAGAAACGCTGTGCCCCTTGATGCTGCAACCAACGCAAGGCATCAAGCGACTGCTCTACGGCTTCTGCAGGATCAATGTTGCGCGATTTAAGCGCAACGACCACAGCATCGATCTCTTGCAAATCAATCGCGGCGGATGCGAGCGGCACACCAATTATTTGTACAGTACGTAAACCTGATCGCACCAACATGCTTGCAACATCGGTCGCGCCGGTGTGATCATCTGCAATAACACCGAGCATCATGATTTATCTGCCTTCTCTGGCAATTTGATACCTGTCATTTGTGCATACAGCTTGATAACGGCACTGTCATCCTCCTGACCAAAACCTGCACCTGAAGCACCCAAATACAACTGATGGGCCGACGACGCTAAAGGTAAGGCCATGGTGAGCTTTTGCGCTGCATCCAGCACGATGCCCAAATCTTTAACAAAAATAGTGACAGCTGAAAGCGGTGTGTAATCACCAGCCAATATGTGCGGCACACGATTTTGAAACATCCAACTCATGCCAGCTGAATTACAAATGACTTCGTAGAGCTGATGCGGATCAGCACCGGCTTTGATGCCGAGTGCCATCGCTTCACATGCGGCCGCAATGTGCACACCCGCCAAATGTTGATTGACCATTTTGACGGTTGAACCGGGGCCAGCATGATCACCCAATCGATAGACTTTGCCGGCATAAGCCTCTAGTACATCGTGCGCGACTGCAAAAGCTTCTGGTTTACCGGACGCCATAACAGTCATCTCACCCGCTTCAGCTTTAACAGCACCACCAGAAACCGGGCCATCAATAAAATGCAGGCCACGATCGTTTAGCTGTTTTTCCCATACTGGAGGTAGCGAAGGATCAACCGTGGCCGCAGCGATGATGACGCTTCCTGGTTTGGCGTGAGCAGCCAGACCGTTATCGCCAAATAAAACGGCTTCGGTCTGAGCGGCATTCACCACGAGGATTAGGAACGCATCGCATTCGGCAGTCAGCGATGCGATGTCGCTTGCGACTTTGCCGCCGGTATCGGTAAAACGTTTGATGTTGGCCGGACTGATATCCAAGCCCACGGTAGAGAAGCCACGACGTTGTGCACTGATCGCCGCGCCATAACCCATAGTGCCCAAACCAATAACGCCCAGGCAACGAGCTTTCGTAACTGGAGTATTCACTCTCAGCATCTCCTCATTTTTGATTATTTATTTTTCGAGAGAGGAGTGACATGGTCAAACCCATCAGGATTACCTGAGGATTCTACCTGCGAAAGCTGCCCGATTTGAGTTAGAAGAAGGACTTCCAAAACAAAAAAGGCCCGCTAATTAGCGGGCCAATCCCATACCCTCATTGGCTAAAGACACGGGAGGAGACATTAACTATCAGTAGTGCAACGGAACTCGATCTGCTGTGGTCCTGAGCGTTGCTCTGAAATCCTTGCGACTTTCGGTTGGCGGCACCCAGCCATATTTGCGCCAGATGTCCTGCACATTGTCTGCATGCGAACGGCGACGAAACTGCGCGAGCGTATCCATGGAGGGCATTGCGAAATCAATAACAGTATTTTGCTGATTCATGTCGACTTCCTTTCAAAATCAGGTGAAGTGAAGTAATTCGAGCAAATACTGTGCCTGAAAATGTGTCGGAAATCCGTAACGATTCAAACTGCATAGCTATAGTGGGAATGAAGCGAACTCAAATTATTCGAAAACCTAGTCATAGCAAGGCCCTTGCAAGGGTGTGGCCAACATCAGAATTGTCGACAGCGCTGGCACGACAGATGCAAAGCAAGACTTATCGGAAAAAAATTTGTGCGAAACGGTTCAAAAACTGTCGGAAAAACCGATAACCCTATGGACGAAGCTAGGTGTAACGCTAGTAAGACCTTTAGCAGAGGGGCACCATCATGAACATTGAAATGGGGATACGCATTAACTCATCCGGTTCGGGTCGTAAGGATCAAGAACCGGCAGGTAACAGCCGTCGTCAGCAACATCAGCAAAAACTGAAAGCACTGATCGCTGCGCTGGAGGCTGGCGACTTGATCCAATCAAAGTTGGCCTACCGCCAGTTACTCGAGTTCAGCCCTGGATTAGAAGCGACTAATTTCGGTCGTGTAGGAAACGCCATAGATGAGGCGAATCTCAGCCTGGCCAAACGCATCATTAAAGAAATTTACGGTCAGAGCCAAGCTATATTCAAACGGTCCCCCAATGGGTCCGTACCGGCGGGAATAGCGCATAAATCAACGCGCGAAAATTTTGGTGTGTTAGTGGATTATTCAGCTTGAATTTTTCATTGCCCGTGACTGAGCAATCAGTACCCGACCACGCAAAGCTAACCAAATGCGTCGACCTAGTTTGAGCAGCGGATAAAGCCAATTAGCTAGCCATCTGCGTTTAAAAATAAAGCCGTGCATCGCTTCAAAAAAACCTGCTCCGGAGGTATGGAGCGACAGCCAGTGCATAGCAGCTGCACCTGCGTAAATTTCGTTATGAGTCACTACCAACATACCTTCATCAAGATCGTATCCACGATCTACGTAGTGCTGAACTCGCACATCGTCAGAGCGCGCACTGAGTAATTCAACCTCACCTACAGATTGCTGCAATGTTAGTCGCTTCGTATAGGCATTACAAAACGTGCACTCGCCGTCATAAATAATCAACACATCGACCGCTGGCTGCGAAGTGTCCATATCAAGTAAGTGCCACCGACTTGACTTGTATCCATACTGACTGATCTAGCTCCAGTTTCAATTCCGCAACCGAGCGCTGTGTAACCCGCGCAATCAGTGCTGATTCACCGACGATGACACGAACTACTATAAATCCATCCTGTTCATCATTCACCATGTCAGTGATACGCGCCGACAGAACGTTTTGTATAGTACTGGCGGTGGGTTTTTCACGAGCGATGCTTACATCACGTGCCAGTACCCTAACACGCACGGCATCACCGACGACTAGCTGCTGCGCACGCGTCCAAAAAATACCACCGGTAAAATCAAGTCGCGCGAGCTTCCATTGCGAGTCAATGTCAGCCACCTTCGCTTGTAACACTGCACCTAGATCGTCACCCAAGCGAATCGGCAAATCGACTCGCGACAAGGTATCAACTAATGAGCCACTAGCCACCACCCTACCCGCATCTACTACAACGATGTGGTGCGCTAACCTGACTACTTCATCCGGAGAATGAGTGACATACAGCACCGGTAATTTCAATTCACGATGGAGTCTTTCAAGATAAGGAAGTATCTCCTGTTTGCGCGCCAGATCGAGTGCCGCCAAAGGCTCATCCATGAGTAACAAGTGCGGATTCACCGCTAACGCACGCGCAATACCCACTCGTTGACGCTCGCCACCCGAAAGCGACTCTGGCTTACGCTGCAGCAGCGGCGCAATCCCCAGCAAATCAATCAATGCATCCAAATCGATTTGTGCTTTCGCATGGCTGCGCTTACGTCCAAATTGCAAATTACCCAGCACTGATAAATGCGGAAATAAACTCGCTTCTTGAAACACGTAGCCTAATTCACGCTGATGCGTGGGAATGGAATGCTGATCGTCTTGCCACACCTCGCCGTTAATGCTGACATGACCACGCGCGGAAGGTTCTAATCCTGCAATGCTTCGCAACAGTGATGTCTTGCCACATCCTGAAGAACCAAACAACGCAGTGATGCCCTGCCCCGGCGCTTCGAATGCAGCATCGAGTGAGAAATTTGGCCAGTTAATTTGCAGCTTTACCTGTATGCCTGACATCTCAAACCTCACGCTTAGTTTGTGGCCGCCACATTTGCAAGGCAAGCAGCACGAGGAATGAGAACAACAACAAGATGGCAGAGAGACTATGTGCCTGCGAATACTCCATAGCCTCAACGTAATCGTAAATTTGTACCGAGGCCACGCGTGTTTGGCCGGCGATATTCCCACCGATCATAAGTACGACACCGAACTCACCAACCGTATGAGCAAAGGTCATGATGGAAGCGGTTACAAAACCAGGCACAGCCATTGGTAAGGCCACGCTAAAAAAGGCATCGAGAGGTGAGGCACGCAAAGTCGCTGCAACTTCCATGGGTCGTTTACCAACGGCTTCAAATGCCGTTTGCAAAGGCTGCACCATGAATGGCAGCGAATAAAAAACGGAGGCGATCACCAAACCCCAAAAGGTAAACGGTAATTGCTCAATACCTACTGCGCGCGTGAATTGACCTACCGGACCTTGCGGCCCCATCGCTAACAAAAGATAAAAACCCAAAACAGAGGGAGGCAAAACGAGCGGTAGCGCAACCAGTGCACCGATAGGTCGCTTTAGCCAACTACGAGTCTGCACTAACCACCATGCGATAGGTGTACCTATCACCAGCAAAATCAATGTGACGACAGTCGATAGCTGAAGCGTAAGCCAGAGAGCTTGAAGTGCTTCAGCTGTGAGCATTATTTATAACCATAGGAGGACTTCATTTTTTTAATTTTTTCGGATTTCAAATAATCCATCAATGCCTGACACGCCGAGGTATTCTTGCATGACTGAAGTACCACGGCATCTTGTTTTAATTGTTCATGCATTTCTTCTGGAACTATCCAGGCTGAGCCTATTTTAATTTTTCCATTTTCAAAAATTTGTGACAGTGCCACAAATCCTAACTGCGCGTTACCTGTTGATACGAATTGAAAGGTTTGCGCAATACTTTCGCCCTGAACCACACGTGGCTCAATTTTAGAAAGGACACCTAATTTTTGCATAGTCTGCACCGCCGCCTGACCATAGGGAGCTACTTTTGCATTGGCAATCGCTATGTATTTGAATTTATCTGTTTTGAGTATATCGGCGTTTTTATCAACCAAGTCAGGACTGGGAGACCATAAAGCCAATCGACCAATGGCATAGGTAAATTGTGATGCTGCGATCGCTTTGCCTTCTTGGGCTAACTTGCGCGGAGTTTCGTCATCGGCGGAGAGAAATACATCAAACGGAGCGCCATTACTAATTTGTGCGTAGAACTTCCCCGTCGCACCTGGTGTTATGGCTAATTGATGGCCTGTATCTCTCTGAAATTCGACAGCAATCTCTTTAAGCGTATTAGCAAAATTAGACGCGACGGCGACTTTGATTTCAGCTGCTTGCGCGTTTGCAGCCACCACAAAAATCCCATAAGTGCACAAATGAATGATATGTCGGATCATGATGTTTAGCTTTAGTAAGAAATATTAAAATCTATAGAGCGCGCCAATCGATATACCTGACTGACTTTTTTTACTTTCAGAATATCCTACTGAGGCAGAGGCGTTACCACCCGTTCCCGTGTCGGGCACCCATTTATCATAAATAGTAAAAGCTCCTGTCGCACCTGATTGACGAGTCGCCTGCGCATAATCAATAAAGACATCCATTTCTTTGTAAGGCGACCAGGTGAGTCCTGTCGCTACCATCGTCAGGTCATTATTTTTATTAGCGACTGTTTGCGTGGTCTGATCCTTGACCTGATACCAGCCTCCGTTCCAACTGAGCGATGGCGTGAATCGATATACAGCCCCAGCAAACCACGTATCGGCATTCACTTTACCTGCCGTTTTTAATGTGTCGAAGCTGCCGCCTGAAGAAAGTGATGGATTACGGGTCATTACGTAACCAGCGTTCACCGTCCACGAGTCAAGTGTGTATTTCGCCGCAAAAAAATCTACGCGATTGGTCACTTCTGTTTGCGAAGTCGGTGCGCTGGCACTACCTAATTTTACTTCTGCATGGTTGTATCCCAGTTCAAGATTACCGTTTTTATAGCGACCACCCACATAGTAGTTCGTACCTTTGTCCTCATCACCCGCGACTCCGCCAAATGAAATGCCTGTATCAAGATTAAATCCTTCATACACAGGTGAGATATAGCGAATCAATTTATCAGCACGATTGACTCCGGAAGCGCTATGAAATCCTACGTAACGACCGATCGGTTTCAAACCACCAAAATTCCAATTCTGGCGTGAATCAAACGCCCCGCTTAAATCATTCTGCAGATTAGGCCCTCGTCCTAAAATTAGGGTACCGTAAGTTTTTGAAATGACGCGAACATTCGCTTCACGATCAAAGACGCTGGCAGCGTTACCACTGGCTGCTACTCCATAACCTGCGGCATCGCGCCCTAGTGCGCCGGTTCGTGCAGAGAAATTCGATTCCAGCGTCACCATCGCGCGCAAATCGGAGTCAAGCTCACGCGAGATTTTTAAGCCTACGCGGTTGTTTACCTTGGGTTGATCGCTCATTCCTGAAGCATCAAGATTGGCAGACGTCATATTCGACGCTTGATAATAACCAGCAGATAACTGACCATAAATTTCAGTTTTAAATTTTGCTTCGTCCTGAACTCGCTTTTCAATTGCGGCGCTGGCTCGTCGCACATCTTGTGCTTCATTAAAGGCACGAATTTCTTCGATTTCCTGGGCTTTCTTTATTTTCTTATCGTACTCATCGTGAGTAATGATGCCTTTCTCAAGCAGCAGCTCTAACAACGCCTTCACATCATCGGCAGCTCGCACAGACGTAGTGACATTAGTTAGACCAACAAACACGGCCGCACAGGTGGCCGCATGCATCAATACTCCTAGCTTCATGAATAACTCCTCAGAGCAAAACCAAACATTCAAAATTAGTTTTATATATTTTGCATACCAAAAAAGCCCTTAAATGGAATTAATTGAGCAATATGGGTAAGAATATCTAAATATAGCAAAGTATATTTTGATACAAAATTTACTTGTGTTTATTTTGCATGTCAACCCAGTTATGATCCCAGGTCAGTGAAATAAAGCCTTTTATTATCAAGTTAGCACGCCAGCATGGACTAAACGATGGACAGCATTCATTACAACCTCGATGCAGAACTCCACTTACGCGTGGGTAACGAGCTACTCGCCAACCGCAAGCGTATAGAGCTGCTCAAACAAATCGAGCAACTCGAAAATTTAACCAAAGCCGCCAAACTGGCTGGCTATAGCTATAAGGGTGCGTGGGACGCAATGGACCAAATGGCCACCCTATCGGGCGGCGAATTAATCGAGCGTTTTGCGGGCGGTAAAGGTGGCGGCCGAACGAAGCTGACGCCACGCGGCACACAACTAATCAAGAATTTCATGTTGATACAGGAAGAGCATCAACGCTTTATTCAGCGCTTGAATACTTTGGCGAACGGACTTTCAGCGGATTACGCAACACAAGCTGACATTGCAATGAAAACCAGTGTGCGCAATCAATTCGCAGGCCTCATTGTGTCGATATTGCAGGGCCCGGTGAGTGATGAAATTGAATTGCTGATCAAAGGATCACACACAATAAAAGCCGCGATTACGCACGAGAGTTGTCGTGAACTTCAACTCGATATTGGATCTAAAGTCTTTGCGCTAATTAAGGCATCGGGCGTAATGATTAGTCGCGACCAAATAAGCACCACCAAAAATAATTTTGAGGGAATTATCCAAACCCTGATTCAGGGTGAGAAAAAATCAGAAATCACTTTACGTTGTGACGAGGGACTAGAGCTAGTTAGCACTCTGCCGAATGATGAACTAAATAGGCTAGCGCTAAAAAAAGGCGAGCGAGCTTTTGCGCACTTTGATGCATCAAGCGTCATCATCGGTATTGCTGCTTAAGATTAGCCCACTTTTTTTATTATAGAAGTATCAGACTAATGTCAGGCTAATGTATTAGCCACTTCGCTAGATGAAAGACTCGCCTGAGCCCAGGCCGCCTGTAATGAGTTTTCAGACATCTGTGATCGCAACAATGACGCGATATTTTTAGCGTAGGAATTACTATTACTACCGGTCAAAGAGCGATTGATGCTCTGGGTCGACAAGGCTAACTTTTCTACTGCTGCCGTTAACTGCACCCCTGCGATACCTATCGTGTTGCGTGTATCCGCTAATGTTTGAAGTACGATATCAATCGAGGCCGTCATCGAGCTGGCAGCTTCCTGTGAATTGATATTGCCATTTTTTAGTAACGATCGCATTGGATTGGCTGGCTGCACATCCAGTATTGCCAACTGACTCACCGGACCATACGTTTTCCAAGTGACGTTTAGGTAACCTGGCGTGTCTTGCGACAAGGTAAATGGAGCTAAATCGTAATTAGCATTCGCCGTGAATGAATCGACCATCTGCTGCAGACTGGTATCACTGCCAAGCTGACCAGAAAACATGGCAAAATCACCGAATCGTATCTGCACATTTTTACCAGCAATTTTGCTGGAACTAACAGCGATACGTTGCACCTCGGTCGTGCCATCGCTGGTATTGGTATCGCTCCCCGCCTGAATTTGACTTGCACTCAGCGTTGATGGAGTGGTGGTGTCTAAAATAGACAGGCTAGCCAGATCATCGACAGCCGCTACTGAAGTCCAGCTCAACATCAAACTTCCGGTCGTTCCATCGACCGACTCTAGACTCAGCTCAAACCCAGCTGACGCGTAATTTGAATCCGATTGAAGTGCCGTTAGAAAATCGCTCAAGCTAGCGTCGCTGGCCATCTGGCCGGACGACAGCGTTGTTCCATTCGCGGTAAGCGTGATCGTTTGCCCTTGTATGTCTGAATCACTCAACGCAAAATTTTGTATTTCTTTTGTTCCCGCAGTGGCGCCCACCACGCTCTGTGATGCATCAAAGACTGCGGTTGAATAGGAGTCATCGGTACTATCGTAAGAAGAAACAACTATCGATGCCGTTCCCGATTGCTCACCTGTCGCATTCCAATTCAGGCGTATGCCATCGGATTCAGCCGAAAGCGTAAACGGCATACTGTCAGCGTAATTGGTATTGAATGCTTCGACTAAGGAACTGATCGTCGCAGTGCCGGCTTCAAAGGAAATGCCGTAACTGTTCTCCGATTCACTGCTATCAGTAA
Organism: Polynucleobacter sp.; assembly: GCA_021737945.1. Lineage (GTDB taxonomy): Bacteria > Pseudomonadota > Gammaproteobacteria > Burkholderiales > Burkholderiaceae_D > Pernthalerella. Next base: position 14,099 of record JAIPCX010000008.1, read on the forward strand.
TCACCACCGAAGTGGCTGTTGCTAAATTGGTGTCACTCAAGGCAATGAACTGCTGCTCCGCGACTGCAGGTAAATCATCTTCTGATAGTCCTGTCGTGCTGCGCGTGGAGGACACTGTTTGTTCACTCGCTGTCAATTGCAATTCTGCTGTACTACTAACGACACCGCTATCGTTCCAAGTGACTACCAATGTATTTGATCCGTCGTCAGTAATGGTAAACGGTGCGTCGGCGTAATTGGCATCGCTAGTTAAGCCACTAATTAAAGCGGAGACACTTGCACTCGCCCCCAAATCACCTGAACTGAGGCTAATATCGCCAACCGACAACACGGCTGATTTATTTGCAAGATTTGCTGCACTGGTATCGATAGTCTGAAGCTCGGATAAACCGGTCGCATAGCTACCCTGCACTTCACGCAGACCGGACATGCGAACACTGTCTAGACGTAAGTTGGGCAAGGACACATCCAGCTGCCCGCTACTTCCCGAGCCCACCTGAAAGCTAAACGTTCCGTTGCGTTGGGTGCCAGCGCTGCCATCAAACAGGCGTGTGCCATTCCAGCGCGCGCTCTGAGTCATGTTCAGAAGACTTGTACGCTTACCTTGGAACTCAGCACTTAACAAGGCGCGCTCGGAATCTGAAAGGGAATCATTGGTCGCCTGAACGGCCAGCTTACGCAGATCTTCCAATCTTGTCGTCATCGACGAAGCGGCTTTATCAGCGGTTTGCAGCATAGACTGAGCTTTGTATGCGGTGCTCAAGTAGCGCTGATTATTTAAGGTATTGGTCGCTGCTTGACTAAGCCTGACGGCGTCGGTGACAACTGACGAGCCAGCCGTCGATGCTTGTGTACTGGAAGCCCGATTGGAGTTTTGATTGACCGAGCCCGTGGCAGCCGACTGGGTCAGCGCGATTTTCAGTGCAGCGAGGCTGGAATCCAAGGTGACCATAGCAATTCAGTAATAGGCAAAGTAACGCGACCCCTGAACATACCGGCCTAAGGCCCTAATTACCAAGCAATTACTGTGTAAACGGACGCAAGTCTTATGACTTAGTGTCGATAAATAGGGAGTCAGAAGGTGATGGCATCAAACCTTAAGCTTGGCGGCAAACTTTAAGGTATTTTTTTGCTAACTCATCCGATCTTCTCCCACCTCCTGATTAAAGTTCGAAATTTCTACGCCGATAACTACTTCACATCATTAGGGGGCACTCGCCATGTTGATCGAGCGCGTAGAACTAAGCAAAATTAAATTGCAGGACGATCTGGTAACGCTGGAGATGCTTCAGGTTGGTGAGAGCATTTTCTGCTCAGACTTTAAGAAAGCCCAAAGTCTGCGCAGTCTCTCTTACTATCTGATTCGCTCACGCAAACTGGAATGGAAATTTACTTTCCGTAAGATGGATCACGGCTGGAGAATCATCCGTATCCGTTAATACCGTTTTGCTTTAGCTATCATTTTCAAAGCCTGCGTCAGTTTGATGCGGGCTTTGTTTTTTCTGATTTGAACTGTCTGCTTTGTTTTGCCTTCTTTGGTTTGCCTGGTTTTAGTCAGACTATACTCCCCAACATCAGACCAAATTTCTAGTCATTCAACATGCGCACTCGTCGCGTGCATCGAAGCCCAACTAGTTATCTATAAAATATCTTTTTTGCCTCAAGGCCATCATCCTCAGTGGCAGGAACCCTAAAAGCCTCTCAATTGAGCGACTTAATCGAGTTTTTTTTAATAAGTATTGCATTTATGCAACACTTATAATGCCGGCAAGAAATTGCCGGACTAAAATGACAATTTACACTTTCACTCTCGAAAGTTGTTAATAGCTGCTAGCTCGTTAGCGAGTCCCGGCCGGGAATCGGACTTACCGCAGGCCAAGGCTCAGGAGGCCAGACCCATGTCATCTGAACAACAAAGCTCCATCGCTGGACTCGGAATCACCAGCGTCTTTCGCGCACTTTCACTCAGCTTGGCCTTGGCCATACCTTCATTGGTTGGTGCTGTAACACTGGGGCCTATTAACGTACTGTCGAATCTCGGTGAACCCCTGAAAGCGGTCATCGAGGTGTTCGATCTTCAGGGAGAACAAAATCTCACTGTCGCTCTCGCACCAGCGGAAGAATTCAGCAAAGCCGGCAATACGCGTAGCATCCTGATGCAAAGCCTAAAACTAGGCATCGTCCAGCAAGGTCGTCGCAGCTTGATATCAGTCACAACCGACAAAGCCTTAGATCAGCCTATCTATGGTTTGCTGCTGGAGTTTAGTGCCAATGGCGAATCCAAGATTGCTGAATTTGCTGTACTACCGGAAGAAGCCGTAAAAGTTGCAGAACCTACGGCGGCGGCAGAACCCGCGGTTGCTGAAGAAAAGGTAACACCCTCGCCTGCACAAGTGGCGGTGGATACACCCACGAAGCAGAGAACTCCGACAGCGCCATCAACGCAAAGCGCTGAGGCCAGTGCAGAAGATCAACCTGTTGCAGTCATCCCAGGTGCTGATCCAACTGAGCTTGCGCCCAAGCCAGCAGAAAATCTGAGCTTGGTGGAATCTCAACAAAGCTCGCGCCAGCATTCGGTTCAACGAGGACAAAATCTAACCGTCATCGCTCGCCAGTACGCAGTAGCTGATGCAGATTTGAATAAATTTATCGCGGCCACCTTCAACGAAAATCCTGAAGCGTTTATCAAAAATAATCTGCATTATTTGAAAGCAGGCGCCGTGTTGGCACTGCCGTCAGAGGAAGCTATCAGCATGGTTGATGATCGCGCAGCGCGCACGACGATTACTACCCAATGGCAGACATTTAAAGACCTAGTTGCAGCGATGGATCCTACCAGCGGCAAAGCAACGGATGCTCAACCAACGCGATCGATTAGTCGCAAGGTCTCGAAAGCTAATAGTGGCTCGGATAAAGCTAGTGGCGATCAACTGACTTTATCTGCTCTGACACGCTCAGAAAATGCGGCGAAGAGTAAGACTGAAGAAGAAGCTATTGCCGCTAAAAAAGCAGCGGAAGAAGCGAGCGAACGCGTACGCTTGTTAGAGAAAAATGTGCGCGATCTCAAAACAGCCCTTCAGCCTAATCCGCTAACTGTCGGCGAAAGTAAAAAAACCGATACCAAGGAAGTCGCTAACAAAGAAGAGAACATCTGGGGAGTTCTGTCTTCTCCAGCGCGAGATCTGATGATGCAAGGTGCCACCGTGCTCTTGTTAGCGGCACTCGTATTAATTGCATTAATCCGCCGTAACAAAACAGCCGCCTTATAAAGCGACTCTTACGCTGCACCCCTTGATCAGGGCAACGAGCCGTTTGCCCTGATCAACTTTCCCTAGCAAAACCCCTCACCGCTCGGTCCCTTAAACAGGGCCAATGGTCCTCCTTTATTCAATCGAATGTTCGAACAAAAGATATTCGTTCGATTATCGTGAATCTTTTCATGCTTTTTGTTACTCATCTTGCGGTTAGAACATTAATCGACATGCTTGGAGGGGAAAATGCGTGGAGAAAACTACACCCGTGTAATTCAAGAATGGTGTTCAACGACGGGCATGTTGGCCTGGGCAGATAGCGACGACAAACACGTAGAAATTGATGATGCAGTGGTCGCCCTAATTCCCGGCGGCGATAACGAACCCGACTGCCTACATGTGCTGATTGACTTGGGCCACTACGAATTCCCTGATCTTGAACGCAGCCTGTTAGAACATAACGTCCCGCTGGATTCACCCGGTCATGGCTGCTTCGGCATTCACCCAACCACAGGCTCCGTCGTCTATCGAGTGATGATGAATTTGGGAAGTGAAACTGACGGCCATTTCTTACCCCATCACATCAGCCAGCTGATTCAAAACGCCAGAGCACTACTGGCGACTTCCCTCATTCTGTACTAGGAGAACATCATGCATATCAATCAGCCTGGTCGTTTGCCGGTGCAAGAAAATACACCGACCACACCCGCTACTCCATCAACCACCAACAACACCTCAGTAAAACCTACTAAGCAAGACTCATTTTCGTCAGCTCATCGAACCCAAAGCCAAGGCGCGGAAAAGTCAGCTTCAACTCCCACAACGCCTAAAGTCAGTGAAATCAACCACTCGAGTATTTTTAGTTCACGCGCGTTTTCACCTGAGTTTAAAGAAGCCTACATCGTGGCGCGCGTTGCCATTGAGTCTCCTGAAAACAAATACTACGAAAATCAATTAGGTTGGCTCTCGCCCACTGCCGAGGCCGCTGTTAAAAAATTAGCGTCTGTCGTAGCAAACAAATCGGCAAATACACCCAGTGCCGTAGCAGCCCGTACTGCTTTCAGCATGAGCGGATTAACTCAAAACGAACAGAATGCTTGGGCAATGCTGGCTGACAAACTACCTCCGATTTACAAAACGTACCTGCCGACATGCTCACCTTGGCGAAACGTAGAAAAAAATGAAGTCGCGACTGCACTGGCCGCTGATTCTGCAATGGCCGACATGATCAAACGTCCTGAGGGCGAAAAATTTCTTGAGGGTTTAGTCAATATACTGAATGAGAAAACGCAAAGCATGACACCCACCGAACACGGCATGGCGATCACCTTTCGATTTCCTGAGTGTTATGGAACAACGGGACATATTGCACTTGCCGGTGTTTGGCGCGATGAAACAGGCCGCTTAAAGATAAGTATCTGTCACCAAGAAAGCGTTCCTATAGACAAAGAAGAGAGTAACTACAAAGGCGTGGTCTACGATCATTTTGATACATCATCAGAATACCCAGGCCAGGTTTCACCGACAGTTGAATGCATGCGACTTGCGGGTCCACCCTCTGCCAACGTCTTTCCCTGTCCCCATCCAGAAGCGATTATCAAAGCGACTCGAGATATCGCAGGCCAAGAAAATGCACGACAGTACGCTCCAACCTATACATGGTTACCTAAGCGCGGCATTCAACCGCAAGGAGCACCGCCAGAAACCTGCTTCAATGTGACGCATAAAGTCCTCGCAGCCATGTATTACGCCACACCACATGATGAACAACTGCTGCCAGACATTCTCATGAAAATGGCTCCTTTCAGTAGCTACACGCATCAACAGTTTGAAACATTAAAGCTACCCAACAATCGAATGGTTAATGTCAAAGATATTCCCTCGCTTGAATTTTCTGAGCAAGCATTTCTGTTTTTAAGTATCGGCGGTAAGTGGGGGCTTGATATGCCATGGGATGTCCCTATACAAACCAAATCCCAGCCAATTAATGTCACGATGAAACCAGGACAAACGGGTATTACCTTGCCACGAGAATCTCGCGGCATTAAGTTTTCCAAACCCCCAATCGGTTTGACACTGGATGGAATGCGCGTCAAGCACCGAAAAACCTACAGCACTACTGAGGCTGCACGTATGGTCTATACGGGTACTGGCAAAGACGGCAAATTTATCGGGGTGACATCGGTTTCATTGGGTTCGCAAGCAAAAATCTAGTTGGTGCGCAAGCCTCTCAAAAATATATCACCATGTAAATGAGTGCCCATACTGACAAATGTCAGGCGAAAGGATCAGGTGGTGGTGGTACTTATTATGGGCAATTAGCGGGCCCGATTGGCTCTAAGAATCGTGAGTATGAGTCGATTCGTCTACTTTACGCTTAGACAGAATACGCAAAGAATTCAAGCCAGTTAAAACCAAAATGGGCCAGAGAAATGTGCAGATAAGCATCCACATTACTCGGCTGCCTAAGTTGTTATCGTCTGGAGATTCATCAACTTGTTTGGGACCCTCACTAAACAAATGACGCTTTCTAAACGTGACAAGGCCAAAGACCGCGCCGAACAATAAAAACATGGCGATATAAATTGTCATGCGTAACCTCAAATAAAATCTAGATTCAGAATAAATTTATTTGAACTTTATCATTAATGAGAAGCTGAGCATGGGTATTCACATACACCATATAAGAATCCGCCCCATCCTGTACGCTGCCGGCGGAACTCCAGCTAGTTGAGTCCGCCCCCAGATAAATCGAATCTCCCAAATCGCCGTTGATCGTGACGCGTGTTTTGCCAAAAAAGATATCTGGCTGTCCTGCGACCAATACATCGTTTAGCGATAGCTTCAATCTGTCTGTCTGTGAATTTCGAAGGTCAATATTACCTGTACCCATTGATTTTTTAGCGGCTGAAAGATCAAACGAAGGTGACTGCCCCGTATCTGTCTGGAACCATACCTCCTCCTTCATGCGACTCATTTCATCCTGAATTGTGTAGTTACCCATCAGCCCGATTAAATTACGATTTTTAATCTCTTTCGCTGCGTTTGTGATGGCTGACATATCAAACATGTTCGCACTAGCAGCGTCGGTCTGGAACCACACGTCGCCCATGCTATGGGACTTGCCGTCGATAGTCGTGTAATTACCCATTAATCCAATCAGATTGCCATTGTTGATCTGATCAGACTTGGTTGCATTCAGCGACAGAGACTTAATATCCAAGCTCGCGAGCCTCGTCAATTCTTTCGCTTCACTGATACCGTTATTGTTCTTGTCCGCCCAAACCATCAACTCTCCGAATGCAGCATCTTTCGCATCCAAGACGCCGTCATTGTTCGTATCGAGAGCACTCATGGCTACATAACCATCAGCGGCTGTTTTGCCGTTTGGAAGTACGGTTGCCGAACCAAACAGTTCACTACCGTTATTAATCTGACCGTCGTGATTAATGTCACGCACTAGCAAGCCATCGCCTCGTGCGGCCCATGCTGTTTGATCAGATTTTCCATCGTTGTCGATGTCGAAGCTCACACCATTTTGCATCGTTGTGGTTTGGATGCCGTCGCCGTTCAGATCCAACACGACCGGCGTCACAAAACCAAATTTTGTCAGCATCGTGGCGGCAGTTGTCGTAATCGCCCTGATCTGCTGACTAAAAATATAGTCGAGCTGAGTCGATGTATTCGCAGCAAACGCCGTACCCAATGCATTGATACCCGCCGTCGATAATCCAATCAACTGTGTGGACTCCATATAGGCGTATGAATTAGACGTAAGGTATGAGAGCTGCATCGTAGAGAACGCGCCCATCTGCACCGACGTCATGGCTCGGAGCTCTTGTGAGGTCATACCCACCATTTGCGCATTAGCGATGGATGCCAACTGCGCAGTCGAAAAAGCTGTGAAGTCAGCACTATCAATATATGAGATTTGGGCTGAATCTAGAATCGCCATCTGCGCCGTGGTAAAGGCACCCAACTGCTGGCTTGCCAAGGTCACGATGGATGCGTTACTCAGTAGATCAACCACACTCACATTTAAGGCCGCTATCTGTGCCGTGCTGAAGTAAGGTAAATCTATCGCAGAGAGGCCATAAGCTAAAGAGGCCGTCGTAAAGGCTCCAATCTGTGCCGTAGAAAACCCACTCCAGTCTGCAGCATCCATGGCATAAATTTGGGTCGAATCCAAGATAGCAATCTGCGCCGTCGTGAAGGCTGCAAGCTGCGTGCTTGAAAGGGCTGCCATGGTGGCCGTCGAAACGAGATCAATCACACCCACGCTCAACGCCGCGATCTGCGCCGTGTTCAACGCCGTAAAGCCAGCCGTGCTCGCCCCATACCCCATCGCCGTCGTGCTGAACGCCGAAATCTGAGCAGTCGATAAAGCAGTGAAGTCATTGCTATCAATCGCCGCAATTTGTGCAGACGAAACACTACTTAGCTGGGCCGTCGAAAAAGCGCTGATCTGAACGCTGGTCAACGCCATAATTTTTTGTGTTGAGAAACCAAAGAACAGATCGGCAGTTTCTAACGCCACTAACTGAGTCGTGGTCAGTCCCGTGACCTGAACCGAAGTAAGGCCAGCATACTGAAGCGTTGTCATGGCAAAAATCTGATCCGTAGTCAAAACAGCCAACTGTGCAGTCGTTGCTCCGTTGGTGAATTGATCCGAGGTCAGCGCTGCGATATCACGCGTTTCAATCGCGGCCCATTGATTGGTCGTCAGACCGCCTAACGATTGCGAATCTAAAGCAGCTACCTGCGTCGTCGTCAGAGCAATGATCTGCGCTGTGCTCAGACCTCTCATATCTTGCGAGCTAATCGCGTTCAACTGATCGGTCGTCAAAGCAGTAATGAATAAGGTACTAAATGCTCCCACTTGCGATGAGTCTAAATTGTCGATATTTTGGCTAGTCAGCCCCAAGACCTGCGTTGTCAACAAGGTGCTAAGTTGATCCGTCGTGAAAGCGCGAACGTCATCACTGTTGATCGCTGACAGCTGCTGACTAGTAACTACAAGGATCTGGTTTGTCGTCAACGCAGCAATCTGCACGCTGCTCATGAAGTTAATATTTACCGAGCCTATTTGTGTCAGATCGCGTGTCTCAATCGCTGCAATTTGGTTGGTCGTAAAACCAAACATCATCTGCGACACTACAGCCGAAAACTGAGCGGTGCTAAGCGCTGTGACTTGCGCGGTTGTCATGGCTGCAGCATCCCTGGATTCAATCGCCGCAATTTGGGTCGTTAACAGGCTCGCAATGGTTAGAGTGCTGAAACCTGCAAACTGCGCCGTCGTCAAACTAAGAATATTTTGTGTAGTGATACCAATAACCGATGTCGTGGTAATCGCACCTAATTGATCCGTCGTCATACCAGTAATGTCGGCGCTTTCAATAGCCGATAGCTGTTGAGAGGTCAACTGCGCTACCTGAGCAACGCTAAGGATAGACAGCTGAGCACTACTCAATCCAGCAATACCGGAACTCGCCACTTGAATCAAATCACGCGTTTCAATGACCACTAACTGATCTGTCGTCAGGCTGGAAAATTGATTAGTGCTCATACCGATAAATTGCGCAGTACCCAGCGCCACGATGGCATCTGTGGTCAGACCAATGATTTCAGAGCTAGCAATGCTAAAAACCTGCTGCGTCGTTAATGCTGCAACTTGTGCTGTGTTCATAACAGCGAATGCAGTACTTTTCAACGATGCCATTGACGCCGACGGTGCCAGCGCTAGGTCCGCTGTTTGTAAGGCAGCAATCTGAGCCGTAGTAAATTGGTTAAATTGAGCCGTCACCAAGTTACTCATATGATCGGTTGTCAACGCAATGATTTGCGCAGTCGTTAAACCGATGATGTCGCTCGACAGCGCGTAAATTTGCTGCGTTGTCATGGCAGCTATTGTGGCAGTACTTATTACGCCAACTTGAACGCTATCAAGAGCAATGAGTGCAGAAGACAAAAATCCGGAGACATCCTGAGTCTCAATCGCAACGACCTGATCCGTGCTAAGTAGTGACCAATTGCTAGTAGCAATGTTCTGCAACTGAGCTGTGGTCAACGCCACCATTTGTCGTGTGTTAAGCGCCTGAATTTGACTCGACTTTAAACCGGCTATCGCGTTGGTAGTCATCACCATGACATCCGCCGTAGACAGCGCGCCAATCTGAGCAGTAACGAGTGAGCTAACTTGAAAACTAGTAAAAATTGATACTTGCGCTGTCGTTAATGTAGCAACCTGATTTGTCACCAATGCACTCACTTGCGCCGAAGTGATCGCAGAGACTTGCTGGGTAGTCATCGCAGTCAATTGATAGGTTGTCAGCGAAGAGATTCCCGCCGTCGTAATATCGTCAATGGTTTCACTACCCAATGTAATTAGCTGCGCCGTCATCAGTGAAGCGATCTGACTGGTGGTGATCGCAGCGACTTGGCCAGAATCGAGTAATTTGACCTGCGTAGTTGTTAGTGCGGCGACTTGGGCGGTTCCGAAAGAAGAAATTTGTACGCTACTCAGCCCGACATCAATGGCGGCTGTGGAAAAAAATATGACTTGCGATGTCGCCAAAGAGACCATTTGGTCGGTGGTCAAATAACTTACCTGTGCCGTGGTCAGATTCGCCATCTGCGCCGTAGTCACCGCGCGTATTTCAGCCGTCGTCAAACTTTGAAGTAATGAAGAACTAAGACCCTGAATCTGTGCAGAACTAAACGAAGCGACCTGATTAGTATTCAGGTTGGAAACCTGTGCCGTCGACATGCCTGCAACAGCTGCGGTGGTCAAGGTAAGGACTTGCAAAGTACTGAGAGCCCTGACTAAGGCCGTATCAAGGGCAGAGACTTGAACAGAATCGATTACGGCGACCTGCGCCGTCGTCAGCGCCGCTACCTGAGTCGTTTTAAATGACGCAATCTGTGCACTCGTTAACGCTAAATCGATGGTACTCGTACTCAACTGCACCAGCTGTGCAGTCGTTAGTAGACCGACCTGGTCTGTCTGTAAATAACCGAATTGTGTAGAAGTCAGTGCCACAATCTGCGTCGTAGTCAACGCTGAAATATCATTCGTTGGAAAATTCTGCAACGTCGCTGAAGATAAACTTTGAATTTGGTTCGTCGATAAAACAGCAATTTGTCGAGTACTCATGCTGGCAAATTGCGCCGTGCCTAATGTCGCAATACTTGCTGAACTTAATGCAGTCAAGGCGCTCGTAGCAAGTGCTGCAATTGATAAAGTAGTCAACGCGGCGGTTTGAGCTGTAGAAAAAATAACGAGTTGATCCGTCGTGATAGCAGAAATTTGCGAAGAATTAAATGCAGATACTTGGTCTGTACCCAGATTTTTTAATTGCGACGTCGTCAAAACACGAAAAGCTGCAGTAGTTAGACTAGCGATGTCTTGAGTTTCTATCGCTGCTATCTGCGCCGACATAAAGTTAATGACTTGAAGAGTCGTCAGGCTCGCAAATTGTTTAGTGGTTATACCCACTATTTTGTCAGTCGTAAAAACAGCCAAACTAGAGGTCAGTAGCGCTGGCACTTGGGTAGAGGTCAAGCTGGCTACAGACGCCGTTGGCAGCGCGCTAAATTGAGAACTGGATAAATTAATTAACTGTTGCGTAGTTAATGCGACCATCTGCGACGCACTTAACACGGCCACGTCATCCGTCGTCAATAACGACATCGCTGCAGTCTTTATCGCACTGATTTGCTGAGACTTAAATGCCACCATTTGATCAGTACTGATACCAATTACCTGCAAGGTACTCAATGAAAAAATCTGTGCCGTAGACATTGCATAAATGCCCGCTGTACTGATAGTGCTGATTTGCTGAGTATTCAAAGTCATCAACTGCAATGTACTCATCCCATTGATTTGGGACGCTGTCAATGCACCGATTTGAGTAGTTCCCAACGCTGCAAAATCAGCCGTTTTAATCGCTGAAATTTGCGTGCTTCCAAGGGTGGCAAATTGACTCGTCAGCAGCGCTGATAATTGCGTCGTACCCAACGAAACGATCTGCGCTGTGGTCAGTGCTCCGGTGGTGCGCGTGCTAATGGCTACGATAGCCGCCGTATTTAGTGCGGCTAATTGCGTGGTTGTGAGTGCACTAAACTGCGCCGTTTTCAAGGCCGCCATCTGGTCGGTGGTTAACGTTAGATCGCGCGCCTCTACCGCAGCGATCTGCGCCGTGCTCATGGCTGCTAGCGCAGCGGTGGTGAAATTTACAAACTGTGTCGTGTTGAGCGCAACCATCTGCGCAGTAGTCAAATTACTCGCTTGTGAGTTTGATAGGCTCGCAATTTGATCTGTGGTCAGTACGAAAAAATCACTAGTCTCAATGGCTTTTATTTGAAGTGTATTCAACGCTGCCATCTGCGTAGTCAACATCGCCGCGAACTGATTAGTCGTTAATGCGACCAAATGATTGGTTTTCAACGCACTGATATCACGGGTCTCAATGGCAGCGAGTTGGTTGGTATTTAAAAGTTGAATCTGCTGCGTTGTAAGCGCTGCCACCTGCAGCTTTGACCAAGCTTCAACATGAGCTGTAGTCAATCCCAGCGATATCGCCGCCGTCGACAAGACCGAGATTTGCGATATTGTCATGGCGGAGATTTGCTTTGTAGACATAACACTCAATGCATCAGTACCCAAAGCTCCTACTTGAGTCGATACAAATGCAGCCAACTGCGAGCTCTTCAAAGCAACCCAATTATCGGTCGTCAGAACCGCGATGTCGCGGGTCTCCATGGCCTTAATTTGTAAGGTGGTTAGCTGTTCAATCTGAGCAGTCATCAAGCCTTGAAACTGAGCTGTAGTTAACTCACTAATCTGTGCTGTGCTCAAGCCAGAGATATCGGCCGTGTCAATCACAGAAAACTGCGTTGTGCTCAGGCTGATGATTTGGGCTGTACGCATGGCGGCGATTTGAGCCTTAGTCAACGCAACGATCTGATTCGTCGTCAAGCCTGTAGCAATGTCGCTCGTCTCTAAGGCCGTGATTTGCAATGTCGATAGCGCTGCGATGCTTGCCGTACCGAGATTACTTAGCTGATCGGTTGTCAGCGCAACGATCTGTGCGCTGGCCAGCCGTACGACTTGGGCCGTCGTTAAGACGGCAACTTGGTCTGTTGTGAGCGACTGGATATCAGCCGTTTCTATAGCAATGATCTGGAGCGTCTTAAGAGCATTGACCTGACTGGTCGCCATCACCCGGAATTGATCGGTGGACAAGGCAGCGATTTGTGCTGCTTTTAATCCGGCAATACTCGCGGCTTTCAATACGGCTATCTGATGTGTACCAAGACTAAGTATTTGGGCAGACGAAAATGAGGATACCTGCGCTGTTGATAGCGCAGCCATCGACTCAGTACTGATACCGCTTTTTACATCCGCGGTTTCAATTCCACCTAATTGAGCTGTGCTAAGTGCTACCAGCGAATTGGTACTCAGTGAGGCGATCTGTTCCGCACTTAATGCAGCGACCTGCACTGGCATAAAGCCACGAACAGACAAGGTCGTCAAACTACCAAATTGCGCTGTACTCAGCGTTGCTATATTTGAAGAGCTGATGCTTCCTAAATTACTCGTCGAGATACCCGCCATCTGAGCTGAGGTAAGTGAGCCTAATTGCGCTGTCGTCAGCGCAGCCATTTGAGCAGTAGTAAAGGCCCTAAACTGTTGGGTATACAAACCAGACAATGCTGCCGTTGCCAAGCTCCCCATACTCGAGGGTGGAATACCCCCAACCTGGGACACAGATAAGACACGAATTTGATCGAACGACAATGCGGCTATCTGATCACTTTTCACACCCTTCAAACTTAGGCCTGGCAAACCAGCGGACGTCATCGCACCGATCTGAGTCGCGCTCAAAAAGCCAACTTGCGCCATACTCAATTTAGCAAGTTGAGACTGGCCAAAAGCAGCCACGTCGGCCGTACTCCAGGCCGAAATAGTCACTGAATTCAGCACAGTGGTGGTTGATGAGCTTGTTGCCATAAAATTAATTCAATCGTAAATACAGTTACCTAAGGTGATAGCACAGTCTTGGTCGTCAGTTATAAAGTTTTGCACTTCTTGCATCTAATGGGCGCACGACATGAGCCAAATTAGATTATCGATTTGGCGGCAACTACCTTTAACTACATCCTGAATTAATGACCTGTTTATGAATTTAAAGTAGCGACCTGATGGGTCGATTTACAGTGGTTGAATGATAGGTGCATTTATAGCAATTAAAATTAATCACCAAAATGATCAAACACGAGACTGCGGAACCATTGATTACCGGGTTCTTTGTGAAACCGCGAATGCCAAAACATATTGATACCAATCTCAGGTAACTTTACTGGCAACGCGGTGTAATGAAGATCAAATGGAGTCACGCAATACCGCGCAAATCTCTCCGGTACGGTAGCGATCATGTCGGTAGTCGACAGAATATGACCTACCGCTACAAAATGCGGAACGGTCAATACAATCTTACGATTGACGCCTAGTTTGCCTATCGCCGCATCGACCGTGGCATGGCCGGTTCCGGCTGCTGAGACCACCACATGGTCGGCCTGCTCGAATTCATCCCGACTCAGCGATGATTCTTTATCCAACGGATGTCCACGCCTGAACATACAGACATGCTGCTGCACAAAAAGGCGGCGCTGAAAAAAACCTGATTTCAAATGGGGCAACCAGCCAATAGCCATATCGACCCTACCTGCTTCCATGTCGTCGGCCAAGTTGGCACCGGTTGTTCTTATAGTTGCAACTGAAATACCGGGTGCCACGTGCGCAAGCATCCTCATCAATGCAGGCAAAAAATAGATCTCACCGATGTCGCTCATACCGACTATAAATTTACGCTGACTGGTCGTTGGATCAAATCGCGTAGTTTGATTCAGCGTTTCTTGAATCGCCGCCAGTGCATAACCGATCGGCTCCGCCAACTGCATCGCATAGGCGGTTGGCTCCATGCCCTTAGAGGTGCGCAAAAATAAGTCGTCACCGAGCTGCTGCCGCAAACGATTCAGCGCGTTACTAACCGTCGGCTGGGTTAAGCCGAGATTGACAGCTACCGCCGATACTCGCCGCTCTTGCAGCAGCTGTTGAAAAATTACTAACAGATTGAGATCAATATCTTTGAGATTCATTGAGCATTATTCAAATTATGAATGAAGTGAATTCATCAGATTCTATATCGTAATTTTGCTCGACTTCCTATACTGCTCGCTAACTTTTATAAGAAACGTGGAGACTATGGAGCTTGTCGTCCAACCGCTGGATCGAATACTGCAGGTGCCGCACGGCGCCAACTTACTCGAGACCTTACGCGCCAATGATGTACCTATCTCGTACAGCTGCATGGCTGGGCGTTGTGGTACCTGTCGCTGCAAAGTGATTAGTGGCCACGTGTTTGAGACGGGACGCGAAGAAAAAATCACCAATCCATCGGAAGGTGACTACGTGCTGGCGTGTACCAGCGTCTTGACAGAAAACTGTGCGATCGAAATTCCTGAGCCTGATGAAATCGTGACTCACCCTGCCAGAATCATCAAAGCGACGGTAGCGGCAATTGATAATGCCACGCACGACATCAAAATTATTCGGCTTCAACCGAGTAAGCCTTTATCTTTCTCCCCCGGCCAATACGCCACGGTGCAATTCACACCAGAACATAGTCGCCCCTACTCTATGGCGAGTCTCTGCACCGATCAACAGCTCGAATTTCACGTTCGCTATGTACCGGATGGTCGCGTCAGTGGTTATGTATTTAATCAACTCAAGGTGGGGGATACCGTCCGTGTCAGTGGCCCTTTAGGTACGGCGTATCTTCGTACACGTCATCAAGGCTCGATGTTGTGTGTAGCGGGTGGTACCGGATTAGCGCCTATTTTGTCTATCATGCGCGGCGCGATTGCTGATGGCATGCAGAATCCTATTCATCTTTATTTCGGCGTTCGCTCACCTCGCGATATTTATGGCTTGAATCAGCTGCAAGCTCTGCAAGCCGCTCATTCTTCGCTAAAACTTGAGATCGTTGTGACCACAGATGATGAAGGTGGAAACAAACATCGGACGGGTCTTATTACCGATGCTATCGCACAAGACATCCCCAATTTAGAGGGATGGCGCGCCTATGTTTGTGGTGCGCCACCGATGGTTGAAGCAACCGCTGCGTTAATTAAGCAACGCGGCATAGAAGAGCAGCACGTCTATGCCGACGCGTTCTATGCCAGCGGTACCTGATTAGGAGAGAATATGACGACGACAACTGCCACAGCCGATGCAAACGCTAGCCAAATAAATCAACGGCAGCAGTACTACAATCGCATAGCACAAGATCACATGACTCCCTTGTGGGAAGTACTCGGCGCATTGGTACCTAAACAACCGAATAGTCCCGCACTACCTGCGCTGTGGCGCTATGCCGATCTACGCGAAAAAGTCATTGAAGCGGGTCAATTAATCACAGCGGAACAAGCCGAGCGTCGCGTTCTCATATTAGAAAATCCGGGTCTTGCAGGTCAGTCAGCTGTTACACAATCGCTCTACGCTGGTCTGCAACTAATATTACCTGGAGAGGTCGCACCCGCTCATCGACATACACAATCAGCCCTTCGATTTGTGATGGATGGTGAAGGCGCGTATACCGCCGTTGATGGAGAGCGCACCACCATGCATCGCGGTGACTTCATCATCACACCGTCATGGACATTTCATGATCATGGCAATTTGGGGAATGAACCCGTCGTTTGGCTCGATGGACTCGACATTCCCGTAGTGCGTTTTTTAGATGCCGGTTTTGCTGAGCATGCGCAGAGCGCTTCACAAGATGCTGTGCGTCCCGAAGGCGATGCATTGGCACGCTATGGCAATAACATGTTGCCTGTCGATTTTTATCAAACACCTGCAGAACCGACGCGCGTCTTTGTGTATCCCTACGCGCGCACCACAGAATCGCTTAATCAGATCTCTTCTGGAAAACCCGATCCTCACTTCGGCCACAAGCTGCGCTACGTTAATCCCGCTACCGGTACATCACCTATGCCAACGATAGGCGCATTCGCTCAACGCTTACCTGCAGGTTTTGAAACAAGTACGTATAAAAGTACGGACGGTACGGTGTATGTCTGTCTCGAAGGTGAAGTAACCGTATCTGTCGGCGATAAAGAATGGCAATTACAACGCGATGATATTT
Organism: Polynucleobacter sp.; assembly: GCA_021737945.1. GTDB lineage: Bacteria > Pseudomonadota > Gammaproteobacteria > Burkholderiales > Burkholderiaceae_D > Pernthalerella. The sequence continues at coordinate 30,558 of JAIPCX010000008.1, forward strand.
TTGTTGTCCCGTCGTGGCAGCCACTCAAGTTTTTAACGCAACGTGACACAACATTATTTAGTTTTTCAGATCGCCCTATCCAACAATCATTAGGTCTGTGGCGCGAAGCTCGTCTTTAATTAGTTAACCGTTCATCATTTAATCTACAGGAATTACTATGAAATACGCTATTCCCTTACCTCCCACCTACGCATTAGCAATTGCTAATAGTGATGAATTTTTTCCTGTTAACCGTGTATTTTGTGTGGGCCGAAATTACGCAGCACACGCACGTGAAATGGGAAAAGATCCTGATCGCGAACCGCCTTTCTTTTTCATGAAACCGGCTTGTGCTGTCGTTCAGGCCGGTGAAAAAGAAATCACTATTCCGTATCCACCCATGACGAGTAATTTTCATCATGAGATAGAGCTAGTGGTCAGTATTGGCAAAGCTGGTAAAGATATTTCAATAGAAAATGCGCTGGAGTATGTGCATGGCTATGCGGTAGGTTTGGATATGACGCGTCGCGATCTTCAATTAGATGCCCGCGACAAAGGCCGACCATGGGAATTCGGTAAATCATTTGCAGGTTCGGCTCCGATAGGCCCGATTCACCTAGCTAAACAAATAGGTCATCTTTCAGCAGCAACCATTTCGTTAACCGTGAATGATCAACCACGACAGTCATCTGACATCGCCAAATTAATTTGGTCAGTTGCTGAATCGATCTCGTACCTATCGCGCTACGAAACCTTAGAACCCGGCGACATCATCATGACAGGCACACCCGAAGGCGTGGGTGCTGTGGTACCTGGCGATGTTATGCATGGACATATCGACAAACTGGGCGACATCATTGTTCGCGTAGCTAAGTAATTTCAGACAGGGAGCATAGGATGGGCAATTCACCCGAGGTGTTCAAACAACCGCATGTCTGGGAAGCCGAGGGTTCTAGCCGCATTCCCTTTTGGGCGTACACCGATGAAGCTATATATAAAAAAGAACTCGATCGTCTTTTTTACAAAGCACACTGGAGCTATATCGGCCTAGAAGCGGAGGTACCTAACCCGGGCGACTTTAAGCGCACGGTTATTGGTGAGCGTTCGGTAGTCATGACACGCGATATGGATGGCTCACTCCATGTCGTAGAAAATGTCTGCGCACATCGTGGCATGCAATTTTGTCGCGAGCGCCACGGCAATAAAAAAGAATTAGTCTGCCCCTATCATCAATGGAATTACTCACTCAAAGGTGATTTGCAGGGGGTGCCGTTTCGTCGTGGCGTAAAACAAGACGGCAAAGTCAATGGAGGCATGCCTAAGGAATTCAAAACTGAAGACCACGGCCTGAACAAACTTAAGGTCGCAACACGCGGCGGTGTGGTGTTCGCTTCATTCGATCATGAAGTTGAGTCATTCGAAGACTATCTCGGCCCAACAATCTTGGCTTATTTTGATCGTCTTTTTAATGGCCGCAAGTTAACGATACTTGGTTATAACCGTCAGCGTATTCCTGGTAACTGGAAGCTGATGCAAGAGAACATCAAAGACCCCTACCACCCCGGCTTGCTACACACCTGGTTCGTGACTTATGGGCTCTGGCGCGCCGACAATAAATCAGAGCTAAAAATGGACGACCAATTTCGCCATGCAGCGATGATTTCTACTCGTGGCACAGGCGGCGTAAAAGACGATGTTACTCAAGGCGTCACCAGCTTTAAAGAAAATATGGAAATTCAGGATAAACGGCTGATCGACATTGTTCCTGAAGCCTGGTGGAACGGCCCAACCGCTGTGATGATGACTATTTTCCCGAGTGTGATTTTTCAGCAGCAAGTCAATAGCGTATCAACACGGCACATACAACCGAATGGCCATGGCTCTTTTGATTTTGTGTGGACGCACTTTGGCTTCGATGACGATACCGAAGAAATGACACAACGCCGTCTCATTCAAGCTAATTTATTCGGCCCCGCAGGATTTGTGTCAGCCGACGATGGTGAGGTCATTGAATTATCACAATTTGGGTTCGAACAAAAACCCTCACACCGCGCAGTCGCTGAACTCGGCGGCTATGGATGTGAAAACACCGATCATATGGTCACAGAAACTCTCATTCGCGGCATGTACAACTACTGGCGCAAAGTGATGGAGGTATAACGATCATGACAACCCAAGCTTACAGCCAAACCCTGTTTGATCTAATTCATTTGTATAGCGACTATGCCGCTGCTGTGGATAGCGCTCAGTGGGACAAATGGATAGAATTTTTTACGGATGAATGCGAATACAAAATTCAACCGCGAGAAAATTATGAGCGCGGATTTCCTCTAGCGACGTTGGCTCTATTAAGTAAAAATATGCTAAAAGATCGCGTCTATGGCATACACGAAACGCTTTACCACGACCCTTACTACCAGCGTCATGTGGTTGGCCTGCCTATTATCCGAGAAGAAAAAGATAACGTGATTGTCGCGGAAGCAAATTACGCAGTATTTCGCACGAAATTATCAGGCGAATCGACCGTTTTTAATGTCGGACGCTACCTCGATCGCCTCACGCGCGACGCTACCGGATTGAAATTTATCTCCCGTTTGTGTATTTACGACAGCGAGATGATTCCAAACTCAATCATCTACCCAATTTGAAAGAATAAACGATGACTACACAATGGATAGATTTAGCAGCAATCGATGACATACCTGAAGATGATGTGATTGGTGTGGACTCAGCGGGTAAAAGCATCGCCCTGTATCACGTGGAAGGCACCATCTACGCAACGGATAACATCTGCACTCATGGCAATGCACGCTTATGTGATGGCTTTGTTGAAGGCCATGAAATTGAATGCCCGCTGCATCAAGGAAAATTTGATATCCGTAACGGCAAGGCTTTATGTGCCCCTCTCACAGACGACCTCAAAACCTATCCGGTCAAAATTGAAGGTAGCCGGGTCTTTATTGAAATGTAAACGCATCAATTCGTATGGCTGCAAATGACTGTGAATGACTAGATATTAAATCCGTATTTACTAAGTATTGACTGACTATTGATTATGACCATGACATCCAAAAAGCTTGTCTTACACAACTACTTCCGGAGTTCAGCAGCGTATCGCGTGCGCATAGCGATGAATCTTAAGGGCTTAGATTACGAGTATCTTTCTGTTCACCTGACGCGTGAAGGTGGCATGCAATTTAAAGATACCTACACCGCACTAAACCCTCAGCAATTAGTTCCATTACTTGATGACGACGGCTTTCAATTAAGCCAATCGCTGGCAATTATTGAATACCTAGATGAAAAATATCCTGCGATTCGCTTGCTTCCTGATTCACTACACGGTCGTGCACGCGTGCGCCAACTGACACTCGCGATTGCTTGTGACATTCACCCTCTACAAAATCTGCGCGTACTGAAATACCTTACCGGTAAGCTTACCTTAACTGAAGAAAATAAAGCTGAATGGATTAAACACTGGCTGGAGCTGGGCCTTACAGCACTTGAAGCCGATCTGGCTCGCGCACCAACACGGGGTAAATTCTGCTTCGGCGATACACCCACTATGGCTGATTGCGCACTCGTTCCACAACTATTTAGTGCGGCACGATTCAACGTGGATATGCAACCCTATCCAACACTGCGCGCTATATACGAAGCCTGTGAAGCACTGCCAGCAATCGCTGCAGCTCATCCAGCGCGACAACCAGATTCTGAATAATTTTTATAATAAACCGCGTTAAACCTTAGAAGCCAAGCTGCACCATTATTAAAACAATGAGCCACCAAAAATTGGCCATAGGAGACAACATGACAGAAGCTACAACGCAGGCATCACAGACACACTTTGATGTGAGCCAAGCCATCGATGACGGTGGCTTCACTACACTTCAAAAAATGGTGTACGTGTTCGCCGCATTAGCGATCGTATTAGATGGATTCGACGGTCAAATGATTGGTTACGCTATCCCCGTCATTATCAAAGAATGGGGTGTCACACGCGCTGCATTTTCAATTGCGGTTGCCAGCGGATTGATGGGTATGGCCATCGGCAGCCTGAGTGCTGGCGTACTGTCTGATAAGGTCGGTCGTAAGCCTGTGCTAATTGGAAGTATTTTTATCTTTGGCTCGGCAACTATGTTGATAGGATTTGCGCCGGACGTCACCACCATTGCCGTGATTCGTTTTTTTGCTGGCTTGGGTATCGGTGCAGCATTGCCGGCTGCAACTACATTAACCGCTGAATTTATACCCTTCCGATTCCGCACGATGGCTGTCACCACCGCCATCGTCTGTTATCCGCTGGGTGGCATGCTTGCTGGACTCGCAGCGAGTCAGATTTTGCCTGCGTATGGATGGCGCACATTCTTTTTTATTGGTGGCAGCTTACCCATCATTTATGCCTTAGTGTTGATAGCCATTTTGCCTGAATCACCTAAATACTTGGCTCGTCTTTCGACACGTTGGGAAGAATTACGCGCACTAATGACCCGCATGATGCATGAAGTAGCTCACGTTAGTGAGTTCACCGATGGCGTAATCGAGTCGGCCAAACGCGGCAGCATTAGCGATTTATTTACGCACGGGCGCGGAGCAGATACCACCTGGCTTTGGATAAGTTTTTTTGCTATCCAGTTATCGCTGTACACAGCATTTAGCTGGTTACCAACGATGCTAACTACAGAAGGTCTATCGCCAACACTCGCTGGCATGGGTCTAACTGCCTATAACTTTGGTGGCGTCATCGGTGCCGTACTCTGCGCGTTAGCTATGAATCGTTTTGGCTCACGCTGGCCTATGGTGTTTTGGGCAGCGATGTCGGCTGCCACTGCGTTTGGCCTAAAGCTCGTGAACATCACTGCAGCACCAGAGACTTTTTTGTGGGGCTTAGGCTTTCACGGTTTATTCGTCACTGCTCTGCAATGTGCATTGTTCGCTCTCTGCGCACACATGTATCCCACCTTGATACGCGCAACCGGTGCTGCATCGGCTATGGCAGTTGGTCGTATGGGTGCATTCGTTAGCTCATTCGCAGGCGCTGCCATGATTACAGTGGGCGGAGCAAATGCTTATTTGAATCTATTAGGTGGCGCAATGATTATTGTAATAATTAGTTTAGCGATGATACGTGGTCATATTGGACCGAAAGAACCACAAGCAGGAACCAGCTGAGTGAAGTCTGACGAACAAATTCTTTGATCAAATGAGTTGATCAAAGAATTTTAAAATGGAAATCAGAGCGTCCTGCGTAGAGCTTCAAAAAACAAGCTGGACTGCAGGCGCTCTCCCTCAAGCTGTAACGCTACCTCATCTACTAAAGCACGGTTGACTGGCGCAAGAGGAGCGCCACTACGAGCTGCTAACACTTCAACCATGCAAGCACGCTCAAGATAGTAAAGATCGTCATAGGCATAAGCAACACTGGGTCCGCAGACCACGACACCGTGGTTGCCTAGAAAAGCAATATCCGCGCTTTGCATGACACTAGCAATTCGCTCGCCTTCCGCATGACTAAGTGCTACACCGTTGTAGTTTTCATCAATCGCAATCCGCCCATGAAATCGCATCGCATTTTGCGATAGCGTCGTATCCAATGCACGTTGCGTGGTCAGCGTTAATGCCGTCGCAAAAGGCATGTGCGTGTGAAGTACGCAAGCCTTGCGACAGATTCGATGAATCGCAGCATGGATATACATAGCCGTTGGCTCAATGTCGTGATGACCCGCTAAACGTACGCCCTGCTCGTCAATCATCACAATATCGTCTGCTTGTATTTCAGCCCACAAGAAGCCACGTGGATTGATCAGAAAACGCCCCGATCCATCGGGAAGCTCAACACTAAAATGATTGCAAATACCCTCACCCAAACCGTGATGCGCCGCGGCGCGTAGCGCAAGCGCGAGGTCTTCGCGTAATTGTTTGACTGCGCGTGATTTATAGTCTTTTGCGTGCATTGGCTTTCTCCATTAAATACAGCTGGTCGGAAGCTAAAAAACATTCAACATTACCAACGAACCAAGCTGCTGACCTACCTCGTGCTGACGTTAAATTAGTTTGAAGATTCTTTCTTGGGTAACGAAGTGGATAATACAATTACTTATTCTACTGACGTACCAAATAGTTAATTTTTTTGAAACGCCATGTTTCAAACTCTGACAGGAATTCATAGATGACGACAGCTTCTTGTTTCGCCGCGCATGCCTCCGACTCGCCATTGGTTCCGCATCAAGTTACACGCCGAGCTCCTGGAGCAAATGACGTGCATATTGATATTGAATTTTGCGGTGTGTGTCACACCGACATTCACTACGCTCACAATGACTGGGGCAGAACCGTTTATCCCATCGTGCCCGGTCATGAAATCGTCGGCACCGTCAGAGCCCTAGGTTCATCGGTGAAGGACCTACACATTGGTCAACGAGTTGCTGTTGGCTGCTTTGTCGACTCGTGTCACCACTGCTCGTCGTGTGATAACGATATGGAGCAGTACTGCCTGTCAGGATTTACACCCACCTACAACGGCTCAAGCGCTGATGAAGGTGGCGTAACGTATGGCGGGTATTCAAAAAATATCGTCGTTGATCGACATTTTGTATTGAAAGTCCCTGAAAATCTCGACCCTGCAGGCGCGGCTCCGCTGCTTTGTGCCGGTATCACTACCTACTCACCACTAAAACATTGGGGCGTGAAAGCAGGTATGACAGTCGGAGTGATTGGTTTGGGTGGCCTGGGACACATGGGGATTAAATTTGCACGCGCAATGGGTGCACGCACCGTCATGATTACCAACTCTGCGCACAAAGCCGCCGACGCAAAACGCTTGGGTGCTGACGACGTGCTGCTTTTTACCGATCAAGCAGCCGTAGCAAAGCAGGCGGGGCAATTTGATTTTTTATTGAACACCATACCTTCGCCGCATGATGTCACTAGCTACATGAATCTTTTAAAAATTGATGGCACGATGTGTATTGTTGGTTCTATCGGCCCTACGTCTGAGCTTAATTCCAGACCACTCATTTTTGGGCGTCGAAGTATTGCAGGTTCGCTCGTTGGTGGAATCAAAGAGACACAGGAAATGCTAGACTTTTGCGGGCAGCATCAGATCGTGTCTGACATTGAAATCATTAAGATGCAAGACATCAATCACGCATACGAGCGTATGCAAGCCAGTGATGTGAAGTACCGATTTGTTATCGATATTGGTCAGTCGCTGAGTTGATATGCGAGTTAATTAATACGTGCATCTAGAGTATTGCCTCTGCGCCATTCAAATAAATGGCAAGGATCAATTTTCATACCTTTGATACTCTTCATCGTCTTTAAATGAATCGTTACTTTGTATACTTAACCTGTTTTTTGCGTAACCACCTTTCAAAATCTAGTGTGGTTGATTCATCATCGGGTGTCGTCGTAACGCTAACGTCACACTCCAAGCGTATAAAACATGCTTTTGCAGCTATCGAAAGTATTGGTAATGGATCGCTAAAACCTGCACGCCTCATTCTTTATCTGGGTCGCGAACAGGAACACCTCTCACTTCCAGCCACGTTAAAGCGACTCGTTAATCGAGGTTTAGAAATTCGTTTTTGTGACGATGTTGGACCACACACTAAATATTACCCGTACCTTGTGGCTGAGAAAAAATTAGAATTACCATTGGTAACAGCGGACGATGACACGATGATGAGCCGCGACTGGCTCGCCATATTAATGTCGCGATGGCGCCAGGAGCCAGAAATAATTCACTGCTTCCGCGCCAGAAAAATCAGACTAAGTGACGATAGTATCGAACCGTATAACAATTGGCCGTTATGCCAATCAGATCAACCATCGATAAAACACTTCGCAACGGGGGTCAGTGGAGTAATTTATCCTCCCGCATTTCAAAACTATTTAAAATATGCAAAAGACGAATTTCTAAACTGTTGTCCTCGTGCAGATGATATCTGGCTCCACGTGATGGCACTGCGTCATGGCTATCGCATTCGCCAAATAACCACGCGCAGTTTGGAGCATCCAAGCATTCCGGGAATGAGCCGCTTTGGTCTTAGACGCTCGAATGTTGATGGATCAGGTAATGATGATCAGATTAAAAAAACCTACAACAGCGACGATGTTGAACGGTTGTTAGCAGTAGCAGATTAATAAATCTACTGCCTGATCTCTTGTTACTATTTATCTCTCAGGAGAAAAAATGAATTATGAGCGTATACCGAAATCATCGCATGAGAATAGCAGCACCAGAGGCTAAGAAAATCTAGGTAAAACTAACAGTATTCAAAGACTCAACGATATGAGTAACGGAATTGATCACAAAAATTTAAACGAAGCCAAAGGGACCAACTCTAAGGAATCCAGCGACAGAGAGGGTGAACGACCAACTAAAGCAACGTCCTTCTTGATTAAGGTAGTTTGGTTTTTTATCTTATGGGGAACTCTGCACTGGCTATTCAGTTAAAGCAAAAAAATCCAAACTGTATTTACAAGACCATCTGAAACAAACGACTATTTTTCAAGTGCGGAAAAAGTCATACCTCTCATCAAGCTAAAAGAAATTCCTGCGGTGCATATGACTGAATTTTTATATTTGACTACCGTGCGATTGATAATCATCAGCTTCCTAATAGCGATTTTTCCAGTTCATGCCGAAATCTTGAAAGATTACCGATTGACAAACAGAGTCATCCTAACCTTTTCAAATTCTGAGGAAAATCCAGATCGTCAATTACTAATCCAGCAGATAAAACAGTATCCGTGCGAATACATGAAGAGAGATTTGGTGCACATAGATTTGATCAAAGGCACCGATCAGTACAACCGCCTAAGTCAGAAATTCTTGCTCCCTGAGAGTACTTCGTTCAAGTTACTTCTTCTGGGAAAAGACGGTGAAATAAAATTAAGCACAAACCGTGTTGAACTTAACGATGTATTTTCGTTGATAGACACGATGCCCATGCGAAAACGAGAAATGCAGAGTGAAAAATGCTAAAAATTTTCTACATTGAGTAATGTTCTGAAAGTATCGAAATACATAAATAAAGCTACTGACTCACAAGAAATCAGACCTTACTATCAGAATTGGCGTCGCGATTAATTACCGCAACTTCCATCTTCTAAGAGGGAGTTCGATCCCTGCCTCGGCGGTCAACGCCGGAAAACGGCGATTTTACCGATCTCAATATTTTTACCCCAACGATGGCTTCACTGTGCATATCAAGTACGTTAATGGCAATACTGATATCTCTACTGACGACTCCTGCCTCTAACAAAACCTGACGTAGCAATCGTATTTTTTCTTCGTATGTGTCAAGCGTTATACGATTTTGAACCAAGATATCTCTGACGAGAGAAAAATCATAATTTACTATCGGGTGTCCAAGTAAGAAAGCTATCAACGCACAGTTGTATTCAATTACCTGCTCAGTCGATAATCCCGCAAAACAGCGTCGAATACTCGGTACCAGCAGCTGACGCGCTGTCAACGCTGATATTGATGGCTTGAATTTTTGCAGACCGCCGTATTTTTCGAGCACATCCGGAATCGGATAATTCAATGTAAGAATCGCCACGTTTTTTTATTTTCTTTAAAGATAATTCGGATTTTTCAGCGTAAACCTTCAGCAGGTTAGGAACTGACTGTCGAACCCGAGCCTTAACTCTTAGGTATTAGTGATAAAAATCATACTTGCAGTATATAACTTCACTCAAATTCGCGTTGATTGAACTATCAATTTTCACAGATACTCCCATTGTGGCGTTGCCAATTGAGAAATTAATTATTGGCTCGTGACACATCAACTTACACGAAACGTTACCAAAAAATCTAGAGGCTCAGAACCTCTCATGTGCCATCAGATAACGCCATTGACCAGCGGCCAATCCTGCCATTGGTATGCGGCCTATCCGAATACGCTTGATGGATACGATAGACAACCCTGCCCTGGTGCAAAGCAGCGTGATCAGCCTTGAAGAAAGTTCTTTACGTGCGAAGCGGAGACGCGTTTCATTTTGCCAGCTGACCTTGGCCGGCTCAGAGGGCTTGCCATTGAAGACGATGCTCTGGTTCAGAAGCTGCAGGCCACCTTCAACAATCTGACCGCTGACCTCGACCACAAATTCCTGCTCTACTCGATACAAGTCATCAATCAGTTTGCGCTTTACGCGCCAGTCTTGCGTAAAGATCACCAACCCACTGGCAGCATTTTCTAGCGGATCAAGCATGACCAATTCTTTCAGATGTCGTTTCAGAAAACGCAAACCCGAACGGTCTTCCGCCGAATGATTTTCGGCCACAATCAAATCAATCACATTTGCTACTGGCATACCTGCCGGCTTATGTAGCTGGATGGTGACCGCTTCAATCGGCGTCAAATCAGCGTCAGGCAGCAAGGCGATCTGCTCCTGCCCTGTCACTCGATAACCGGGTTCTTCGACAACAACGCCATCAACTGTGACCGCAGCGCCTTCGATGTACAGAGTCGCCTCTCCTCGAGAACAATTGAAGAGCTCGGCAACGCGTTTAGCAAGACGGATGGAATCAGACATGAATACCACGACAAATAAGATTTTCTATTTTAAAGCCTTTGTTGGTGGTGGCCAGATAAGCTTGCCGAGCATTCGTTATCACACAAAATGGTGAGGTCAGCTTGGTGAATAAAGCGTCCAGCAATTCCAGGAAAATGAAACACTTATTGCGGCCCTGAAAATAATCGACCTAGGTGAAAAAGATCGTCAGGAAAATAAACGCCTGGCCGCTGACGAATCTCGCACACATTTTCGTGCTGCCCATTAGCGCAGGAAATAACCCATTTCCATATTTGCACATCCATCACTTATTGAACTGATATTCAAATCATTCTCAGTCAGTTTACCAATTAGACTTTCTGAACCCGCTTTCCATATTCGTTTTTGTTTTTAATCTATGAACACATTCTTTTGGTACTATTTATTCTTAAGAATTGTTATTGAAAAATATTCTCAAATATTTTTAAGTTGTTAATTATTAACTGTTAAGGCTTTATCACATGAGTCACTTTAAATTTCATACAATTTTGGTTTTGCTACTAATTAGCGGTTGCCAAACTATAGGCAATTGGAAACCTGATGATTCAAAATATAAAGGTACAGCAACGGTTAGCGACGGCAGTAAATATCAAGTAACGTTTTTAGATTATTTGCTTTACGAAACGAAAATAGCGGACTTCAGAGACAGCAAATACAACGGCTTGGGCGCTTATACAAGTGCCAATGGTGATAAGTTCGAGGGGGAATTCAAGGACGGAATACTTAACGGCAAAGGTACGCAGTCTTTTGCTAACGGTAACAAATTCGATGGTGAATTCAAGAACGGAAAACTTAACGGCAAAGGAATGCAAATCTTTGCTAATGGCGACAAATTCGAAGGACAGTTCACGGATGGAAAATTAAGCGCTAATGGTGTGCAAATTTTTGCTAATGGCGACAAATTCGAAGGACAGTTCACGGATGGAAAATTAAGCGGTCATGGTGTGCAAATTTTTGCTAATGGTGACAAATTCGAAGGACAATTCGCCGATGGTCGATTAAGTGGTAAGGGTATCCAATCCTATGCTAATGGTAATAAATTAGAAGGAAATTTCGAAGACGGCAGAGCCAGTGGCAAGGGTACTCATACTTTTACCAATGGCGATAAATACGAAGGACAATTTCAATCAGGATATTTTAATGGCCAGGGTATATACAGTTTTGCTGATGGCAGTATATATGTAGGTGAATTCGAAAACGATAAGCGAAGCGGTATGGGCACTTACACCGACAGCAATGGTACTAAGCACGTTGGGCAATATAAAGATAATAAACGTAATGGGCAAGGCGTAATTACGTTTGCCAATGGCGATAAGTACGTAGGAGATTTCAAGGCAGATAAACAAAACGGGCTGGGGACTTACACTACGCCTGATGGACGAATTTTTAAAGGTGTTTTTAAGAACGGTGACTTTATTAGTTCAAATTAATTAAATCAGAAAAGATTTGAAAACAATTTTCTCAAAAAATATTTTTAGTTCAGAAAGTGTCGAACTAATTCAATCATCGGAGCAAGTAATAATGCGGGCTTCCTAAGTTCAGAAAGTCCCGCATTTTGATGTTCGAAGAAAAATGATTTTTGTCGATACATCATTATGTTGATTCAAATATATTGCGTTATTTTGAAGTGATGTATTGCAACTGAATTAAATAGACATATTTTTAAAGCAGCAACAGCGACTATATACGCTGAATTTCACGCTTATGACAGCATGAACACGTCGCACCTTGAATTCGCGATCCCAACCTCTGTCCAAGAGATCCCACACAGTTAGAGCAAGACATTTCAAGCAAAACACCCCCCGTACAAGTGGAAGAATTTCCACCCCGGGGGTATATATTTTTAGATAAAGGAAAAAGTTATCAAACGGGTATCTGTAAGTTCTTACAGATACCCTCTTGACATCATTATGAGGATATTACTTACAAATCAGCCGATGACAAGATAGTTAGTCGGTCCGGTAGTGCCATAGCACCCACCCCGGTAACCTGTTTCAAACCCTGTTTCGTCTCAGGACCCTCTGACTTTTTGTCCGTGGATCGGTAGGAGGAGGTTGTCAATAATCCGGGGTTCTAGTGCCGAAAAGATTGGTGGGTACAAAGCACCGTTTGCATTGGTTGCCGTCGCAGGTTCGGCTCGTGGCCTGAGGAAGGGTCGCAGGACACGCTCGTCCGTCGCCGAACTGGGTAAGGTGGCTGTGGCGGTGGTGCTCCAGGAAGTTGACCTCAGCGGTTGAGGAGGTCTTGCCACCAAAGGCTGAGTAGACGATTCTGGCGTGAGACGGGGCCCAAGACTTTCGATCCTCGCTGACAGGGTCTAGCGTGAAGTTAACGATCCAGAGGTCTGAATCGAGCTCTACCGCCCTCTTGTGACGGGTGTACACCACGCAGTCAACATCCCCCCCAGATTGATCCTGAACCATCCGCGCCAGATCATTGGCGAAGTTCGGCGTGTATACGATCTCGCCAACGTGGCTGAAGCGAATGAACGCACGGCGTGTGAAACCATCTGAGAGGTTCTTAAGCTCACTCTTGGCGCTCTTGATGCCCCGTTTTACGTGAGGCCCAAGCCGGTTTGCGAGTTCGGCGCGAAGCTCTTGGTCTCCGCTTTCGTACCGTTCAGCGATCCAGCCATTAATTGCGCCTCGAACTACGGCGGCAGGGGTGGCGTCCAGAACGTCATGTGCGTAGCAGCCTCCCGCGCAGAGCTTTGTAGGGGTGCAAGTCCGGAGAGGGAGTCGGAGGCTTGTACCTTGCTTCTTACTGAAGCCGAAGAAGCTTCCCTCAAACAATGCATCGAGCCTAACGCTGGGATTCACGGGTGCCTGAGAAATGGCACGCTGCAAGTTGCCTTCCAAAATCGCTCTTACTCGAAATAGAAGTGTGTGCGCTCGTTCGGAAAGATCTGGAACGGCTGTTTTACTTCGGGCCAACATTCCTAGCCGCCAATACTCCTTCAATTCGAAATCGAATACGCGAGCAAGAGCTCCGGCCGTTGGTAGGCCGACAAGGGAATACTTTGCGCCTTTAAAACGTTCACCCCAGGCAACGACCCGAGGGTGGTGGTCAGGCCTGCATTTGCCGCCGATAAGCCTCTACCTCCTCGTCAACCGTAATGTCGCCAGCTGCGCGACGGATCTCCCAACCGATGGCTCTTCCTAGAGGAGGAGGTACCGCGTTGCCCACTTGAGCATAACGCGCCCTCAACGGCCCGTGGAAGCGGAAGGAGTCGGGGAAACCCTGGGCCCGTGCACATTCCCTTACTGACACGACCCGCTGTTGCTCTGGGTGGAAGAACCTGCCCCAATAGGGTTCGGGCTTGTTGGTGATCGTCGTGAAATAACCCTCCCAGTCTAACCTACCAAACCTTGAGAAATACCTCTTCTCCCCAAGTTTAGCCAAGTTCTTGGGCTGAAGTTCAGTAGGAAGATCAACCCAGCACGAACCGGTTTTGAAAGGCAGATGTTCCAATCTCTCTTGATTTGCTTGTCCAAGCCGGATTGTGTCGTGGTCAGTCACTTGCTTCGAGCCCGATCTGATACGAACCTGCCAGGAACGAGATGCTTCTAAATCATATGGTCCTTGAAAGGAGCCTCCATTTTCGATCCTGGGTAGATCTCCGATTGCGTCTCTGACGGTGACAGCGGGAAGCAGTGTTTCAAAGAAATCGCTTTCCAAAGAGGATACTTTAATGATGTTGGACTTGAAACTACCTACGTCTAGGGGCCGGTTTTTAGGAAACGCGTGCAAAGGCGTAGGATAGGTGAGACGCAGTTCAACATCTCGTGAGCCCAGAACAAATACACGCCATCGTGTCTGGGCAACCCCGTAAGTTCCAGCCTGAAGCACAAAGAGATCGGCTTGATAGCCTATTTCCCTCAGCGAAGCTAACAACTCATGTACCGCTTTTCCTTGCTCTAAAGACAAAATTCCACTCACGTTTTCCATCACGACAAACCGAGGCTGAAGCACTTCCACGATTCGAAAAAAGGTCTCAACAAGCGAGTTGCGAGGATCATCGACATCACGAAAACGATTTATGCCGCAAAAGCCCTGGCAAGGAGGGCCACCAACCACAACATCCACATCACCTCTGCTCGGGAGTAATGAGTCGCGGTCCAGCATCCGCTTTAGGAGCTGATTGGCATCATCCTGAAAAATTAAGGTTTGGAGATGGTTGTAAGAGTAGGTTTGCGCAGCCGGAGTCCAAAACTCGTTGGCCCATCGTACATCGAGACCGACTTGCTCAAGTCCAACCGAGAGTCCCCCGCAGCCTGCGAAGAGGTCCAGAACAGAGAGCCGCTTCATGTCTCAGCAATCTCCTCGTCCGTGGTATCTCCGAAAGGCTGTCCAGAAGCAACCCAGTCATCATAAGATTGCCGGGCTTCGCGAGTGTTGCCAGCTTTGGCTTGGCGGCTCCAGGCCATTCGGCAAGCTTGCTCCTGCAATACATGCAGGACCTCTGCTCTTTCGGACGGATCATCAAAGCCAATACAAGTTAGGAACGCATCATCGAGTCGACGACGGTCTTCCCGCATAACCTCGTCGTAAATCATAAGAATCGGGCGATCACAAATCGCCATGAAAGCATCCATCAACGCGTCAATGCCGGGAGCATTTGAGGTTACGATCGGCAAGCGCTTTGCCTCATATACCTTCAGGTCAAGCATCCCTTGTCCAAAGTTTGCTCGGCCGTGCACTTCACGCGCAACCATTCCGAAAGTCGAGATGAGACTGGCCGTAATCAATGGACCCGCAGTAGGATCTTTCGAAGCGTTAAGCGGGTATACAGCGTACAGGCGATTGTCGATGTGTACATCTCCGTCAAGCCATGCAGCAACTGATCGTCTCTTATAGGCCATAGGCATCGCGACACTTGCGTGCTCATGGATGCCTAACTGATACCAAGGGTTTCTACCCCTTGTAGTGGGACGTAGGTGGAATCCTTCATTCTCACCCCAATGCACGTATGCTGATGTACTGAGATCATTAACTCTTTGAGGGTTGATCCGAACCAATCTGTAGGCAGCGTGTTCTGGTTTCAGCCTTGGCTGAACAACCTCTCGGGACTTAACAAAAACCGGTTCCATAATACAATCCAAACCAATTTGTCGAGTGTTGCCGTCATCGCATCTAACAACAGCGGCATTGCCGCTAAATGACAAGACGCGAACATAGAAGAAATCATTCGCGCCAGTTGTATAACCTCTCTTCACAGTAGCGACCTGCCCAAGAGGAACGAGAGAACAATCAGCTTGCCTCAATATACGCTCGTAAACATCTGGAGCACGGAAGTACTTTCCGCCCCACTTATCACCCACAAAGTCTTGTGCTCCCCGGCGATCTGGATCTCCTAGGCCATCGCGCCAGAGATCGGCTCTGGTCTTTAGAATTTTCCGACTAAGTTCAGGCACAGCAACCGCGTCATCAAACTGAGCTTTTAACTGCACGAAGGCTGTTTCTGCCGCGTCGCTTGGGCGCCCCTTTTTGCAAAAACTGATAATCGTATTAATTTCCGCGCTCGTAAACTGCTTCTCGTATGCACTGTCGAGAATAGTAAGAATTTGTGTCTCCAACAAGAGGTGCCGCTGCAGGTCTCCTCCAAAGTCAACGTCCAACCAGCTGTTTGAACAAACGAAGACATCGATTCCACCAGGACGGGTTAGTTGCAGCGCCCTCGCATAGAACGAGCAATAAAGATCTGACCGCCTCGTCACAACTCCTGAATACATTCGCACGTACTCTGCCTTTGCGGTCTCCTCAATTTCCTCGTTTCGAACGTATGGCGGATTAGCCAAAATGACATCAAAGCCGCCTGCCCTACCATCCCGTTCAACAAATACCTCTGCAAACTCGACACGCCAATCGAAGGCACTTGGCGGGCATGGAGCATTTTGCTCTGCTGTAAACCGAAGTGCATCGAGATTCTCATCGATTTGCCTTTTTAGGTCGGCCTTGTTCGAGGTGTCATATGGATCAGAATACTTAGTTTTGAGTTGCGCAAGTCTGTCAGCTTCTTCGTGGATAGCTTTTAGGAATAGGTCTCCAGCGCTGCTTGGATCCGGAGCCAAGAGCGTATCTCCCGCCGCAATTTTGTATTCGAGATTCGGCAAGGGCTCGGACTCAACCATGTCTACCGCGACAGAGAGCCAGAATCGAAGGCGTGCCATGTTGGCGGCGAACTCTTGAAGATCGACCCCGTAGATGGCGTTTTGAAGTAAAAGGAGTTTGCGCTTATAGTCGGACCGGGCCGCATCGGTGCCTTCGGCGACCTTACTGTCGAGGACTTTGAGCACTTCGTTCAACTCGTGCAGCATACCGACAAGATAGGCCCCAGAGCCGCAAGCCGGATCACAAACCTTCACATTTTCGACCGCGTGCTTTAGCTTAGCGAGTGGGATGTCCGTTCCTGAGAGGGTGTGACGATCAACGAGTGCTTCAACATCGACGCGGCCGGCGAAAGGTTCGAGATAGACTTTGAGCGCTTCGCGGCACATGAACCGTACGATATTTCGGGGGGTGTAATAAGACCCAGTTGCATGGCGTGGATCTTCCCCTCGGCGCCGAGATGTCTCCTGCGACTCACGAAGGGTCATCAACTCCTCAAAGACGAGACCAAGCATTTCGGGATCGACCGCGACTTCGACGTCATCGGGAGTCGATTCGCTGATCGTAAAATTGAACCGACGGAACACTCCATCGGGGCCAATCAGTTCCCTATAGAATGAGTTTGGGAGTTTGGTCCAGCCGAGGTTGGCGTATTTCCCGCTCTGCTGTTCATACTTGCCCGCCTCAAAGAGACTCCCGTGCAGATACGGCACTGTGCCGATTCGTTGGAGGTTGGCGTCGCTATTCCGTATCTTGTCATCCGGCTCGCAAAGCCCCTGAAAGAAGAGTTGCCGCATCCGTTCGTGAAAGTCGAAATCATTTCCCCGAGGGTCGGCCTCGTCGTAGAGCGCGAACAAGTACTCCTTTGCTCGGCCTTCGCCCCGGGGGCCAGGAGGAATTAGCCAACCCTTCTTCTGCATGAGAGCCAGGAAGAGTAGCCGGTTGACGACGGTCTGGAGCATGAGCCGAGCCGCCTCCTCACCTTGATCGACAAGCTTCTGGTCCTTTCTTGTCTCACTGACCAAGATGATTGCGTCCAGGTACTTTTCGAACACTGCCTTGATCCCTTGGAAGAACTCCTTCTGGACCTTTTCGACGTTCCAGGCGTCCTGCCAAGTCTTGGCGTCCCAGTCCCAACCACCGGTTGAACGTTCCGACGGCATCTTAAGGGCGGGTAGATTGAGTTCACGAAGCGTACGAGTCGCGTCTTCCTCTCCATTAGCCCATCCGAATGCTTGGAGCTTGGGCTGACGACCCTCCTGCTCAACAAAGCGGCAAAAGCGCATGTCTAGATAACCGTTGGAGGCGACAATGAAGACAATGTCAGAGATGGTCTTGCCCTGGAACCGGGCACGGTTACGCATGACGGCCCGTATGCCCCGCAAGATCTCTCGAAGCCGCCCCCTCTTGAAGTCACCATCTGTCTCGACGAGCATGACGGGATGCGGATCGTCGGCCCCGAATGGAACAATCTGACTGACATTTGCCTTAACATCTCGCTCGTCAAGCCTAATGTCGTATGTGAAAGGGTCTTGGGGATCTACAGACGGCCACCCGAGCTTATGACGAAGCAATCTAAATAGTCCCGCGCGGTCGCCAACGAGTTTTAGATCTTAGGATGTAATTTCTATGGAGCGCATATCAGTTCTTTACTCTGAGTTCCATCATGCAGCTGAGCATAGGGACAATGGTCGCGGGTAGCCCGTTACCACCCACCTCAGAAAACTGCTGCCGGATTTGGTTCTTGATCACCTTGAGGGACGACTTTACATATTCCTCTGACGTAGGATCTCCTGAAGGCTCGCCGGGAGTGGTGTTCCGCAATAAGTTCAGCACTCTCGGGGAATCAAGATCAACCTTGCCATCGGCCCAAAGGATCCCCAAAACCGGGCGGCCGATAAGGTCCTTAAATCGCTTTCGATCGTCGTCCGTAGTTTCTGCTTTGGCGGTCATAACGTAACATGCAAAAAAGCCGTTCTTTGGTGCGTTGGCCCAGACACCAAAGGCGCCTTCCGGGATGTCTTCAATCTCCTCCAGAGGAGCCTTGTTCGATTGGGCGGTTAGTTTGACGTAGTCCTCTAGTGCTTGGTCAAACGAAGTGACGGCACCTTCGTAGAGAGCGTCCCATTTCTCGATGTCGCTGTTGAATTCTCTAAGATTTCCTGCCGGATCGGTTGGCTTGAAGAAACTAAGGTCGAGACCGACTGTTTTGCTAATAGCTAGCGTTCGATTCTCGACGGTACCGACGAGGTTAATAATCTTCTCGATCTGCTTTGGCGGAAGTACGTTGAAGATCTCGAATTCGTGAGCATGGGGAGTCTTTATAGGGTCAATCCGACGATCGACGCGACCTATTCTTTGGATGAGCCTAACCGGGTTCCAGTGAATGTCGTAGTTCAAGACGGCATGAGCCTCTTGTAGGTTGACACCCTCCGCCAGAACGTCGGTCGAGATGAGCACGTCGATGCGGTCCGGAACGGAGCGGGCCCAATGCTCCGGCTTATCATTGTAGCTAGGGCAGAACGCGTGGAGGATTGATGCCCGTGTTCCGACAACGCGAGAGTCGATACGGGCCACATTCCTTCTGGCGAGACGCTTCGATAGCTCAATCTGCAGATACTCCGCAGTTCTTTGGCTCTGAGTGAAGACGAGAATCTTATGCCCGTTTTGAGTCTGCTCGTCGATGAGCTTGCCGATTTGTTCTAGCTTCGGATCTTCTTGCCTTCTGGCTTCGAGAGTCTTGTCGTGAATAAGCTTGAGGTAACCAAGGTCGGCGACAATATCGGTGAGCCACTTCTCAGTAAAGAAGTCAGAATCCTTAAATTCCGCCAACTTCTGCCGTAATCCCCGTGAGCGAACCACATGATCAAGCCATGCGTCCACTTCGTCCTCCGAAGTTGGATCAGCCGTATCAGCTTCCGAATCCGAATCCTCCTCATCTATAAATTCTGCTTCTTGCTTAAAGAGTGGTGTCCTAACCCAGTGGATATGGTCTTGGATCAGGTTATCGGCTTCCTCGCCAAAGACATGCCGCAGTCGCGCAATCAATCCAGTCCCAAGGCTCTGAATAATCCCTTGGAAGGCAGCTGGGCTGCTCTCTAACTGCTTAAGCGCATTTGCGAAGACCAACTTGGCCAGATGGACTTCCATATGATAAGTCTTCGTCACACCCGCCGAGCCTGGTCGTCGGTACTGCTCGGTCAAGAACGCAGCTAGCTTTAATCCCTTAGTTCCACGCTGTAGTTTGTCAAGGACACTGGATAAGTGAGCCTCCCTGTTTTTCAGCCCTGCCTTCTCGACGCGCTCCAGCTCATTCCGCATTAACTCGATCAAATGAACCCCGGGACGGAAAGTCTTGTCAGCCGTCTGAATAAGTTCTGCGAATCCACCAGCATCATTTGAGAGTTTAACCTCGATGCAGTGCGGCGGTTTTCGATGCGGAAACCTGAGATCTTTACCAACCGACGTAGCGAGACGCCGGCAAGTTTGTCGGCTTCTCTGGATCACCACACTTTCTAAGATGTCGTTGAGTGACACTGAAGGAGATTTGAACAAGTCAAGCGACATTTGCCCTTCGTCAGGATTGTGGTCATCGCGGTTGCCGTCAAGCTCCTTCGCATACCGTCTAATCTGACCGATACTGTAACCAACGAGTGATCCGCTCTCATGCGTTATCAAAGCAAGTTGAGCCGAAAGATCTTGATAGGCCGTGTTTATTGGTGTCGCAGTTAAGAGCACTATTTTCTTCGCCCTTCCCTCGAATCTATCAACGATTTGGAGTAGGTTTTTGTAACGATTCGCGCTCGTCGTCCTGAAGTTGTGGGATTCGTCGACCACGACCACGTTGGATCGCTGAAAAAGTTCTCGAACGAGTTCTTGCTTGTCTTTAAGAGATTGCACAACGTTCTCTGCGCCATCAATATAAGGCTCAAATCCAAGCTCCGTCATTGCGATAGCGTGGATCGTCCCAAATGGGGCCAGGTATCGACGAAGGTATTTCTTAAGGTAACCCTCCCAAGTTGATTTTAGGATGTTTTTTGGAGCGACAAGGAGTATGTTGTCGAGGTTGCCTCGCTCGTCTCCTCGCGCCAAAGACTCCATCACAGCAAGGGCGATAAAGCTCTTACCGAGTCCGACGCCATCGCACACCATCACACCTTCGTGACGCTCCAGGATTTGCAACGCTCGTCTGAATCCTTCGTACTGATGTGGGTCAAGTATTGGAACGATAATAGAGTTATCATAATGAGGATGAGTGCCTTGAGTTTCATCTCCCCAGAGTTTTAGGGCTTTGCAGTAGATGAGAAATGGCTCGTACATCCGCGTATGCCGCAAAGCCTCTTTGAGTAAATCCTCGGTGACATCGTCTAACTCTGCTTCAAGCCATCTCGCTTCAAACCACTCGGACAAATGCGCCGCCTGTTCTCGGGAAAGCTCGACATTTAGTTCGATATTCTGCGTTAGCCCAAGCCGAGTAAAGTTGCCGCTTCCGATCAGCCCCACTTTTTCTGGAGAGACGGTTCGGTCTATCAAATAGGCTTTTGCGTGAAACTTATCTCTTTTGTAGCAGCGGACCTGAAGTGCCTTTCGCTCAATAAGATCTTCTATTACCTTGAGGCGCCACAAAAATGGGTCTTCTTCGCGCCTCGCTTGTAAGTCAATTTCGGACCTTGCACGAAAGGCTGCAATCAAAAACAGCCTTGATTTCGCACTCGCCTCATCTCCAAACAGTAAGCGAACAGTTTTTAGGTTTCGAAGAGGTGATTCAAGGAGGTTAAAGGCATCTAGCGAGAAGTAGGCAGAAGCAATACTGATCGAGGTACCAGTTTCTGATAACTCTAGTACAGCTTTTAAAAGCTTGTTCTCTCCAAGATTGTCAACAATGCTTGATGTTCGGTTCATTTTGCTCAATCACCATGATTTGGGCGTTAACCTGAATCTTATGGACAGATCAATTTTTGTTTTTAGCCCTGTTGCTTGGTTTGTGTTCACTTAGTTTCCTGCAAAAATTCATTTGTGAAAGTCGGCCCAGACTTTAGGCTGATCCGAATGTCTATGTCTCACTGAGAGAACCACCAACTACTAACAGTCATGTAGGCTAAAATCTATTTGACCCTCGCCATCCTGTAAATGGATTACTCGGTGGCCTGAGAAAGTAGGCGAATATCCGATGGTCATGATGGCGTTTTCCTTCAACCCCAGTTACCGCTTTTATACGTCAATCCAAATCTCGATATCCTCCAGCTGAAATCAACATTCTCCAGCAACCATTAAGACCAGAAGCTTGTCATATTGGGCGAGTATTAGATTGTCTTTACGTCCGTGCTAGGAACCTTGCAGCTTTGCGGACGGTCTTGACAAGCATTGGCTGTTGGCTACAGACCCTCACTAAAACAATGGATTTAAACAGTATAGTAGAAGACTGGGCAAGCAAGTCCATTTTCAGCGGAAAGATTATTTTGTATTCCGGCAGGATCACTATTTGAGCTACTGGTAAGCTAAGCTGAGCTAATGTTTGAAAATCATCTAGAGTTGGGTCGACGCATATACCAACCTGCCTGCCGGGCAAGGTGAATTACATATCGGTCTTAGTTTAGCCTGCGGTATGCATTGCTTGCAATAAATTCAACCATAAAACTTAACCATCTATAGAATTAATTTTAAAAAATTACTCATTTTCCGTCTTCGGCTCTATTACCTTCAATAAGGTTAAATTTATCTGCCATAGTGGGGTTTCCGCGTGTAAGCTTTTTAACTGTAAGATCCTCGGCTTTATCATTAGCAAGACGTAAATTATTTGCAGACTTGTGAAGCGCCTCCTTGGTTTTTTCAAGGTCTTTAATAGCTTCGTCAATTCTTTTAATAGCTTCTTCAAAGCCCTCGGAAGCTAGTCGCCAGTTTCGACCAAATGTTGTTTTGAAATCTTCCAGCTTATCTTCAAATTCAGTGATATCAAGATTTTGGGCTTTGACAAGCGCTAATTCGGTCTTATATGACATCGACTTGAGTGCGGCATTTCGTAGCAAAGTAATGATTTGAATGAAAAACTGAGGACGAATGACATACATCTTTGGATAACGATAAGACACATCAATGATTCCTGTGTTGAATAACTCACTTTCTGGCTCTAGCATCGAAACCAAAACTGCGTATTCGCAGTTTTTTTCGTTTCTATCTTTATCTAACTCCTTTAAGAAGTCCTCATTCTTTTTCTTGGTAGCAGTTTCTTCGCCTTCGTTCTTCATTTCAAACATGATCGAAACGATCTCAAGGCCAGAAAGATCGCACTGTTTAAAGATGTAATCCCCTTTACTACCTGTTCGCGCATCGTTATCTTTTTCAAAATAAGCATTAGGAAATGCAGTTGCCCTTATGAGATTGAACTCCGTCTCACAGTGTTGCTCTAGTGTTTCGCCAAGCATCTTTGTTGAGAGCCGAGTCTTCATATCACGAAGCCTTTCAATTTCCTCATTTCGGTCTTTAATCTGAATTTCATACCTTTCTCTGAGAGAACTTTCCGCGAGCTGCTTCTCTAATTCCAGTTGTTTAAACCCATTTTTGAAGTCATCACGTTCTTTTGTAACGTCATTTACAGCCTGAGTTACGGCAATCGTTTGAGCCATTTCCTTTGCTTTAAGTTCTGCAATTAATGCGTCACGTTCCTTTTCAATTGTAATTAAGGCTGTTGTAACTGCTTGAGTTTGAGCAAGTTTGCTAGCTTCAAGTTGGAAATTTAAATTTTGGATTTCAGTATTTTTTTCATAAGCAGTCCTTTGAATTTCAGCTTGCGCTTTAGCCTCTGCAAGGTCAACAGCTGCATTTCTTTCTTCCCAAGCAGCATCAAGCCTGTCCTTCAACTGCTTTTCAAACTCTTTATCGTGCACTTGCTTCAATATTTCCGCATAACCAGACTCATCAACCTTAAAAGCTTTTGAACAATGTGGGCAGATGATTTCGTTCATATTGTTTTCCTCTAAGGGGTATTTATAGTTTTGTTAAAATAACTTTAGGTTAATAAGAAGAAATTCCTTGGCCTTAGTCTTGGTATTAATAATTATGACTTTCAAAAAGCGCATTAATCCGCTGAGTAGCGGCTTTGCGTGGATATCGGCGAAACTCGAGATGTATGGTTAACACCGGCTCTTAGACATATTATTCTTTCATCTAAGCTCAAAAAATGAGCTAGCAGATCTTTATAATATCTAGTCTATCGAAAAAGAGGTAAAGTAATATTTTACGAAAAATTATTAACCACATCGCTCGAGCAAACGAGAGTAAAACGATCCAAAATTTGTTCAAAAGAACATATATTTTTGATATCAGTAGTCCTAATATCTTTGTGGATCAACCACAACTTATTCGTGTAAATCTTTTTTTCTTCAAGTTTGTCACTTATGCTTTATTAGCTGTGATTTTTGTGGCAACACAGATTCAGAAAACGGTGCAGTTTTGGAACGTATTTCAGTTGATAGTTCGATAGGGATTAAAAATGTTGGAATCCAAAATAACCAGGGATTTACAAAAAATTACAGACCATGACTTCAACGACATACCTGATACAGCTCGTCAAATACTACGTGACTTGCTAGGTCGACTTATACAGCGTGGATTCATGAATATCGAGGATTTATATGCGAATCCCATCATTTCCACAGCTAGCACTTCACCTATTGTTACCAGCGGTGGATTAGGAGGAAGTTATTTCAATTTAATCCCCTCATCACCCAATCAGCCCGCAACGTGCACACCATTATTGATAGCAATATCTAAGCGGCACCTACCAGGCTTCAACATGGGCAGAGTTCTACGCCTGGTCCGTGAGCACTTAGTCGAGTGCGGTACCGGGACTCAGCCATTACTTAACCGAACACTAATTATATTTACTGACCACCTAGACAGGCGTGCTTTATTCGAAAGTCGACTCGATATTCAGCAACACTCCTTACATGGTGGACTTAAATATGCGCTAGTTGTTTGGGGTGGGCAAAGCTGGAGGCGTGAATATTTTTAAAAGTAAATGAATATGGCTTCTGATAATTACACATACTCTCACCTCCCCGTATGGGGACTCC
Source organism: Polynucleobacter sp. (assembly GCA_021737945.1). Lineage (GTDB taxonomy): Bacteria > Pseudomonadota > Gammaproteobacteria > Burkholderiales > Burkholderiaceae_D > Pernthalerella. The sequence goes on from JAIPCX010000008.1 coordinate 55,280, forward strand.
CGCGCTCAAGTCTTATTGGTAATGACGAATCCATCCCCATTATCGCTCTTATGCAGAGCCAGGCTGGGTTAAACAGAGAATTCAGGCGCAATTTTCGAAATTCGGCTGCAAAAGGCGTAAATCTCGAGGATGCTCTAGGAGCAAATATTGCAAAAAATGAATGGGCTTTAATAACGCATTTTTTAAGTGCGGAAGATAGGTTTTTTTGCTTCTGGTATTACATGAAGTGCCTGCAAGAACCTCACAAGTATTCTGGTAAGAAGGTCTACCCGATGGCGCTTAGTCTTCAATTTCTGAAGGCGTACGCTTCCGATTGGTACGACATTCCTTACGACGAAACTGTTTTATGTGATAAGTGCTCTGAATGGAAACAGATCCAAAAAAGCTTAGAGAAAAATTTTATCCATAAAAGTAAAAAAATACACCTTGGTGTTTTCATGCTGTGGCCTCGTTTAATAGATGATTTATCTTTTCGTTGGGGTAATAGCACTGAAAGTCAGCGCAGGGTTATATCAAACGCAATATTTGCTCTTACATCAATTAGTTACTCTCAATGGTTTATCGAAACTGCCATAAGACTTTGTCCTGAACTGGAATCTGATTTAGGACATCTATTAAAGATAGGAATTAGAGCTGTATCAACTCCAACTTCAAAAGTAGAAATTAACAAGCAAGAACTAAAGACTTTCAATGACGGAATGGAGACAACTGACGAGACGATAGACCTTTGGAATTCAATTAGCCAACGGCTCAATCAGTTAGTAAAAGATTGGCCCTTAGGCCCATCCAAGCAATCGCTGCAAAGTCTGGCTAATCTAGGTACTGAGTCTGCAATACTTGCTGAATCACTCACTGAGAAAAGGGTTGATCCAGCCGAACTTTTTGAGAAAACTCTAGAAGTACTCCAAACACGTCTAGTTGAAATTTCGTCAGGAAGTGAAAACTCATGGATCACTGAGGATGACGTAGCCAGTATATTAGCTCGCTGGTATGTCGCTCGAAAAAATACTTCAGATTCCACAGAACTTGAAAAACTTGAAAAAGATGCACAGCTAGCATTAGTTCGTATAAAAAGTGCTTTGGTTGATCTTAATAATGCGCAAAAAACTTTCTGTGATTCGACGCTTGCAGCTTTAAAATTGGAAGAAGAACTTCAGAATGCGAAATCGGCACGTCTACGAGTAACTCTATCAAAACAACAATTGGAATTAAATGAAAAGGTATTTGCAGAAAAGTCTGACGTTATAGACCTAATGTTATTTCTTATGAGCTCGGCCTCTCCCTGGGGAGAAACTTTTGATCCCGAGGTAAACTACAATGTAGACACTGCTCCACTTGAAAGTCCTTTAGAAGTTGATACAAGTTTTGCGTGGCCGAGTTCGGTTGAAAACTATGAATTGAAGGATGCTATCAACGCAACGGAATTACTTGAATTGTCTGCCAATGATGATCTAAGTAATCAAACAATAATCACTCAAGAAAATACTGAAAATTTAAACGAGAGCATACCTAACACCACAGAAAATAATCTACTTATTGACAAAAGGTTAGGTCTAGACACTCATACTAAGGACAACCCACTAGCCGCCACAATTAATCTCCCAAGTACTTATGTCTTGAGTGAAGAGACAGGAAGTTCAGGCAGCGCTGAACAACAGCCATTTCAAACATTACAAAACCATAATTGGTTTAACGAAAATGCTGGCCAAAAATGTAAACCCATTTGGACTCTATTAAATCAAAGCTATCCTGGCCTAGCCTACCAATTTGCTGAAGCACTTAGTAGCAGTGAGGAAAGTATTCTCATACCTTACCCCGAACTTCTTAAATGTATTGCTCTTTCAAAAGGGCTGAATAGAAGTGACGGACAACTTGCTGTTGATATCTCTGAAGCGTTTGATAGCTTTGATCAAGAATGGTTTAACCCTAAAGGCGCACCCTCAAATTGGCATACTGCTGTTAATTTGCTTTTAATAGCAGCAACAATAAAACCAATGATTTTCGCGCCTGCGTCAAATGCTTCTAAGGTAGCTAGCTACAGACATTTAGATGGGCGCTATTCTACACTTCTGAAGCTTGTGCAAGAAGTAAGTGAGGTCAGTGAGTCACTAACTGCATTCGTCATTGGTCCAACAATACTTCAATCAGTTTTAAGCGGAAACAACCAAAAGAGTCAACTTGCAAAGCTGTCAAAGGGTGCCGAAGATTGGTTAATTGAAAGAGCGCCGCATAAGAAGTTCAGCTACTCTCCAGCTAATAAGGTCTGGCTACATTGGCTCCGTCCCGGGGAGCTGTTGCACAATCTCATGAACCCCATCGCTTGTGGAAATATCGAATCTAAGGGTAGTGTTAGAACCCAGTTAGATAGAATTTATGACTATCAATTATTTGTAACCCAAGTAAGGGAGTCTGACCGTAGACAATTAAGGCGTCGCGGACAAGAGATTCAGGCCACAGCTCTAGATCACTTGTGGAGTGCAACCCAAGAAGCAATTGTCCTTGCAAAAGAGTGGCTTGTGGTCTTGAGCACCCCGTTAGGCACGAGTGGGCGACTGGTTGAAAATCTTGAGCGATTAAAGGTGACCTTTAGTAAGCATTTCGAACTGGCTTGCGAAGAATTGAACCAACCATGGGAAGACGAATGGAATCAGGTTCAAGCTGCAAGTAATATCGTTTATTCCCAGCTGAGCTATTTGCAAGATATGTTTGCCAATAAAGTCTCTTTTCCAATAGCTGAGCTCCAAGAAGCTGAGCTCCAAAAAACTGAGCTACTTGCAAAGGAACTACTATTAGTTGAAACAATCTCAATAGGTAATAGGTGGGAAATTAGATCTGATTCGAGAGAGATTCTGAGTGCTCTAAAAGAATGGTGCATATCCCCCCCAGAAATAAATTCCACGATCAAGTATAGATTAAAAATTGGTGATTTTGCAGGCGCTGAACTACTTATTAAATCTAGAGAAATAACAGTTGAAGACACTTCACAACTTAATGTAGATAAGGCAAGGGACTTATGGCTGAAAGATATAAAGCAGATCATTCAATGCACTAGAAAGGCCTCAGAAATTGGTCTGGCCTATGGTTATTTAAGTGATGCTGAGCGCGCTGATTACGAGAGTGAAATCAGCGCAGTAGAGGCGGCTATTAGTGAGAATAACCGCTTTGACGAGCTAGCTAATAGGCTGAAGTCAGTTGAGGCTAAAATAGAGGGTCAAAAATCGAAGCGAATTGAAGAAGCTTGGAGGCAGTTAAACAACGAAGTTACTGGCCTTTCAAGTGGTGTGGTTGCCCAACTAAAAAAACCACTTGAAAAGTCTGATATTCATACATTTAATGAGCTATTACAACGCGTTAGAAACGGTTTCGACCCTTGGCCAGAGCAAGAAACAAAAATAGATATCTTTAAGGATTATTTCCCTGAACTTTTATCGGATATCTTAGAGCAACTTAACTCCCTTGATGCTGAAGCAGTACACAAATTAATTAAAACTGGTGGAAGCTTAGGTAGTGTTTCATTTTTTCTTGACGGAGATGAGCAAGCCCGAACTTCGGCTGAGCAGTGTCATGACTCCTGGGCGAATTCATGCGTAAGGCGTGCAATGAACCGTGAGAACCTCCGCAAAATTCTTACATTTGTTGGACTAACTCCGCAAAAACTCGATCAAGATCGAAATGGGGTCGGCTGGATTTTACAAACAGCACCTCTGGAGGATAGAGAAATTTGTCCCGTGCCGCATTTCGGGTCTCGTGCGAATGGAAGGTATAAAGTCCATGTAATAAATGAAAGACTTACTCCTGAAGATTTATTGAGCCGAATTGGCGAAGGAACTCAACAAACAGCTACGATAATTTTGTACTGTTCTCGACCGCCTAAGAAGTTCTGGCATGAACTTGCTCTTCTCTCAAAAGAGAGGCAGCGTTCATTCTTGTTATTGGATGAACCAATGCTTCTATATTTGCTTACCCAGACGGGATCGCGCCTTAAAAGATGGTTTAGCGTTGCCCTTCCATTCACATTCAGTGAACCCTATGACGCGAGCGCAGGCTATGTTCCTTCTGAAATGTTCTACGGTAGAAGCTCTGAACTTGAACTTATCAAAGAACAGGGTGGCTGCTATTTTATTTATGGAGGACGACAACTAGGTAAGACCGCACTTCTTAGAAGAGCTGAAAGGACTTTTAACGACCCTGGAGCTGATCACCACGCGATTTGGGTTGACTTACTGGCGCAAGGTATTGGGGAAAGACGTCCAGCATCTGATATTTGGACTTCTCTGGGAGACAAGCTACGCGAACTAAAAATACCTGGGCTGGACATACCAGCAGTAAGTACAGCTAAGCTCGCCACTGTTGATGCGTTTTTGGCAAAACTAAAGAATTTTCTCGATATCAAGCCCAATAGTAGGATTCTTGTTCTCTTGGACGAAGCGGACAGATTTTTCGAGCAGGATGGCCTGCAAGGTAATGGTTATGCTGAAACTAGACGCCTAAAAGAGTTAATGGATGTTACGCAAAGACGATTTAAGGTGGTTTTTGCTGGATTACATAATGTCCTCAGAACTGTTAATACCTCGAACCAGCCTCTGGGCCACCTTAATGAAGCTATACGTATAGGCCCACTACTATTGAATGAAAGGGAAATTCGCGCCGCGGAACAGTTAATCACGCAACCTATCGAAGCTTCAGGCTATGAATTTGAGGATCGTAGTCTTGTTATGCGAATACTAGCCCAAACCAACTACTACCCAAGCTTGATACAACTTTACTGCTCTCAGCTACTAAGACATGTTCGTGAGTCAAAGTTACGACGACCTAGTACCAACGGTCCACGATTCATAATTGAAGAATCTGATATCGAATCTGTATTTTCTGGACGCCCATTAAGAGATGCTATTCGTTCAAAGTTTCGACTTACTCTGCAGCTCGATGACCGCTATGAAGTTATTGCTAATGCCATTGGTTTAGAGGCTCTAGCTCCCAACTTTGATCAATCAAACGGAATTAACTGGCGCGAAATTCGTAACGACTGCAGCACTTGGTGGCCTGAGGGTTTTAAAACAACTTCGGAACGTGATTTTTTAGTTTTACTAGAGGAAATGGAGCATCTTGGAGTATTGAGCGAAGTTAAACCTGCTGAACGATTTAGTCTGCGAAACCCTAATGTTCTACTTCTATTAGGTAGTAAAAAGGAAATCGAAAATACTCTCGAAGCCGAAAGAGAACCAAGAGTAGAATTTGAATCGACCATCTTTAGACCTGCGCTAAATGGCCGAATAGATCATCCTGCAAGAAATCCACTAACTTACCGTCAACTTGACGAAATTATAAAATCTAAAAATTCGGTTCAGTTTATTGCATCCACAGAAGCTGGAGGTGGGAATAATCTTGCTTTGGGTTTAAAAGGGCATCCAATAAGCGCGAGCGACCGCCTTTTTGTTCTGATTGATAAAGCAACTGACAAAAGAAGCTTTGTCCAAGAACTTGATAAACAATTCGAAGTACGAAAGGATGGAGTCATGGTCATCTTTGTACCCGCTAGCACCCCTTGGACGCACGACTGGGTAGAGTCATGCCGAGCAAAGGTAAGCGCGTTGAGATCCTCCACTAAAACAGTATCAGTCGTTTTCCATGCAGACCCACTTCGGTTATGGTCGTTAAGCGTTACAGCGAATTCAGATTTATTTAAACAACCTTGGATGTCTGTCTTACCTTGGGCTCGAGGTTTTGTTAAAAAATGGCTCGAAGAGCTTCAGTTACCTGTTGATTCGGTAGATCGACTTTTTCAATATACAGGCTATTGGGGAGGAATTCTTGAATTGGTGGCTGAAAGTTACCCTGGTGCTGTCGAATTTACAAATAATCTTGATCAATTTTCAACACAGGTTTCAGATCCCCACTGGCGCGAAAGACAACTCAATCTCATAACGGGAGAAATTGAAGAAGCTCAAGAAGTCTTAAAAATGATTCATTACTTAGGCGACGGAGTAACAGAAGATGATCTTGTCGAATTTGGAGAGTTATCTCGCGACCTCGTGAAACGAACATTAAGATGGGGTGGGCCTTTGGGGTTACTAATTCCAGAGGTAGGATCAGCGTGGTCAATGAACCCATTTCTAAAACTCTTATTTAAGGAAACATCGGAATGAAATGGCTTGACCTCCCGGGTCCAGCACGTTTTATCAACCAAATAACAGACCATCTTCGAGAGGGTCAAAGTACAGTGGTAGCCACGCCATTACTGGTACTTCAAAATTTTGAGCAAGTAATTTCAGATAAACTAAATCAAGACCGTTGGAGAGTCCATCGTGGCAACGCAGAATCTGTACTTGATCCTTTGACTTGGCTTACTGATCAGTTATACATAGAGCCCAAATCTTGGATTAATTGGAGTACAGAAGGTCTTTTTGAATGCCTATCTCCAGGACAGGTTATCGTGATCAAGGGAATTACACCAAAAACATGGGGCGCATGGAGATCATTCATAAAGGACTTTGACATAGTTAGCCGAAGATGCTCATCAGACGAACGTCCCGTCCTACTAATATTTGTTCGCGGTGTATCCATAAGGCATCTTCAAATCGATGGCGCCGCACTTAGCCTAGAAGTATGGTCAGGTGTTTTATCAGAATTAGACACGTTAACTTACATAGACCAATTCATTAGACGCTCAAAAAAAGCAACCCCTCATCACAAACTAATTGTGCGACAAATAGCAGCCTTGTCGCTCTGGGATCTGGAGTTTGCTGAGTTTTTAGCAGATCAACCAACCTCTGATTTGTTTGACGTAAATGTCATAGTTCGTAGGGGACAGGAAGCATTGCGAGTGCGCGACTGCGCTATAACTGGTGAGTGGGAGGATGGAGGCGCAGATAAAGTTGACGAAAACGAACTTATACATTCGTTTGTTTTGATTGATAGCCAAGACCCTACTAACGAATTAAATCGAAGAGTATGGGCAGCCCAAGCAGCTGAGTTATTACCTGCAATAGAAATACGGCGAAGAGCTAGCCTTGACTCTCTTCGAAGATACATAACCTGCCCATTTTGGCTTGATGGTCAACGCAAAGTGACTTCGCTGGAAGAACTTGAAATTGGTACATTAGCATTTGCCGCACACCACCATAAAGTGCCAAAAGAATTAAGGGACAAGGTCCAGTTGCTTGCGGACTGCCGTAATAGCCTTGCACATCTGAAAGCCTTAAATGCCACAACTGCTCTAGATAGGCGGCTTTACGAATAAAAATGAACGAAGCAAATGGAACAAGCTTTAATAAATTTTGAGGTTAAAATGCATTATCTGACGTAAAAGACAAAATGTCGTCATAAAAAATATTATCTTGTTACTGGACGCAATGCTTAGCACAAAACTTGGGTGTAGCATTATTATAAAAGATGTAACTTAACATAACTGACTGGTAAACACCACCGTAACTTAGTTGATGCTTTCTGCTAGTTGGCGTCGAGATTTAGATTTTAAGACTAGAGCTCTCAACCCACTTTTTACAATATGAAGCATTGTAAAAATTACCCAATTAGTTATCCGAAAAATCTGATTTTTTAATACTAATTAAAATATTCTTTAATGTTAGAACTGATATTCTTGGTTAAATTTTCGCTATAAATACTATTTATTTCTATCAAAATTACCCGGCAATATGAATCGCCTCGAACGCTTCTACAAAATCGATCAACTCCTTCAAGACCGCAAAATCGTCAGTCGCGACGATTTTCTGGCCTTGCTTGAAGTCTCACTCGCCACATTCAAGCGCGATCTTGAATACATGCGCGATCGATTTGCTGCGCCCGTTATTTACGACAACGATCTTCGTGGCTATCGATATGAAAACTCCACCACCAGCAAAAACAAATTCTCACTTCCTGGGCTTTGGTTTACAGAGCAAGAGATTTACGCTCTCATCACCATGCAACAGCTCCTCGAAAATCTTGATCAGGGCAGCATCATTGGCTCGCACATTGGCCCTTTTCTATCCCGCCTCGACGCCATCATCAGCGAAGGCGAGCCCTCCTCTAAAGAAATCCGCAAACGAATCAAACTAGTTGATATGGGTAAGCGTGTTCAGGGCCATCATTTCTTTTCAGAGGTGGGTGCCGCTGTTTTTAAGCGCCATCGTATTGAAATTCAATACTACGCTCGCGCTAAAAATGAAATCACCCTCCGTGAAATCTCCCCCCAACGTCTCGTTCACTAAATTGCTCTTTGTCAGCAACCCTTAACTCAGATGCTTTCAACTTAACTGCATCAATCAAAGTATAGTTATACTGAATTGGTGACAAATTATCATTATTATTGTCGGGGAAAATTCCAAGTTCATTTAATTTTGCCAACACTGGTGTAATTGCAGCATCTCTACCCGGGCTTCGATCTTTATAAAAAACAGAGCCTCTAATTCGAACAAAGGTCCATCCAAGCCTCTCTAGAAGAGCTTGTCTTGACAGATCTTCCTCTGCTTTGTCGTAGTGCCATCTCTCTCCATCACACTCAACAGCGAGGCGCTTACCACCACCCACAACTACCAAATCAATTCGATATGCACCAACTTGCCATTGAGGGGTGACCTTAAATCCTTTGGAAGATAAAATCTTAAAGACCTCAGCTTCAAATGGGGACTCAGTTTTAGTGAGACCAGCTTCAAGCGTATTCATTAGATTAGAGGGGTCTATAGCATGTTCAATCAATCTTCTGCGAACGTCATTTGGTTTAAGCTGAGTTTGAGAGTCAAGTGAATGAACCACCCATAGTTGATCCTTAGCTCTGCTAGATGCCACATTAAATCTTTTTTTCCATAAGCCATCTGCACCATCTTGGCGGAGCGATAAAGGTCCTTCACCATCTTCCTTGCTGTCAACAAGAGATAAAAATATCACGTCTCGTTCATCACCTTGAAATTGCGCAGGATTACCGCAAAGAATTCGTCGTTGCTCATAATCTACCGGATCCAATCGAGCACGAAGCATCTCATTGATTAGGTCAGCTTGCTTTTCGCCAACCATCGTAATTACACCAAAGGTTTTTTGTGCATACTCTGGTAATTCAATACAAGCACTAATCAGATTAGCAATTTCATTGGCTTCAATTTTATTTATTTTATCTTCAGAGGATCCATCAACTCGGTGAGCAACAAGTGCGGGCTTTAACACAGTAGAAGAACTTTCGCGCAATGGTTTAATTGTGTAGTTATAGCAAAGTGAATTACTAAACTGGATGATCTCTGGAACACATCTGAAATGTTCTTTTAATCTAATGACAGATCCAAAGGCAATTTGCGCTCTGTCGTATACAGATGTTTTCAAATCAAATAAATTTGGACTAGGCATATCAGTTAACCATTGATTAATGAGATGCTGTATAGGCCCTTGCTGACCACCTACGTCTAGTGGCGTCACTTGCTCATCATCACCTACAACAATTACTTTTTCAGCCATATAAAAGGGAACCAAGCCTAAGACATCTTCCTGACTAGCCTCATCAATGATTATCACGTCAAATTTATCTCTTATAGGATGGAAACTCCGAGTAACTTGGCTAAAAGGCATGATCCATACTGGCACAGCTCCTCTTGCCTTTTCCATCTCAATTTGCGCTTGTCGTTGCAATGCTGGAACCAGCTTTCCGCTTCCAGCACCTATTCGCTTAACAATTGCCGACCACCCAAGTAGAGCTTGCCGTTGCTCGTTAGTAACCTTCTCTAGTAGCCCAGCCCATGCAAGTTTTTCTACAAGTTCGACGGTTATATTTTGAAGTAAATCTGTAAGTTGACGTACTTGATTTTGAACGTCTTCCAATGAAAGTTCTGACCGTCTGACTAATTCTTGGTTTAGTTGCAGCCAGCGCCATGCAGGCGCAATCTCAAGAGTATCAAGTGCAGGAACGTCATGCTCAAGCCTATCCAGTAACATGCTTGTCCATTTCGGTGCAAATGGCTTTAAACGATCCAGCAATTGATTACGTAAAATAAAATCTGGCTTCAGTGAATTCAATTGCGCAAGTCGCTGCCAAGATATTGTGTAAGCAAGATATGATCTTGATTGAATTGCTGTAATTAAAGACTCTATTAGCGCAGAAGATATTTTTCGGTTCTTTTGAATCAAATTTAATAATTCAATAACTTCGCTTAACTTCAACTCAAGTTGAGCAAATATTCTACGTTTAGTTTCTGCATTAAGTACATTAGGTAGAATATTCTGAACAGCGTATACCAGTCTCTCTGCAACATGGTGAGTTGAATTGGATGGGGGTGATTCAGATAGCAGATCTGACCAGTTCAAACCTTGGTCGATTAATTGTTTTTCAACTGGTTGCCAGTTTTTTGTATACCAAGCTAACAGACCTAGAATTGAGTCAACAAATTGATAGGAAAAATCTTCGGGGGGAACTGCTAGATTTTCTAAAGATTCCCCTCCCAGCGGCGCCATCAACCTTTGCCATTTTTCTACTAATTCCTCACGGGCTACCGTTAATTCAGCGAGTTTTTTTAATGAATAAAAGTCGTCAGCGGTATTAGGGGATTTATTTTTTACCTGCCATGATTCAATGAATCGAACCCATCCTGAAACAGTGGCCTTAATCCAAGAAATACCATTACTATTCTTAAAGTGCTGTTCAATTTTTATAAGTACTTGAAGCTGTTCATAAGCCGTTGAGTGCGTTGACAACCTTGGTCCATACTCAAAAATTGCTCTAGCGGCTTCTTGAGCAAGCTTCCTTACTTCCCCAATATTTTCACAAAGAAGTTTCCAGACTTCAGCATTTACATTTAGTTCAATTCCAGCCTGAATAACAGCTAGTTTCCATTCCTCGCCTTCAAATTTACTAATGTATCCAACTTGTTCATTAACTGTTTTGTATAAATCTTCTAATGATGAAAGTGCACCACTTGGGATGGTCCAAAGATCACGCCTAAAACTTAAGTCAGACTGCTGAAGTTCGCTGCAGAGAGCCACCCATTCTTTGAAAGTTTCTTCGCTTGGTAATGAGTCTAATTCTGGCAACTTCTCATTGAGTTCAGTATCTTCTAGAGAAGTGATTCGACGTGATATCGCATACAACTGTCTGCACTCAATATCGTTTATAGGAACAGGGGCGGCGTCATCAATTGCGCCTGGAATCCAATCTAATACGCCATATCCGCTTGCCACTTCTCTTGCAGCCTGTGCGGGATCAACTTCTTTCCCAGAAATTACTAATGGCTTGTATTCGCTACCAACTATCTTGAGCAAATTTGCACGAGCGAGCATTAAACTTTGTAAAATTTTTTCTCTTTTAGTTTTTAATAAAAGCGAGTCGGCGCAATATTGAGTCGGATTATCACTAAGTTTTGTTGCTAACTCTCGAATTGCAAGTTCGCGTTCAAGACGACTTTGGGCATCACTATCCAACAAACTCACACAAAGAGACTGCAGAGGTTTAGCTACTTGACCACGCAGAACTCGTAGCGCTTTAGTTGTGTGGCTTGTAACCAAAACTGACTTACCTTCAGATAAAAAATTTCCAATGAGATTTGCAATCGTATGCGTTTTTCCTGTTCCAGGCGGTCCTTGTACAAGTACACCATCACGCTTACTTAACTTTCGCAAGATCTCTACTTGCTCTGCATTCGCAGGTTTGGTAAGCAGCACATCTAATTGTTCATTTGCATAGACTGCTGATGATTCATCGGGCTCTGAAACCTTTTCGGGATTGAATAGCCCCACAATTCCAAGTAGGCTTGTTGGAAAAGCTTCTGCCGAAGGGATGTCGTTGAGAATTAAATCTATGTACTCAACACGACCAGTTGGACGTGCTCTCAAAAAAAGGACAGGATTACGCCCAACTATGAAATGAGAAGAATCAACGTTTGGAATTTCATTAATGAACTCTGAATCTTTTATCAAACCAGTCAACCCGCTGAGAAAATAGTTAAATTTTTCATCATCGAGAGGATGCAAGTTTTCATACTCTAAACTTTCTTGCCATTTTTTAACTGGTAATCCAGAAAATTCATCATTGGCAAATAATTGAGAGTAAAGCTCTGGTCTAGCGTCAGTATCTATAATTTTAAATTCCAACGCGTTAGGATTAAAGACAAGCTCAACCTTTCTAAGTACAAGAGGATGAAATAGATTCTGTCCTCCATGCTTATATGAAACCAATCCATCGCCAACCATTAGTTCCCATGACTCTCCGTCCCTAGTCAGATCATTATGAAGCGAAAAAAAACGCTCCCAAACTTTGACTACTTGTCTTGCAGGTAGCTCTACAGAGCGCCACAGATTACGCTTGATTGACCACTCTGCATAATCATTTATTCGCTCAACACTTGCATCAAATTCGATTTCAACAAACTCATTGCCTCTTTGAATAACTCTAGATTTAACTTTCGGAGTGATTTCAAAAATAGGGTCATCCCATCCTTTGTCAAGCCAATCATTCAGGGATTGAGGATATGCGGGACAATCTGTTAATTTTGGCTTGTATATCGTTAACCATTCACCGTTATCAGGAGATGGTTTTACTAAAATTAACTTAGGATGCTTTGGAAGACTATTCAGCTCAAGTTTCCATCTATACTCATTAAAATCACAAATGCGGGGCGTACGCCTTTCTTCAACGGCTTTGAAAAATTGATATAGCTGAGAAAGTCGATTTCTTGCAAGCTCGATAGACATCAAAGTTATTCCTAGAAAATATTTGTTATCTTAGAATTTAACTTGCCATAAGCTCAATTTGAGAAAACAAGGATAGCCAATTTTTTTGTCTAATAATTAGAACTAGCTTTTACGGAGTTAGCGAAAGATGTATTTTATAAATACATTAAATTTTATCGTTAATATTGATCGAAGATCAATTCATTAAATAAGCTTTCATTAGTTTTTGTAATCATTTAAAACCCTCAACAAAGCTCTAGTAGGATTAGACCCACCCTGAATCATTGATTTAAACTTTTCCCAGCATGCGTCATCATGCAATTTGAGATATTTTTCTATTGCCAATACATACTCTTTTGATTGATTTACTCCCCACTCTTTCCATGTTTTGTATGCTATTTTCTCCGCATCTTCTTTTGATATAGTTGGCTTTTTATGACCACGCTTTTTAATTTTTTTATTTCGGTCTTTAATTTCTTTTTCTGTTCTTTTTTGTTCATCAAAACCTAATTTAAATTCTTCATTCTTGCTTATGGGCTTTGCTGGATTACAGTAAATAGGACTGATAATATGTGTTTTCATTTTCCTCATAGAATCTTTCCATTACTTTTAAAAACATACCAACAATTTTGATGCCAAATTAATGAACCGCCTCGAACGCTTCTACAAAATCGATCAACTCCTTCAAGACCGCAAAATCGTCAGTCGCGACGATTTTCTGGCCTTGCTTGAAGTCTCACTCGCCACCTTCAAGCGCGATCTTGAATACATGCGCGATCGATTTAATGCACCTGTTATTTACGACAATGATCTTCGCGGCTATCGATATGAAAACTCCACCACCAGCAAAAACAAATTCTCACTTCCTGGGCTTTGGTTTACAGAGCAGGAGATTTACGCTCTCATCACCATGCAACAGCTCCTCGAAAATCTTGATCAGGGCAGTATCATTGGCTCGCACATTGGCCCTTTTCTATCCCGCCTCGACGCCATCATCAGCGAAGGCGAGTCATCCTCTAAAGAAATCCGCAAACGAATCAAACTAGTTGATATGGGTCGGCGTGTTCAGGGCCATCATTTCTTTTCAGAGGTGGGCGCTGCTGTTTTTAAGCGCCATCGTATTGAAATTCAATACTACGCTCGCGCAAAAAATGAAATCACCCTCCGTGAAATCTCCCCTCAACGTCTCGTTCACTATCGCGATAACTGGTATCTCGATGCGTGGTGCCACATGCGCAATGATCTTCGCGGGTTTTCTTTGGATGGTATACGTGCCGTTAGTTCTTTAAATAAAAAGGCTATCGAACTTTCTGCAAAATCACTCGATCAGTTTCTCGCTACCAGTTACGGCATTTTTGCAGGTATATCCAAACATATCGCTAAGCTCAAATTTACCCCAGAGCGCGCACGTTGGGTAGCTTCTGAACTTTGGCACCCTGATCAACGAGGATCATTCGATGAGTCTGGCGCCTATATTCTTGAGTTCCCCTACGCAGACGATAGAGAGCTACTACTCGATATCGCGCGCCATGGAGCCGCTGTTGAAGTATTAGCGCCTCAATCCCTTCGCACAAAAATTCGCCAAGAGCACGAATCCGCTTTTAAACAATACAAGTAGTTGATTAGCTTAATTTCTAATCTACTAATAGTTACAACCTTATTAATTACTATAACAATCTCTAGTTACAGTAGCACGACATCAAGCTCACCCAGAGAGCTTGCTAGATTAGTACTTTCAGTATTAGGTTTATTTTTTTCTGATTGTTCTTACCCAGGCTCAGTCATTGAGCCCACCACCCGGCTATAACGCTTACATGGTCTTTAACGCATCGCGTGCCGTCGCACCGATCTCATGTTTAGCACGGGGGTTTTATGGAAATCAGCTACGTAGTTATGGCCGCCACTATGGCGCTACTTCTTTTAGTTGCAGCTCGGTGGCGTCGTCCACGAGGGATAGCGCTGCATAAAGGCTCGCCTTCCCAATCTGCTGTAAAGCGTGATCGTAAGGTCGATGTTCAGCTTAATACGCAGCTAAAGCATTTAACCTCCCGCATCAGCCTATTAGCCGCTGAGGGGTATGGGCTACACAGCTTTGTAGATACTCATAATGATCCTCAAGCAGCAGCGCCGTTCGGTCCGCTTGCTGAAGCGTGGATAGATTTTGTGTGTGCTGTCGAGCCGCAAGATGATCTATGGATGGTCAAAATCCCTCAGGGCGAAACCATCGCTAGTCTAGGTAAACCACTCTCCGCTGATGCGCATGGCTTTGCCATCGTGCGCCAGGGTCGCGTAGTGAATGAATTCTTTTACCAACGTCATTGAGGCCACCATGGATAACAAACCCACCGTAGTTAATTTCCCAGTTGCGCCTTTGCAGAAAAATATCCCCTTGGAGCTCACCATGGCCAGAGACATCCCCCGCGACAACGTCACCATCGAACTACTCCATGCCAAGCTTGAAGATGCCGGCTATGAAGCTAGTATCGACGATGGTGAGATCAATGTTCTGCGTACCGGATTTAACCTACGAATTAGTAATTACCCCGATCATTCCTCATTGCGGTTTCGCACCCAGATTTACCTTAATGAGCAATTAACTGATGAAGACATCAACGCCTTTGTCGCTGAGGTAAATCTTTCTGCCTATTCGCTTAGGGTGTGCGCTGTACGTTGGTCAGAAACGGATATCGGTCTTTTTACCAACTACGTCATGTACTACCCGTTTGGGTTGAATTTGCCTACGTTCGTTTTTTCGCTTAGGCGTACCGTCGATGGCATGCAACGAATCTTTGATGATCACATCAAAAATACACGATTTGAGTACGTGACTGAGTGATGGGGTGGTAATTCGGTGGGGGCTGTTTTATAAAGGGATAGTTTGATATTTGGCAGTTTTACCCAGCTTGCAATGTGTAAATAAATGCTTTACACTTTATCCCCATGATTGAATCGTTCAAGCATAAAGGTCTCAAAGAACTATTTGAGAAAGGCTCGAGCGCAAAAATACAAAAAGCCTTAGCTGAACGCGCAATCCGACGTCTTGATGCAATTGACATAGCGAAAGTGCCAGAGGCTTTAGATGTCCCAGGCTTTGACTTTCATGGATTGCAGGGTAAACCAAAGCGATATAGCGTTCACGTCAATGGTCCCTGGTGCATCACTTTTGAGTGGCATGGAGAAAATGCCATCAAAGTTGATTTTGAGAATTACCACTAGGAGTTAAAAATGCGCAAACGTATTCCAACCCATCCCGGCGCCATTCTGCGGGAAGATGTGCTCCCTAGTTTAGCGGGTATGTCTGTCAGCGCATTTGCTCGTTGCTTGGGCGTTTCGCGTCAAACTTTGCATGCTGTATTAGCAGAGCGCAGTGGTATCTCACCAGAAATGGCACTACGACTAGGTAAACTTCTAGGTAATGGCCCGCAACTATGGCTTGATATGCAGATTAAACATGATCTCTGGCAAGCTGAGGCTAAGCTACACGATGAACTCGGCCAAATGAAACCTCTTGAACAATTAGAGTTGGCTTAACCTCACCCCTCCCATTCCCCAATCGCCTCCATCTCTACGCGATCTTGTGGGCAAATCGGGGGGCCGTAGTGTAAAAACTGTTTCAACATCGGCACAATAAATCCACAAGTCATACATTTAGCGCGGGGTCGGGGTGGTCGGGTAGCCGCCTTTTTGGGCACCGATAGTCGTGCATGGGGATACGGACCAAGCTTAGTCGCCATCAGTTTTAGTTTTTCTTTTAAGGCCGGCCCGGCGCCTGCACTGCGCATCGGGCCCACCATACCTAAGCTGGCCGCAATCTTTTTAAACTCTTTGCCGTGCTTATGCTTACAGTTATCCACGGCGTGGATCAACTCATGGGCTAGCGAATCGAGTACCTCAACCGCGTCACTTAAAGCAGGCGAAATAAAAATTTGGTTAATGCCATCCTCACTCGCTTTGGTGCTCCAGCACTGACCAATCGTTCCGCTGCGCGCACCCGTACTCGCAAAACCACACGACACTCGGCACGGCGGCAAATCATGCCCCGCTTTTGCAAACACCGGCAGCAGTTCACGCACCCCAGCTTCCAGCCAGGCTTCTCGCGTTGAAATGGTAGTTGTTGACGTAGTTGATAACTTCTCTGCTGTCATAGGTTCTTAATTTAGTAAGTTATTAATCCTATCCAGTCTAGTTACGCGCTAGCTCATTGATTGAGCCTACAATAAATCATTCAAATAATTAGCAAGCTCAGTCTTTGAGCCACCCCATCGGTATAACGTCAATCACGGCCTGCATGAAAGCCTACAAATGCTATCAATTCACTAACCCTAGAAGACAGCCATGGAGATTCAAACTGACTTCATCGTCGACATATGAATCGTAGGATGAAACAAATCATCAGCAGAGTAGAAACTCATTGATTTGGCTAAAAGGACTCCTCGTTGAATAAAAAGTTATCACTACTTAAAAATAAGTTTTAAGAAAACTACTTGATACATCAACTGTAATTTTTCGTAATTGAACTTTTAATAATTGAAGAGGTTTATTTTGAATAAAATTTCTTTAGCGTTAATTTTAATGGTCACAGGTTGTGCGTCTGATAGTGCCTATAACCTGCCTAACTCTCAACTGATAGTAGACAAAGAAGTGCAAGGCATGAGCAGGAATGAAGTAATTTTGGCTATCAATGAATGCGAATCAAACAGAACACGCGCTGTAGTAATTATGGCCAAACGAAAAATCTCAGGAAAAACAACTGATGTTGTGGCCGATGTAACCTGCGCACCAAAATATAGTTACTAATAAATCCTACTGACTCATAGGAGCTAGAACATGAGTCAATTTTTTAAATTAGTTTGGTAACAAACTTCTACAATGAAATTTCGACGTTATTCATTCTGCAATTAGGAGATCCCATGACGACAAATAACTACGACGAACAAGCCATCCTCCAAGGTAGCGATGGCGAAGTAGTGATCCTGCAAAAAGTGGAGATAGAGGGTCGTGCTGATGATCTTCTTTTCAAGGTCAAACTACGTCAGCACTATCGTAACGACACCAAAAAGAATATCGAAGCCGTCTACACCTTTCCCCTAGCTTGGGGTGCAACGCTTTTGGGGTTATCTGCACACGTCGCTGGTAAAACGTGGCAAGGCGTCGTCATAGAAAAAACCGTCTCAGAACAACGCTACGAAAAAGCCATAGCAGAAGGCGACACACCCATCATGGTCGAAAAATCCGGCCTCGGGCTGTACACAGCGCATTTAGGTAATCTCAAAAAAGGTGAGGAAGCCATCATTGAGATCGAGTACGCGCAATTACTTAAATTCGATCAAGGTGCAGTTCGTCTTTCTATACCCACTACCGTCGCACCACGATTTGGTGATCCCGTTAAAACCGGTAAACTCAAAAAACCGGCGTCTGTTGATGCCGATCTGTCCGCTAACTATCCCTTCACACTGCATCTGCAATGCGGCGGTGCATTAGCAAAAGGTCAGATCAGCTCACCTAGCCATACTGTTAGTACTTCGTTAGGTGATAACAGCATTGATGTACGGCTTGATCGCCTCGGCCATCTCGATCGCGACATCGTTCTAAACCTGCAAGGATTAGAAAATACTGTCTTTAATTCCGTCGTTAAAGATTACGATCAGTACATCATGCTTAGTAGCTTCACACCTACCCTGCCCGTCGTAAATGAAGAAGATCAACTATCCCAACCCATCGATCTAAAAATTTTGGTCGATTGTTCTGGCTCCATGCAAGGCATGAGCATTGCACAAGCATGCGAAGGCTTGCGTCAGTTAGTAAAACAACTTACTGAACATGACCGCGCTTCCTATACGCGCTTTGGTAGTCAAACCATGCAAGTCATCCGCACACTGCATGCGTGCACACCCGAGTTTGTTGATAACCATCTCAAAGCTGCTATTGATAATACCGACGCCGATATGGGCGGTACCGAGATGCATGAGGCTTTAAACAAAACCTTCAAAATCTCATCCAAGCTACTTGAAGAGCGTACTGGTAATGTTCTGCTCATCACTGACGGTGAAGTGTGGGATATCGATAAAATCATCGCCAGCGCCAACCTATCCAATCATCGGGTGTTCGCTATTGGTGTGGGCACAGCACCGGCCGATAGCCTTTTGCAAGAGCTTGCTGAGCAAACCGGTGGCGCATGTGAACTGGTATCGCCTAATGAAGATATGGCCAGCGCCATTGCGCGCATGGTCAACAAAATGCGCACACTCACACCCACAGGCCTTCAAGTGGAATGGCCATGTGCAACTACATGGACATCACCGCCACCCAAATCCTTATACCCAGGCGAGACTGTGCATCTGTTTGCTATCAGCGCCACCAAACCCACTCATGGCCCGACGTTGCGCTTTGGAGATGCATCGGCAATTCAAGAGGCTAACGTTACGATTAATGAGATTACAGAGAACACCCTGTCTCGTTTAGCCGCTGCACGTCGACTGCGTACCATCACTGATGATCAAGCCGCAACCGATCTCGCTCTGCGCTATCAACTCGTTACTGAAAACACCAATCTATTTATGGTGGCCGAGCGTGCCGCAGACGATAAAGCCGAGGGACTACCGCAATCACACAACATCAAGCACATGCTCGCGCGCGGTTGGGGCAATGTATTGCCTATGGTTGCGGATTTTTCTATGCAGGCCATCATGCCCAGCTCACCACGATTGTTATTAAAACCTATGATGCATAAGATGCGTTCTTCATCACATGCCTCTTATGAAAAACCCAAATACATGCGCAAGCAAGCCGATGTGGTTAGCCAAAGCGTCAATGCTTCAGGTATTTTGGGATGCTCACCGAGTGAATTAATCGATGTATTAGACGACATCGCCTTTGGGCATAGCCTGTTTGAAGACGCCCTTATTCATCTATTAAATAGCAACTTACCTGACGAGGTAAAGCAAACCGTCAATACCATCGAGGCCAGCACCGGTGATCCCGTCAGTGCTTGGGCAATATTTTTAGATTGGTTGTCGTTTACGCTCACCGCAGATAAACCACTATCACGGCATGCCATGCGCCTGATGCATGATGGCGTTAAAGATCTGCCCTATGAAATCTCCGAGGCTATGTTTGCTATGCTTACCGAGGTGTTCCCCAACATTGATAAAGATGATTGGGGTACCTTTGAGGCTGATCGTCTTCAAGAGCAATTTAATACCGCCATCATCAATCGATTACACCCTATCTAAAATGTCTCGTACTGATGGCTACCAACTCCACGCATGTCCGCATTGCGACAAAGTCCATGTGTGCTTGAACTATGTGTCACTCAATTTTATGGCAAGGGAGAACTGGAGCGACGGCCGTAGCTATCAGTCCCTCTACGACAGCCGACAAGGCTTGCATCGCTGCGTCGGCTGTGAGGAATTTTTTCTGAAGAGTGAGACTAACTATGTGGGGGATATCCCCGGCTTACGTTCGCGCATTAAAAAAAATGAGTATGAATTTGATGTTGAGGAACTCATACGCAGGCAGCGCGACGATGGCCACTTGTTTGATTTCACCTGGCTTCATGACTTGTTCTATTCCATGAAGAGCCGGTGGAACCCTACCCGCTATCCCTTCAAGAAATCAAAAAAACAAATTGCGAAAGAAAAGGCTGCAAAAGAAGAAGCAGAGCTTCTGCAAGTCGAGCAAGAAGTTCAAAAAGAACTAGCACCCTACCCGTGGTTGAGCTACGCCCAAGATAGTGATTTAAAAAACATCATTGCTAATAAAGGGAAGTACTCCGACGATCTCATGCGTTCTGCACGAACTTTATATTGGATGTATCTCAATGATGACTATCGCGCCCAGAGAAAAGCTAAGTTTGGCGATAAGCCTATACCGCCAGAAGAGATACCCGAGTTTCAGGCCACCGCTGAGCAAGCAGACAACATGCTTGCTCTAATTGAGCTCTTAAAAACAGACAGCTACGTTTTAAAAACCCGCATTGGCGAGCTGTATCGCGAGCTGGGGTATTTTGATCAAGCCATTGTGTGGTTAGATGATGGATCTGAAAGCTACCAAGAAAAAGACGCTATTCTTCTCCTAGCCCGCAAAAAAATTCGTGCGCCCGTACGCATCGTCTATGCCCATCAGCGCCACTAATTGTCAATTCCAACACTAAAAACTATGTTCATAAAATCAATCCATCATGCGCTTGTCCTCGCTTTCGTAGCTGGCCTATCCACCCTATTGCCGCTACATGAGGCCAGTGCTCAAGCGTATACCCCGCCTATGGTGGTTGAATCATCGCGCCATACATTTAATTTAGAGCGGAGTGGGCGTTATACACAAACTGTAGAAAAAACTACCCGTATCACCAATGAATATGGCGTCGATAATTATGGTCGCCATATTTTTGAAACCAACACTTCAAAAGAAACCTTAAAGATAGCAGACGCTTACAGCATCACGCCTGAAGGCAAAAAAATCCCACTTGCCCGCGATTGGATCAGCAAACAGCATCCCAAACCTGATGATGACAAATCCATCGACGACACCCAAAAAATCTTAGTCGTCTTTCCCCAAGTGTCAGTCGGTAGCCGACTGTATAGTCGCGCTCGTCTAATGCATTTCAAACCCACCTCGCCAGGTGAGTTTGGTATCACGTATCTTTTATCACCCCAAGGTATTTGGGAAAACCTTGAGGTTATCTTTACCGCCCCTAAAGATCTCAAACTCTATACCTCGACCAATGGGTTTGAGGGCGGCGTCATTAAAACAACCCGCACTCATGTCACTTACCGCTTCACCGTGCAGCAAACAGTCGCGTACAAAGATGAATCCGAAAGCATTGATGATATTGATTTCAGTCCTCGATTAGTCATCTCCACCTTTCCTGATTATTTAGCCATTGGCGCTGAATACCATCGGACAGCCCATCCCAAAGCGCGCCCCACAACTGAGATCAGTGAACAGGTTGAGAAATTAACTTCAGGCCTTACCGATCCACGTGACAAAGCTCGTGCTCTCTACCAGTGGGTATCTCGAAACATCCGCTACATCTCCAATACCATTGACGATGGCGGTATCGTGCCCAGAAGTGCGGGCTATGTGTTTCGTAATCGATTTGGTGATTGTAAAGACCATGCTCAGCTGCTCGAGACCATGCTACGCATCGCCGGCATAGAAAGTACCGCTGCACTGATCAATCAAGGTGAATCCTTTGTACTGCATGAAGGCCCTGCCTATCGCCGGCCGCTCAATCATGTCATTACCTACATTCCGTCCATGGACTTGTATCTTGATTCAACGGCGCGCTTCGCACCCTTTGGGCAGCTCTATGACGAAATCTACGATAAGCCCACCGTCTTAGTGGCACTCAATGAATATGGCCGCACACCGAAGATGAACGCTGCCGACCATCGCGTCACCGCCAACGTCACCATGACCATGGCATCGGATGGAAGAATAGAAGGCAGCAGCACAACAGACTGGGCAGGCGCCCCGGAAATCGAATCACGCCTTAGTCGCTTCTATGCCCAAAACAAAAGTATGGAATCCATTGTCAACGGACTGCTCTTTCGATTTAATGAAATCGGCCGCGGCGATATACAGCACACACCACCGCTCGAGATCGACAAACCCTACAAAGTCGATGCCCAGTTTCAGCTCGAGCCCATCGCTGACCTCACCCGACCAGGCGCCTTTGCCATACCCGTAGGTGTAGCACCCGGGCGCATTGGGATAATGACCGTCTACAAACCCCTAGCCAAACGACAGTTCAACTTCGTGTGTAATTCCTATATTGATGAAGAAAACTATCGCTTGAATCTGCCGGAGGGCTTAAAGGTCACCTCGCTACCCAGAGACATTAGCTACGCCGATAAAAACATACGGTTTGAATCACGCTATACCCAAGAAGGCCAGAGCTTAATCGTCAAACGCATCTTGACCGTGGACTATCCCACTCGCGTATGTACTCCGGAAGACCATGATCAGTATGTGAAAGCCGTACAGGTGCTGCGTATGGATCAGCGGGCGCAGGTGATGTTTCAGTAATGAGGATTAATACAGGAATATCAATTCCTAATTGGGTAACGGCAAAACCAACACTGATGGTTATACTAGCGATAATTTTAAAACATCCTACCTGCTAAGTAACCAAGTAAGGAAAAAATGGACAATACAAAATGTCTTTTTTGCGAAATACAAAAAAATGAAGAAAAAAGAGTCATCGCTGAAAATCAGCTCGCCTATGCCATACGCGATGGCTTCGCCGTTACTGATGGGCACACTCTGTTAATACCTAAACGGCACGTAGTTGATTGGTTTGGTTTATCGGAAGAGGAAATTTTGGGTATAAATAGTCTACTAACAGATCATAAAAATGAATTACAAAAAATTGATGCATCAATCACCGGCTTTAATATTGGAATGAATTGTGGTGAAACTGCAGGGCAGACAATTTTTCATTGTCACGTTCACTTAATACCGCGTAGAAAAGGAGATGTCGAGAATCCCCGCGGGGGGGTAAGACACATCATCCCAGGCAAGGGTTTTTATGATGACGGCAAAAAGTAAATGTCTGCAGAAAATTTCTTAAATACTGACTTAAATCTCGCAAGCTATTGGCGAGGCTTGATACTTTTTGGGCGAAATAGCGCAAGTTATAAATTTGCATTCGCCAAAGCTCTACTGCAGTTAAAACCAAGTGGAGGTGATTTACTAAAATTAGAAGATATAGCACCCGTCTATGCTTCTAGCTTAGTGGAACATTTACGAACAACGCCGAAGCAAAATTTAGCATCCAGCAGTAAATTTATTAGCGCCTGCCAAATGTATGGAATTGATGAACCTGATACAAAAAAACTAATTGAGGAAACTGTAAAACTTGGCTTTGGTGATGTCGTCAAAGCATTTCAAGTCTTAGGCTCAGACACAATAGAAAAGAAATTTTATATAGACGAGGTTAAATCCCATGGGGGAATCCGACTCACTGATAATTTCTCTGTTCTTAAAGAATCTAAACAGTTCGATAATTTATCTACTGAAGTTGAGTCTCGCTGGAGTTTAGTTGAAAGTGCTTGGGGGCTGGGCGTTACAAAAAATATCATCGCTGTCAATCGGGACTCTGATGACAATTTATTTTTCAACTTAGATCCCTCAAAAAATAGAAGGAAAAACATTACAAGTGCCAGAGGTGCACTAAACGGCTATCAAAAGGGCAAATGTTTTTACTGTAAAGAAGAAATGAAAATAGAAACCGGATCACACGTACATGTAGATCATTTTTTACCTTTTAAATTGAGCCAGTATTTTGGTGAAACTATTAATGGAATCTGGAACCTTGTATTAGCTTGCGCACCATGTAATGGTCCTAGCGGAAAATGGGATAGATTGCCTCACTCAAATTTTTTACAACAATTAAAAAATAGAAATGAATATTTGATTTCAAGTCATCACCCACTCAGAGAAACTCTAATTTTACAAACCGGAATGAATGCCATCAAAAGAAACGAATATATAAATGATATTTACTCAAAAGCGAGAGCATTTTTGACTGGCGATTGGACACCGCCAAAATAAAATTAATATTTCATTAGTCTTTTTTATGATTAAAAAGGGAAATGGGAAATGCTGATCGAATCGTATGTAATTGAATTCACTGAAGTCAAACGCTGTATTGCCAGCCTTCGGCCTGAAGACTTTATCGTCATCAGTGAAAACATCTTTGCACTAACCGATAAGCCAAGTCTTCCAACCAATGACCTGTTAGCCGAATCTACACCGGACAATCACCCCGAAGCTCTGCTGCTGGTAAACAAACACTACGCCAAGAGCTTGATACTGAATGATGATTTCTTTGAATTTTTAAAAAAATCACACAACGTCGATAACCTTCGTGGCGTCACCCTCCATCTTGCATTTGCTAGTCAAGAGATGATCAAAGACCTAACCGACGTATCCGCTGTCAAATCTGTTGATGGCATTAAGATCAAGACAGTCGGACTAGAGGCATTACTGCTCGCACAGAAAAATCAGAACAAACGCTACCAAGAAAATCAGACTCTGTTTAAGAAATCGATAGCGATTTATAGGACGGATATGTAGATCTACTAAATTTTTAAGTGGGCTGATTAAGCAGATGAATTGTGAAATCATCTTTATTCCCATTTAACAATTTATGTATCGATTTTTTTAATAAATCATTATTCGGAACCGAAAAATCTAATACATTAAGTGACGACAGTAATTTTAATGCGTCAATTTTTCCTAAAACTTGATCCACCGAAACATCTGTTTTAAGTAGCAACTCCATGCATTCTCTGTATCTATATCCAAGTACCGGATGATCCCAATACCGTCTCGCCTCATCTTGGCCATTCAGACCAAAGTACTCAGAATATTCGCTTTGCCCAAGTCCTTTTAACTGCGGGAATACAAACCACATCCAATGAGTTCGCTTACGGCCTTCCCTTAACTCACTTAAAACATCCTCATAGCATTCCTCCTGCGCTAAGACAAATCGCTCAAGAGAATTTACATTGACGAGTTTATTCTTAATCACGCCGCCACCCAAGCCAAGGTATTCACCAACCGCATTTGCTCTGGTGTCTTGCATTGAATAGACAACAAATCAGGGCTACACACCAAAACCGCTAAGCACTTAGCGCGCGATATCGCTACATTTAATCGGTTTTTACTAAATAAAAATTCAATATTTCGAGGTAGTTCATCGCCACTAGAGGTGGCCATCGAGATCAAAACCACCTCTGCTTCTTGCCCTTGAAACTTATCGACCGTACCTACACGAGCACCCGTAGGTAATTCTTGCTTTAATACGTTAACCTGCATGTTATAGGGTGATACCACCAGAATATTGTCGAGTGAAATTTGTATAACTTTACCTTTTTCATTCTCGAAAGATTGCTCTAGCAATTGCAGATACAAATCTTTAATGACCGCAGCCTCTTCCTGACTGGTCTGAGAACAATCTGTATGCTTGACTGGCAGATAGTGAATACCCGTTGTGGGTAATGTTTCTAAGGCGTTTTTCTTAAATACTAGTTTGCGTTTGGCGGCAATAGATTCAGACGTTAGTCGACCATCGTAGACAGCATCGGATATAAAGCGGCAGATATCTGGATGCATACGCCACGTCACACCCAAGAATATGCCTCGCTCTCTAGCAATCGTAGATTGACCTTCCAGCAAATAATCCAGCACTGACAACCCCGACTCACCCGGGTGCACCCCTTGCACTGGCTGGCTCAATTGCATCTGATCTCCCAGCAGTACAATATTTTTAGTACTTACTGCCATGGGTATCAACATACCTAACGCTACCTGCCCCGCCTCATCGACAAAAAGATAATCGATATGTTGATCTAATGCTGGATCTGAAAACATCCAGGTCGTTCCCGCAACTAACTGATATTTAGGATCTGCTATTCCCTTTTTATCAAAGACATCAACAATCATCGTCCCTTTAATGTGCTGCGATTCATCCTCCTTGGATGATTTTTTAACGCCTTTAAATGGTACGCCTGCTTTTATGGCCTCTTCTTCCACAGCCTTTAAAAGATTAATGATCGCCTTGTGGCTATTCGATGAAACGCCCACTCGTTTGCCACTTTTAAGCAAGGACACAATCACTTTGGATCCCGTGTAGGTTTTACCTGCGCCAGGTGGCCCTTGTAAAAAAAGATGACTGTGGTCTAACTGATGAATGGCCTGAATAATTTCGTCTGTTGTCGGCTTATCAGACACGATCGGCATACCCGTGGGGTGGCCGCTGAGCTTTGGAAAGTCCCGGCGAATCAAACCATCGATAGCGGGATAAGCACTACTAACGTTATGATCGGCAACTGCCAGTACGCTATCAACATAACGGAACAGCGCCTCTTGCAGCGGCGCTTGGTCTATCGGCTTACCCAGACCTATATCAAAAGGCGCCTCAGGCAGCTCACGACCCTGCCCCAACTTGAACGTCACTGTCTGAGTATCATGATTAACGGTTAGCTCAGATAACGACATCATCGTATCTGCTACTACACACACATCCGTCGACTTTAACTTTACTTCCTGCTCGGGATAGCGATACGTATGCCGTAAGGATCGCTTCTCAGCCACCGGCGGATGATTCACATCGGGCATTAAACCAACAATGCAATCAACATCTTCTAGCCGCTCTTCGTGATTTTTTGATTGACGCTCAAATACGGCCCACCATTGAGGTTTAACCGAGCGCCGATGAAAATCCAAAATGTCTGCAATTAACCGTAACTGACGTTCTCGATCAGTCCAGGTTAATGGGTCCTCAGGTAATAGCGCTTCTAACTGTGCACGCGCGGCTACTAGCCTGACTTCAAATGCCTTGGCACTTTGCTGTCGTTTAGTTTCTTCACGCTCGTCCTCCTCAGGTAAACCTTCACCTAGCCAAGGCATAGTTTTAGGGCGCAGCGTACATAGCCAATTCCGCAGCTCAAAGGTGGAGCGCACATCGTCTTCGTTGTAATCAGCGATTGATTTTAGAATAGCTGGATCATTTGATTCCAACCACTTCTCATAAAACAATATGCTCGATCCCGCATTGGTCACATCGCCTTGCCGTTTGTCGAGATAGAATTTTTCTATATATTTAATTGAGTAAGATGGCTCGGATACACGAATAGCTTCTCGCACTACTTGGTACAAGTCGATTAATTTTTTCTCTTTTAATAAACGATCTACCTGAGCTTCGCGGGTGCCATGCAAGCGCATGAGCTTGGCAATCGCTGTCTTTTCATACGCTGCATAGTGATAGATATGTGCATCGGGATAGTTATCTAGATGGTCAATTACAAAATCTATCCAATCTTCAAATGCCTGCTTTTCTTCTTTGCGGTTATGCGCCCAAAACGGTAAAAATACAGGCTCATCTTTTTTGAAGTAGTAAAGGCCGAATAAATATTCCAGACCGTTCTCTACATGCGGATAGCCTTCCATATCAAAAAAAAGATCGCCCTCAGCTGGCGAGGGCATACGCGCAAATCCCCGAACACCTATTTCTTTTGGAATGTCTGGATCTGGAGTGATAAATTCAACACGAAGTTCACCATCGATTTTCTTCTGATTCTGCAAGCGAGCTTGGTGCCGTAATCGTCGTAGCACAGGACCAGGGATTTTTCGAATCTGACTGTTGTCAGGTAATTCAGCAAGCTGCTGCAGGGTTTCAATTCCCTGTGCTTCTAATTTGCGAATGTGTGTTTTAAGAATATTAGCTACGCGCGACAAGTGGTCTTCTTCATCGAGCTGCTGTTCGCACCGATCTCTCCAATGGCACAGTTCACATTTATCGCAAGGAAAAGGTTCTGTAGTCAGCGATGAATTAAGTAATGCTGACTCTGTGGGTACGTTCATCGGCTCTGCCATAAACGCCAAGAACCGATCTTTTAGACCTTGGTAGTAATAGGTATAGTCGGCTAATCGATAAACATCTTCTCGACCATCCCCAAGTACCACCATCATCCGATCAGGCATAGTGCCTTGTGCTTTAGCTAGCAAATCGCTATAGAAAGCCAGTTGCACAATAAATTTTCCGTGCGTTGTTTTTGCGAGCTTAGTATCGATTACTTCATAGCTATAGTCACCTAATGTAGAGGGCTTTGATACTTTCCGCAAAAAATCTGCATGACCTAAAAATGGAAAGCTAAAAAACGTCGCTTGATAAATGATGTCAATGCCTTGACGCATTGCATCCAGAGTCGCCTCAACTTTCTGATCTCGACTCTGACCTGAATCTGCGATGTCAACAAACGTGGCATGCTGGCTTTTGAGTTTTTCTAGATAACGACGCTCATGATCAAAACCCTTGTTCTGAACACTTATTGCTGTGTCGCTATCCTTAGCTTTTTGCAGAGGCTTTTGTAGATGTACGCGATCCAAGGTCGTCAAATGCTGGCATTCCAGAAAATGAACTAGATCAGATGCGGAATAAAGGATGCCTTCATTTGATTTTTGCATTGGCTTTTTTCTATGTAATTTTTGCGAGCATGCCTTCTAGCTCAGTCTTTATTTTATTTTTTAGCTCAATCGGCTCCAAAATCTCAACATCAACACCTTGGCGCAAAATATCATGGATCAATTCTCTATCATCAAAATAAGGTACTTCTAGCTGATAGCTTCCATCAGCAGCAAACACACCTTTCTGATCTTTATGCCAAATTTCCTTGGCTACCCAGCGCGCTCTAAACGGTGAAAACTTTAGTTTAGCCACCTTGGTTTGCCCACCTGAGAAAATGCCATAGCCCGCATCAAGCTCAGTCGCAATCACATGATCGTCTACCGATACCGCGTTTTTTTCTATCTCACGCGCTTCTTCCAATGCATCCATAGAAAAAGATCGCATATCGTCACGCAAATGACAAAAGGCATCTAAGTACCAATTGTCTCGGTAATACACTAATCGCTGTGGAGAGACTTCCCTTTCCGTTATCTGCGCATCCAGTCGCCCGTAATGGCGCAAGTAGATTCGCTTCCTCGATAACAGCGCATGTGCCACTACCTGAAAATAATCACTACTAATATGGCGACCACCGAGTGGGATTAAGCGAATACGCTTTTTGATTTCTTGCGTCGAGTAATGGCCAAGCTCAAGGATTTTTTCTAATCGCTCACGAATAGGTTTGATCTGCGTGCCGATCAACGGGGCCGGCTCTAAGGTAGATAGCAGCTCAATGCCCGTTAGTAGCGCATGAATTTCTGCTTCACTCAGCCACAGCCCCGGCAAGGGATGCGTTTTAACGCTAGGTTGAGTATCCAGCCGATAGCCATTGGTATCGTTATCCCACACCACGGGTGCGCCGAGTCGATCGCGCAGATAGTCAAGGTCGCGACGAAACGTCGCACGCGATACTTCCAGCAGTTCCAGAAAACGACTCATTGGCACCGAGCCGCCCTCGTTGAGAATGCGCTGAATTTTATACAGCCGCTCCGTCCTACTCAAAGTGACTCTCCTCGCCAACCCTAGCCGATACGACTGACAGGGATAAAATTGATAACGGTAGGATTATCTTACTCGAGAGGCTCAGGGAATGAGCTTATGTTTAGCAAGGAATGCAATCGGGTGAACTATTTTTTTCCGATGCGAGTGTAGAAAGGAACAGTTTAGTTAGACTTAGTTATTTTTTTACTATTTATATAAATCTCTCAGCTAAGTGCAGTTTCTAGCGAATCGTCCAGCCTTCGCAATTTGGTTGGATGACGTACCCACTATAATCATCACCCCAGCCTAGCTAGATCAGTAGCAAGTGCGTCTTTCACATTTCTTGTAGTTCCATGGCCAGCCGACAAGTCATCATCCGCTATCAATATATAGATGCCGCCACCGACGGGCCGCCCGTCAGCGCCAGCCTTCAGGCCAGCGTGCCAGGCGCAACAGAAGACAGCGTTATCAAATACTTACGCGATCGCTTTCCAGACCGTACCCAACTCCAAATTCTCGAACTGATCTGGAAGTAGCTCACTTTCTGAGCCAGTTGCCCTGTTACAACTACGTCTGTCTTTACGTCGTTTCGTAGATAACTAGCTCCGTTACCGCGTCGCCTTTTCACCCCACACCAAACACACACAGGATTTCTGTCCGATGGCATCCTTTTTACTATCGCTACTCGTCGCATTGTCTGCGTCCGCTGTTATTGCACGCGCGTTAGGTCAGCAGTTTCGATTCGTCTTGCTATTCATACTCGTGCTCTTTTGCGCTCGTCTTATGAAAGTACAAGCCAACATACAAGAACACCAGCGTCAGCAATACCTACAATTCATAGAAAGCTGCTGCAATGACTGATCTGTTTGACTTACTCACAGCGTCAGATACAGCCAACTTGCCTGCGTCGGCAAATCAAGCACGCTATCAACCAAAGGCATCAGACAATGCCAACAAAATCATCAGAGCAAACCATCATGCCCTGATACTGCCGCCGATTAGCGCTGCTCAATCGCAGCCTCCACGCCGCACACTCATTCAATGGCAAATCCTTCTCACCACAAGCAGAGGCAAACTCATCTGGTTTCAGTGCAAACAAAAAACTGCACCTGATATCACCGCACTTAATCAACTAGCGATCGACCTTGATCAACTCAGCTTTGAATCCGATCGCGCCGTCAAGACCACCTTAGCGCAAATAGCTTACAAACACGACATCCAATTTTTACGTGGAAATTTTTTAGATCACGACCAATGGCCGCTAGAAGCTTGGCAGCGTGATGAGATCACTCATACCCAATTCACTTCATCGAATATTCAGCAACTAACTGAGCAGCGAGAAGCTATTCACCGGCGGCTAAAACAATCCCTTACCGATTGCTTGCAGTCCTTTAGCCAAACACTCAACGCCACCGTGCTGCAGCGCATATCCGAGCGCAGCACGATTGATTTTAGGCTGTACAACTACATCGTTGCAGAACAACCCGTCCATCAGCGTAATCGCCTACAGGCATTACATTCATTTCCGTTTTTAGCGAACAGCATTACAACCGATGCGTATGCGCACATTCGATCAATCATCGATAGTGGTCAACCATTAGCCGAAGCACTCGCCCAACATTTTGGAGTGCCGACTGCACTCATACGTAAACTCGGTAAAAAACCTATTCCAACATTGAGCGGGCCACGTAGTCAGCCCGAGTTTTTGTTTCCGCTACTCGCCACACTACCGCTAGAAAAAATACCCAACTCCCAAAGTGATTGGGTGAATTTCCACAGCCTGATTAATAACCTCGCTGAATTTATTGATCAGCCCATCAATAGCCCGTTAGGCAAAGCGATTTTGATTGAATGCCTCACCTCAGTTAGCGCTAGAAAAATTGTCCTTGCACCGGATTGGTCAAGCTCCCAACAATCCGCCAAACACTTTTTACGCGCCCTACTTGCCGTCACACGTTTTTTATATCGCGCTCACTGCTCCGCTGCGGATGCCGATGCTAATGCTCGATCGGCCATCATTCATATCGTTAGCCACCTTGGCATGACCATGATCATCAAATGCGCCAAGCAGTGGGATCTCGCCTACCGCGAAGCTCAATCGCATTTCGCGCTCAGCAATAGCCAAATCCAAGACAAACATTGGCCCACACTCCTACCCAGCCCCATCACTATCGATGGGTTCGTCATCACACCTTTAGCTAGCGTAGAGAATTTAGTCAGTGAGGGTCGAAGTATGAATAACTGCGTAGCTACCTACGCGGTTGAGTGCCAACGTGGACATTGTCAGCTGTGGTCACTTCGCAGTGAAGGTACACGTCACCGTCAGCAGCGTGTAACGGCGCAAACCTATGTGGATTCCACTAATCATGGTACCCAAATAGTCGTGCGCTTAGGTCAAGTCGAAGGGTATGACAGCACCCCTGCCAGCGAAGAATCAAAAGCGGTGGCCAACCAACTCATTGATTTACTTAATAGTGATATCGCCGGACTGAAAAAATATTACCAGTGGCAGCAGTCATGTAGTGCTCTATCAGTATCAGAGCGATTAGAACTATCTACGACACGCACACTCTATCGCGCACTGGAGAATACGATTGAATTGAGGTTTGATATGATAACTATATGGGATTCAGTTTTGGAGATATCTAAAGTTCGTGAGCGACTTAAGGAACTTGAGTCATTAAATTCAACCCAGGAAATGCCATGCCAGCTTACCACTCAATAACCGATGAAGAGCTTCAATCTATCTTCGACCAAGTCATCGCTTACCTAAATAACAAAAATTTACCTGAGCCTGACTGGAGAGAAATTTCGTATTTATTAGAGCATAATAAATACAGTGAAATTATGGACGGCATGATTGATGAACTACTTTTAGATTTATATGGCTTAGCTATTCATCAATTTAATGACGATTTCTTTTCGGAATATCTTGAAGAAGGCGAAAAAATTAATAACTCTAAGCGAGTAGATTTTGCGCGCGAAAGAATTACATGGTGTTATGAGCAATGTAGCGATCATATATTTTCACTTCATGCCTTAGAAATTCAGAATAAAGAAAATCAAAAGGGATATTTGGGCTTCACAGTCTCAGGCCCCGGAGGGCAACACGGCTACAATATGGATTGTATCGGTGTATTTTCGAGCACCAAAGAACTAATGAAACTTTTTGATAAAAGTTATTTTATAAATGCAGAAACTATTTCAAAAGCTCATATATTGCGACTTTGGAAGGAATCGGAATCAAGCCATCTATCATAAACGCTGAAATTTAAGATCGACTCAAAGACAAGAAAAATGACAAACAACTTTGATAAAAAGCCACTACTTGATTTCATCGTAGGCCAGCTAAAAATTGATAAAGAAGGTATTCACGGCACCAGTCACTGGGCTCGCGTGCGTCATCACGGCCTCACCGTTGGGAAAGAGCGGGATGCCGATTTATTAGTCATTGAGTTATTCGCCTTCCTTCATGACAGCCAACGTGAAAACGAATGGCGCGATCCACTCCACGGCACACGCGCAGCAGATTTTGCAGCATCACTCAACTCAGTTTATTTTGACTTGAACTCCACTCAATTAGATCAGTTGTGCTACGCAATGACACTTCATAGCGATGGCCACGTACACACCGATGCCACCATACAAAGCTGTTGGGATGCAGATCGACTGGATCTTGGACGGGCAGACATTTACCCCAGTGAGAAATTCCTTTCCAGCGAGGCTTCCAAACATATAGCATCGGCTTATGAGTGGAGTCGGCATGGCTAGTCACTAAAAATATCCTACCCCAATATTCTTAACTAGTATTAGTGAACTCTCCCAGCGTGAGTTTCATTCGCATCAGCAAATACATGTACTGAAAGACCGCCGGATGTTCTCTCGACTTCGTTCCAGGTAAATTTGGGTGCCATATGGATTTCTGGTTTTGTGGATTTGAGGCGATAGTGACGAGACACTATTGCATAAATATTTATCAGTTCTTTTAAGCCTCGAATATCGATATCCCAATATAGAACATCTAGTGTTGACGCTTGGGTTGGATTTAAAAGAAATTGCAAAATTCTTAGCATTGCTAGTTCAGGCGGACGGCCTTGCATAAACCCGAAATGAGTGAAATGCAGCGACCTATGATTCAGATGATTAACCGCATCGAGCAGGTCTGAGATGAGCCCATCGACGGCTAATAGCCCGCCGTCATCGCCACGGGTTTTTGGTACGAGTAATAACGTGGGCGATAACGTGTTGATGATCGCCACCTCCTGACGACTATTACATTCGACAGAAGCCGCTTCAAGCTGATCATTCTGCCAGCCGTATTTTCTAGCGATAGCAGTTAATGGAGTGAATCCACGAGCATTTGCAGTCGCAGAAATAGCCTCTATGCCTCTAATTGCGGGGAACCCAAGCTGGTGTCCCATAAAAATCTCGTCAGAAGTATGCTCTCGAACGCAAAAAATCAGTTTCATCTAGCCTCCTAAGTGTATGAGCAAATTATTAGCTAGCCAGTGGCTCAAATATTAAATCTGTAGCTGCCGGCGCACCTGCGGGAAACCCACCACAGCAGTGATCTACCGTCAAACGCCTAATAGGCGCTTTCTTTTTTTCGTCCTTGTGATATGTCCATCCACTTTTTTCATAAACGCGAAAATCTCCATCGGTGTAATGAACGTTGATTTTGCCGTTTGATAATAACCAGCATCCGTAAATGACCCGATTAAACTTATCGATAACATAAGCGGCATACCAACCACGGCAATTTTTAGCGATGTGGTCCTTTGAGAATTGCTCCAAAGTTAAAACAATTTCACCTTTGTCTTTGGTTGGGTAAGACCAGTAATCGGCATGAGCTGTGCCGGCTAACAGTAAAAGAAGAAAACAGAAATTTTTCATATTTTTCCTTTGCCAATTAAGAAAATTAAGTCTTCCCTACTGCCTCTACTGCCCCTTCTCCCCCGCTACCAACACCACCGTACCAATATATTGCTGATACAGCTCCTCCAACGAAAGTGCTTTACCGCTAGCGCCATTCATCCGCGTTGCAATCCCAAGCTGTCCGATACGTTCTGAGTGAATCGCAAAATTCACGTCCTCAGGTAAATACCCTTCGCCCTGCATAATTTTCACGAGATCAAGCTTACCCACTGCAATGCCCACCAGATTACCTGTCTGATCAAACACGGCTCCACCGCTATTACCTTTGTTCATTTTTGCGCTGACTTGAAACGTCTCTACGTTGTCGCGCATGCCGGTCGCTTTGCTCACAATCCCATTCGTAATCGATGGCGTGTTCGAACCTAACATGTCTGATAAAGGAAACCCCATCACTGCAATAGATGCGCCTGAGCGTGCTTTACCAAATTGATCGGGTCGTAAAGCCTTATCCGCTAAAAAAGGCTTATCCAAAACCAGCACTGCCAAATCATCGTTAGAGCCCAGCTTTTCTACACGTGCGGCACTCATGTCACCCAAGGCATTACGTACATAAAAATTACGCCCCTCCGCCACGACGTGGCGATTGGTGATGATGCGTCGTCCTTGATCGACAAGCACACCACTACCGGTAACTAAGCGAGTCCCTGCGCTAAAGGGAAATGACTGTAATTTCTGCGGTAATACTTTGGGTGTGTTGGCTGTGATTGGCTCAGTTGGTGCCAATGGTACTGGTAGTGGTGCTGGTAGTGGTGCTGGGGTTGATATTGGTGGAGTTGAGATTGGTGGAGTTGGTGTCACTGCAGTCGGCGCACGTTCATGCGAAAGCCGTTCAATACGTTGCTCAATTACAGGCAGTCGGCTACGGTCACCTGCCTCTTTAAAAGCTGCTAGTGCCTTTTGGTAAAAAGATTTGGCGGCCTCTCTCTCGTCAAGTTGTTCACTCAAGCGTCCTGCCGCTAGTAATACACGGCCTGAGCGTGGGTGCGACTTCAAAAAATCTTTTAGCCCGTTTCTGGCATCTCCAACGCTTCCGCTTGCCTCCAACACATCCGCCCGCGCCAGAGTCAATGGCTCAGAGTTTTTGGTTGCACCTAATAGCGTTATCGCTTCTAGCGTATTACCCACTGCTTGTTCAATTCGGGCGGCTAGGAGTACGCGAGCCAATTTGTCGTTTGACGATAGTGAGGATTTTTTATTCAGTTTGTCTAGCCAAGCGCGGGCGGCTTTAATTTCACCCATCGCAAGGTAGACGCGCGTTTGCTCAAGCAGTAATCCAAAATCGTCTGCACCCAACAAAGCAGCGGCTGATTTTAGCGGCCCGATACTCGACTTGGGGCTACCCATCACGCAGTACAGGCGCGATGTCAGTAGCAACACCTCAGCAATCTCGGCATCCGTTTGCATGGGCGCACGTCGCAACAACTCTAGCGCCTGCTGATGAAATCCATCATCCATCAGATTCTTCGCGTTGGCCGCATTGAAGTCCACATCATCTGAAGCTGTGACTGCGGCTGCAGCAGGGTATGCGCACCACAGGGCCATCAACACAACCATCATGACCGCTTTAATCACTACCCCTAAGCGCTTGATGAATAAATTACGTATAAAGATCACCGTGTTCACTTCACAGTAAATTTAAGTTCGCGCTCACCGCGGCGGCCTTTTTCGTCTTCGATGATCAGCAAAATCTTATGCTGGCCGCTCGGTATCTCGGCATCGTCAATGCGTAAGCCGTCTGCCAATACCTTCACTTTTTTTATGATACGGTCAGTGATGTTTAGTTTTAGATTGCCGTAATACGCACGAAATGAATCCGGCACTATCGGCGCATCTGCTGCTAAAAAGCTCAGTTCAATGGCTAGTGGCGTGCCTAAGGGTTGTGACAGTAATGACGGCTGGCGAATTTCAATCGCAGGGCGCACCACCGAAGGGTCAGCCGCTGAATCCAGCAATGACTCCATTACTGTTGATTTAGCCGATTGCTTAGCTTCGTCAGATGTCACTAACACTACCGCTTGCACTGGCAAGCTCATAGCAAATGACAACACAGTAGCAACGATAGGTAGACGCACTAGCTGGGTAGCCATACATGCCTCAGTTCGATTCGCGTTTTTTTGCTTCTTCCACCTTGCGCTCTAAGTCTTCAAAGGCTTTACTCGCTCTAAGTTTGGCGTTCAGCACCGTGTTCTGACGAACCTGCTCTACCGCGATTTTATTCAGTTCACCCAAGGGGTAACGTATCAACACATACGCGCGGTAGCTATCCCCTTCACGGTTAATTTGTGCGTCAGCACGCTGCACACCGGATAGGTTGACGTTGATCGCTTCTTGCGAAGTTATGCTACTCACCAACTGATTCACTTCAGGATCGTTACTTAAACCCACCTCGTCTGCATACGCCCTCATCATGGTCGATATTCGACCACCTACCGTTAAGGCTAATTCAGCGCGTGCTTTTACTGATGCTTTATCCATCGACATTTGCATATTGCGCGAGGTCTCAGTCGCTGATGCAAACAAAATATTGTTATCAAGCGGTGTTTTGGCATACCAATCAGGCATAGCCTTCAAATTCTTATCGATCTTTTTTTCTGTTTCCTCTTTTTCTACTGCGAGGGCTTGTGCTGAACCTGGCTTGGGTGTGCTACAACCGGCAAGCAGCAGCAGTGTCGTGGCGCTTGCAATAACCAAAATCGTCAACAAATGTACTTTACGCAGATTACCGAGATTACGATTAGCAGATGCGCTCTTTAAAGCTATACAGGTTGGCTGTTTGTTCATTTGAAAATCCTTCACAGTGGCTTTACTAAATTTTTTAAGACTATTGAACATCTTGTTTTGAAGCGAAAATAAAATATGGCATCTGAATAATTCGTCGTTCGTTGCGGGGTATTTCCTGCATACGCGCATTAAAATCAACCAGCGACCATCGCTGGCGGAATGGGCGTTCAGACTTGGTGGCCAATGCAATCAAAATTTCACCTGCCTGATTCGTACCGATATCCATTGTTGGAAACTGCGCCTTAATTTCATAGCCAGACATTTTTGAAGGAATCTCGGTATAACTTTCGATCGCTTTGATTTCGTCTAGCTCACTGGGATAAATTTTTTGCACCTGTTCATGCTCGTCGAGGTACGGTGAAAAAACAAAGAGCGTCAAATAAAACGGTACTGTCCGACTCGTTGGGGTAATCAGTACCTTCACCGCTTCACCCTGCCTGAACTGCGATTGCGATAATCTGATTTCTGGATCAAAACCCGTATCAGCCGCGTTTGATTCCTTTTTAATGTCGACCTCAAGTGACACCTTGCATACCCGAGCACCGGCACCCAAAATAACTTCTTGCTTACGATTTCTAACGCCGACCACCGTACCCTCTGTCGAGATAATTGCTGATGTCATGAGCTGACACGCATCCGCGCTGTCGTTTCTGTCACGAGTAAAGCGTATTTCCCCTACATCACGTACATCGCGTGTTTCGCGCACATCACGTCGTGCACGAAAGCTTTCATGGCAAATCTGCAATTGCGTTGTTGATATTGATTCACCTATCACCCGCTGCACCGTGCTCGATATCGCTTTATTTTCTGCATTACGACAAGCTGATTTCTCCGTGGTCTCCGCACTAAAATATTCTTCTGCTTTGCCCGCATGCCATTCGGCCTGCGCAGTTGTCAGACCAAAAACACCGCTGCATAGATAGATACCTACGCATGCACAAAAATAAGGAATGGCTTTCATAAGCATTCGTTATAGACCCTCGGTGGCTCAAAAACTGAGCCTCTAAAAAAATCTCACAGGCTCAGTATCTGAGCCTGCCACCCACCACAATTACCCACGCTTACAAAACCACTCAGTGACATTGATTTGAATCAGTTTTCAAAAAATAATCAAACGTGGCACATACGATCAGAGATACATAGCCATACCGAGACAACATCATGGTCAAGACAAACATAAGCTCTAGTTCATTGACAGACGAACGCGCATCGCTACTGCTGCTCGCCTTTCTATTGCTCTTGCTCGGCGGCTGCGGGGGTAACTACGTTGACTACTCCTCCAAAACCACTGGTAAATCCAAGTACCTCAACCCCAATCTCGCTACTCAAAAAATTCAGGGGATAGAGAAATATGAGATTGATCAGCGCGGGGTACTCAACATCAAACTCACCGAGCGACTCTGGGCACCAGAATACGAAGCGCCCATCATTCAGAAAAAACAGCACCACGGTACGCGGGCTAACCCTATCGGCAGCACGCTTACTGCCGCTCTAACGCTGGGTATATACCCATTACTTAAGCCAGCCGATTTTATTCAGTACACCGTTGGTAAAGAACACTATGAGCAGGTTCTTAGCGAAGAAACGGATAAAGACAAAGCCACTACCACCGGTCGCTTTGAATGGGTGAGTATGCCGCTGCGTACAGCTAAGTTAAAAATTACCGTCGCGGGTAAATCGCGCGAGGTTGATATCAGTGCAGACGATAAAGGGGATGCCAAACTTGATTTGGCAGGCGACATTATGAATAGCGCCACTCCAAGTAACTTAAAAACAGCTGATCTGCTCATCACCTGCCTTGATTGCACTATCACTGCTAAAAAACCCGATGCAAATTATCCGCAAACGGTGTCGCTTGCTTTTGCGATTCCAGCCTCGTGGAATTTGATCGCTGACTATAAAAAAAGTCAGGAATTTATTTGGATAGCGGCTAGTGGCTTAAAAGGCGATGAACAAAAAAAGAGATTTTCAGTAGTTAGCAAAGGTATTACGTGGGCTGATGTAAACCAACTTGCGCGAAAAAAAGGCGAAGGTCAACTGTACCGCCAAGCAATGATCCCCAGTGACATAGAACAAGAAAAATATTCTATCGAACTGTATAAACCAACCCCTCAAATTAGCGTCACTAGAGACGAATTCGAATCGACCGCTGCATTTGCCGAGCGCGTCAGACAAACACGTTTAGAGCAAGAAGCCCGCGTAGCTGACTACAACCGCCGCGTTGAAAATCTTAACCAACGTATTAAGAATTTTGAAAACAACATTCCTAAGACACTAACACCTACTCAACAAGCATCGGTGTTTAGCGAATCGCTGCTAGAACAACTCGGCGAGCCCGATGTAAAAAACGTCGCCTACGACGCTGATCTGCAGCGCTTTGTGGTGAGCGTAACGGGCTCCACCCAATATGAAAAAGCCCCGATCAGTTTTACCTTGGTCTCAGCCACACAGATTTCACCTGAAGAGGCGAAATCACTCAAAAATAGATTGAATCAAGCGCGTCCATTCATGCGATTTAGCGTCAATGAACGTTCGCTACGAATGGTAGATAGCCACTTGCTGGTGGATAACCAGATCATCGCTATGAAATTAGTGGATGGCATCGAGTTGCCGCCATTAGCTACCGTTAACCTCAACGCCAACACCATTAAGACTACTGCTGCTGCAGGTCTTAAAAAAATCGGCGCAACCGGTATTAGTGAACAGCCACTCGTGTTAGCCAATGACGATGAGAGTCGCCGCTTGCGAGAAAAACTCGAATATCTTCGTAATGAAATCGGTCAGCGTCAGCAAGTCACCGCAGAAAAAGAACGCATGACAACTGAAATGCGCCAACTCGAGGCCCAATTAAAAAAGATCGATCAAGGCTCGTATGACGATGATCTCTCATCCAAAATCGCTAATGTTAAAACAAGCCAACCTGTGAGTAATGTATATGCCTTAGTCATTGGCATCTCTGATTACAGTGAATTCCCTAAAGTGATCTTCGCTGACAGATCAGCTTTGAGCTTTGCAGAACTCATACGCAAAAAATATGGCGTGCAGCCAGAAAACCTCATCACTATGGTTAATGCAGACGCTACCGGCACACGCATTAATTCACGCCTTAAAAATCTACTGGCTCGGATAGGTAAGAACGATAGACTGATCGTCTATTACGCCGGCCATGCCGCTCCTACTAAAGATGGCAAAAATACCGTCCTTGTTCCGCAAGACGCAA
Organism: Polynucleobacter sp.; assembly: GCA_021737945.1. Lineage (GTDB taxonomy): Bacteria > Pseudomonadota > Gammaproteobacteria > Burkholderiales > Burkholderiaceae_D > Pernthalerella. Next base: position 95,797 of record JAIPCX010000008.1, read on the forward strand.
CCGCTGGCTTAATCGACAACTCGTTCTTGCGTTTAGCCGATGTCTACAAAATGCTCTTGCGGAGTGAAGCACGTGAGATCAACGTCGTTCTTGATACCTGCTTTGCTGGCCGTGCAGACGACAACGCCTTTATCTATCGCGATGTCGCGCCACTCATCATTACCCCCGTTGATTCACTCAATCCACCCGCCGACCCACGCATCACCGTATTAGCTTCAGGTGGCCCAAATGATTTTGCAAATGCCATGCGCGCAAAAGGTCATCGCTTGTTTTCGTATTACTTGCTGGGCGAAATGCTGCGCAATCCTTTTTTACAAACAAAACAATTTGACGTCATCCGCGAGCGTGTTAGCCAAGACGCTAACCGTTTAGGTACCGATCACCAACAAAAGCCGCTCTGGATTGGTAAGCGCGACAGCGTTTTTATGTTTGATGCGAAGTGATTTTTTAATTTATTGAATTTAATTTTCATTCTTTTACTGAGTTTCATTCTTTCTTTAGAAAGCTACCGATGAAAAAACAATCACTCACCCTTGTATTGGCTATGCTCCTGCCCTCAGGTACTGCCATGGCAGATTCAACCTACTTTGATATTATTTATTCACCCCCAACAAGTGAAATGACTAAAACCATCGGCTTTGGTGTTTATGCTCTGAACGATAATGGCGTGGGTGGATATTTCAACGGCATGATCCCAATCAAACCATCGAATTATTCTGCCGGCAACTACTGTTGGTATAGCTGCGCTGAAGTGGCAACTGGTCAAGCAGCTTATGTAGGTAATCTTGGATTTACCTTCCCACTCATACCTTCTAGCTTTGAAAAGCGTGGCTACCAATCCGTACACGCCTATGTGGGCTTGGGATACAGTGCAATTGAGGGAATGGTGAAATACTCTGACGGTACTTGGACTGACGATACCTACAGAGACAAAAACGGCTTCAATGCCAACGGCGGTCTTATCGTGGCATTTGATCCAATTAGTATTAACGTGGGCGTTAATACCTTCACAAAGGCTGTATATCTTGGCCTAGGATTTAAAACGAAGTGACACTACTAAAAATCATACGCAGGCCGTGGATTATCCTGAGCATGCTTTGGGTGCTTGGTCTGTTATGGACCACCCCAACGCATTTACAGTATCAAAACCCCTGGCGTTGGGAAACAGCCATTCAACATGTACCCCATTCTATTTTAGATATGTTCGTTAGCTCCAAAGTCGAAGGCCGAATAGCCATTGATGCTGATGGATGGGAGACCCGATACCTACCACCCGATACTGATACTGCCACTGTAGCTGAAGTCAAAGCGGCGCTCGACCACGCTATGCAGATTGAGATTGAAGCAGAAAAGCCAGGGTGGTATCTGGGAAGGGTTTTGATGGTGGTGATTCCATCCTTCTTGCTTTTTTTGGGGGAGTTGGGAATTAGAATGTTTTTAATGATGGCGCCGAGATGAAAGAAATTAATTGTTATCGCAGAGGTGGATTAATTTTGTCTTTCTGTCCTTATATTAACAATACCTGCATCTGGAAACTCTTCCACTGAAAAGACTTTACTTTAAGTGCGGAAACTCTTCCAGTAGCATCTTGATAACTATCCTCATCTTCTAAAAATATATCCCCCGGGGTGGAAACGTTTCCACAGTTGACGGGGAGGTGTTTTGCTTGAAATGTCTTGCTCTACCGGCGGAAAAATAAAAAAACTAATCGTTCGTGCAAAATAGTATGTATTAGCGCTACCGGAGTCCCATTTCAGATTTGGGGGTACCCCTGGGGGTGGGGTCTGGCTAAGGAGATTTTTAAACTACTCGAGTCTTGCATTTTTATTTACCAAAACAATAAATAGAAGCCACCCTCAACAAAAGCTACTGGGATTTTTTGGATAAGCTTTTGGGTATGTATAAATAAAAAAGCGCCCAAAAGGCGCATTTTTACTACATCATTGGCGGACCGAGGGATTCAAATCATCATGCATAAGATAGTAATAGTAAGGATTTGCATAGTTGATGAAGTAGTTTTACCCGTATTTTTACCCTCAGGACATAAGTCTCTCTGCAAAACGATCAACTGCACTAAAACCAGCCCCATTGAACAAGTGAAGTATGCACAAGTCGGGAGTGATTACAAAATTTCTGCAAAGACCTGCTGTACCCACATTCAAAATCCCACTCGCGAGACCTCACCCTACCCCCACCCCCCAAATCTAAAATGGGACTCCGGTAGATCACTTACATACTAATCTGCACGAACGATCAGCTTTATTTTTCCAACTGTGAGAACAGAAAAGCATTACTTACGTTTACTCTTGACCGATCACAGGCTTTCTTAATCACTGCATCAGTTGAACTAGGCATGTTGGCATCCTAATTTTTTATACAAAAGTGGGCTTTATGTTAGTTGTGAATTTTCTAATTTAGCTAATGATCAGGTGAATCTTGTCGTTAACCATCAGGTGAGCATTTTGGTTCACGTAGACCATGTAGGTATCTGCACCGTCGGTCTGCGTACCAGCCAAGCTCCATCCACTGCCAGCAGCACCCGTCAGATGGACTACATCTCCCGAATCACCCGTGATAGTCACCGTTGAGGTGCCACTTAGGATATCCGGTGTGCCCACTGCCAAGACATCAGCCAGAGTTACTTTCAACGTATCGGCTTGAGCGTTAGACATATCCACTTTGGACGTGCCCGCTGCTCTAGCGATGGCCGCCAGATCAAACACGCGTTCACCTGCTGCATCGGTCTGGAACCACACGTCGCCCATGGTATGTGTCTTGCCATCGGTCGTTGTGTAGCTACCCATCAATCCAATCAAGTTACCGTTGTTGTTCTCTGTCGACTTAGTTGCATTCAAGGAGATCGAATTAATGCCCAAATCAGAGAGATTGGTCAGTTCATTCGCACCCGTCACACCGTTACCATCGATATCCGTCCAAACCATCAACTCACCGAAGGCCGCATCTTTCGCATCCAAGACACCGTCTTTATTTGTATCCAAGGCACGCATTGCTGCATAACCATCCGCTGCTGTCATACCCTTACCCAAGGACGTTGCCGAACCGAACAACTCACTACCGTTGTTGATCTGACCGTCTTTGTTGATGTCACGAACCAGTAAGCCATCACCACGTGCAACCCAAGCTGTCTGGTCGGCCTTGCCATCGTTATTGATGTCGAAGGTTACGCCGTTTTCAGCAGTTGTCGTTTGGATGCCATCACCGTTCAGATCCATAACTACTGGAGTAACGAAGCCGAACTTAGCTAATTGAACCGCTGCGACAGTGCTAATCGCATTGATTTGCTGACTGAAGATGTAATCCAACTGAGTCGATGTATATCCTCCATTTGCCATACCCAATGCCGCAATACCTGCGGTCGACATACCCAACAACTGAGTTGAGGACATGTATGCAAACGACGATGACTGGATATAGGACAACTGAGCCGTTGAGAATGCACTCATTTGCATAGAGGTCAAGGCTCTCAGCTCTTGCGAGGTAAATCCAACAGCTGATGCATTAGAAATCGATGCGAGTTGTGCTGTTGAGAATGCAGTCAAATCATTGCTGTCGATTGCTCTGATCTGTGCTGAATCCAAGATCGCCATCTGTGCAGTAGAAAATACACCCAACTGCGAGCTAGTCAGACGTGCCATGCTCCATGAAGAAAACATATCGACAACCGATGCACCCAAAGTCCATACCTGTGCCGTACTAAGCGCTGATATTTGGTTAGCCGTCAGTCCGTACCCGAGAGCCGATGTACTCATTGCTGCAATCTGCGCAGTACTGAATGATCCAGTCTGAACACTACTCAGCGCCACAACCTGCTGAGAATCCAATACCGAGACCTGCGAAGTAGCAAGTGCCCCGACTTGAGCGCTACCCAACACTGAGATACTGTCAGCTGATAAAACATCAATCACGTTCGTACTCAAGGCAGCTACCTGAGCTTTACCTAAAATCATTAAGTCTGCAGCAGTTACTCCGTACGCCAATGCCTGAGTTGAGAATGCTGCAATTTGCGATGTACCTAATGCAGAAAAATCAATGCTATCCATCGCAATCACTTGTTGCGAATCGAGGATATTAATTTGTGCAGTCATCAACGCAGCAAACTGAATGCTAGTCATCGCCGTTATCGTTGCCGAAGAGAAGAGATCCAATGCGGCAGTACTCAAAGCTGCAATTTGATTCGTACTTAAGGTTGAAACTTGTTGAGAGTACAGGCCATATACTAGAGCTGAGGTCGTCATAGCCGCTACCTGCGCTGTACTTAATGCAGTTAGTTGTACCGAACTCATTACCGCAAAATGTCGACTCCCCAACGCTCGAATATCATTCGTTTCAATTGCAGTGACTTGTGCAGATGAAAGAATGGGAACTATATTCATACTTAAAGCGCTAAATTGCGTGGTGGTTAACGCAGCAATGTCATCAGTCCCAAATGCCATGATCAATGTCGAGCCAATCGAACTTAGGGAACCGTAATATTCGAAATATACATTTGGACTCCAGTACATTTCATAACCATTCACGACGGATATTGAAGCAATCTGATCTGTAGTGAGCGCCTGAACCTGATTAGACATCAAACTATTTAAGACGCGGGTTGATAACCAGGCGATATCCCATGTTTCGATCGCGGCAATTTGCGCAGTCGTAAATCCACTCATCTGCCCACCCGTACCAATATAGGGGAGCACATTAAATGCCATAAATTGGGTGGTCGTCAGTGCCACTACCTGTGTGGTGGTGAGTGCAGAAATTTGTTCAGTGGAAATATTGTTGATTACGCCACTCTGCAGAACCGAAATATCCCTAGTCTCAATTACCGAGATTTGCTCTGTTCTGAGTCCCCTGAACTGTGCGCTGGTTAACGATGATACCTGCCTAGTGGTTAATGCCATCACATCTTGGGTTTCAAGGCCACCCAGTTGCGCACTTGTTAATGCTAGCGTTTCAATAGTAACCATACCACCGTAATCATATCTCCAGCCCGTATCTGGAGTGATCGGCAAAGTCTGAATCTGATCCGTTGTGAGAGCACTAATTTGGTTAGTATTGAGGTAAATAAGTCCCATGGATGACCAAACTGCTATGTCACGCGTTTCTATCGCTGCAATTTGTGCGGTAGTAAATCCCTGGACTAAATTTTTTGGCCAATAATCCCAAGAACCTCTGATTGGATTGTATGCGTACTCGGTTTTGCTGCCATTAGTAATCGCAACAAATTGACTTGTCGTTAGTGCCGCCACCTGCGCCGTAGTTAATGAACTAATCTGGGCAGTCAACAGATTACTGATTGCGCCAGTTTGCAAGGAAGCCAAGTCTTGGGTTTCCAAAACAGCGGTCTGGGTAGTTGTGAGGACGCTGACCTGAACGCTTGTTAGAGCCGCCACCTGGCGAGTTGTCAGCGCCACTACATCATCAGTCATCAATGCACTAATCTGATAAGAAGTTAAATTTAGTCTTTCGAAGCCATCCCCATACCAAGTAGCTACGGGTATCGCTTGAATCTGCGCCGTAGTCAGAGCACTAACTTGGTTAGTTCCAAGATAACCAAGCCCAGCGGATGAAAAAACTGCAATGTCAGCCGTCTCGATCGCTGCAATTTGTGCAGTAGTAAATCCCTGTACTAAATTTTTGGGCCAATTGCCGTATCCGTAATTTGGGTGCAAACCAAGTTCCATGCCATTGGTAATCGCAACAAATTGACTTGTCGTTAGTGCTACCACCTGCGCCGTAGTAAATCCAGAAACCTGGTGAGTAGACAGACCGCTAATCGCAATAGTTTGCAAGGAAGTGATCTGAGCTGTTGTCATTGCAACTAGTTGGTCAGTACTCAAGCCAGTCAATTGATCACAAGAAAATACAGCGATATCCCGTGTTTCGATCGCAGCAATTTGTGTTGTTGTAAATCCTAAAATCTGATTTTTATGCCAGAGGCCTACAAACGCAAAGAATTGACTCGTCGTCAACGCAACCACCTGCGCCGTAGTTAATGAACTAATCTGGGCAGTCAACAGATTACTGATTGCGCCAGTTTGCAAGGAAACCAAGTCATTGGTTTCCATAAAAGGGAGCTGAGTAGTTGTGAGTGCGCTGACCTGTTGGCTCGTTAAAGCCGCCACCTGTTGCGTTGTCAGCGCTACCACCTGCGCGGTAGTTAATGACGAAATTTGTGCAGTACTTACCATCGAAATTTGATAGGTAAGCAGAACCGAAATATCCCTAGTTTCAATGGCACGAATTTGGTTCGTATCGAACGCCGAAACTTGATTAGTACCCAATCCCAGGAACTGGCTCGTCGAAAGTGCTACTACATCAACCGTCTCGATGAAACGGATCTGGGATGATGAAAGATAAGAAGGCGCAATAATAGAAATCTGCGCTGTCGTAAGCGCGGTAATTTGATTACCACTAAGGCCTTGATATTGAGAGGTCGCAAGCGACGCAATCTGAGAAGTTTTTAGTGAAGATATATCTTCACCAATGGCTGCAATCTGATTAGCCCGCCTGAAATAAGTACCTCCAATCCAAGTCTCATACGTATCCTGTACTGGAGATAGAGTACCTATCTGTTGGGTCGTCAAGGAGGACAGCTGAGTCGAAGAGAAAGCTGCTATCTGAACATCACTCAACACTGCTAAATTGGGCGTCTGAATAGCTGCGACTTGTTTAGTCGCGAGATTAGTAATTTGTTCCCAATCCAACGCTTGGAATTGACGAGCTGTGAACGCCACAATCTGCGCCGTAGTAAGACTACTAATATCGCGAGTCTCAATCGCCTTAATTTGAGCTGTCATCAAAGCTTGCATTGCAATTGTTCGCAGACTCGAAAGTTGCACACCGGTTAAGCCGGCTATTTGCGTAGTCGTAAGAGCGGCAATACTATAGGTACTCAATGCAACAATCTGGGCTGTCTTCAAACTAGCCAAGGCCTCTACTGATAACGCGCTCAACGCGGAGGTAGATAAAGCTGCTATACCTGCCGTAGATATGGCAGCAGATTGAGTAGAACTAAGTGCCCCAACCTGAAGGGCATCAAATGTGGCAACTTGTCTCGTTAAAAGCGCACTGATTTGGCTTGTAGCTAAAGCTGTTACTTGGTTAGTGCTGAGATTTGCTATTCCTCGCGTAATAATCCCAGTAATTGCAGAGGTTGTCATCGAAGCCAAATCTCTTGTTTCGATATCTGAAACAAGATTTGGATCTAATGAAGCAATTTGAAGGTTTGTTAGTGTGCTGAACTGTGAGGTGGACAGTATTCTCACTTGTTCAGCTGTAAATGCTGCAATCTGAGTTCCCAAAAGAAGCCCGACCTGAGATGTACTCAGCATTCTTATTTCAGCTGGCGTCAATGCCGCAATGTTTTCTGGCGTGAGCAACGTCACGTCCAATGTTGAATAAGACGGAAGTGGAGGTGCTGCATCGATGAGTGAAAGTTGGCTAGATTCAATAGCGGACAACTGCTGAGAATTGCCCCCTGCGACGATCATCCAATGATCATGCCGAGACTCACCAAAATCATGAATTCCATTCCCGTTTGCATCAATAAATAAATCATCAATGCCGTCACCATCTTCATCAATGGCATCCATTGCCACCATGATTAGTGCATCTTTTCCAATATTCGAAAGAATGGTGTTGGCAGCGAAATTTATTCCAGCACTGTTAAAGGAGCCTTCGATATCAGATACGTTGTAGTCAAAAAATTTATACCTGAAACCATTCGCGAGAATCAGTTGGTCATTACTATCAAAATCTTGCAGAACGACTACACCACCGGTGGATTGAACTGCTGATAAATTATATTGATCTTTAGCGGTGCTGCCAGTGCCGGTACCGATTAAGATGTGTGAGTTAAAGGGGCTTTGCTCATCAAAGGCTACCGCCGTTATACGCTCATTAAAACCATTGCTACCTGCTGTACTTTTACCGAAATTAAAAACGCTCAGTTGGCTAGGTTCATCAGCGTAGGTAAAAGCTAGTTTCTCAATAAAGTAGTACGGCGCTTTGGTATCAAACTGCTTGACTACATTAATGTCACCCGTGACCTGGGTCGTATAAATTCCATTATCAAAGCTAGACTGCTCATAGTTAATGAGTAACGATTTTCCGTCAACTCCCCGAGACAACCGAATATCAGTCCAAAAATCTGCAATGCTGTCAATAAGGATCGCATCCTTGTTGTTGATGCCTGCAACCCTGCTACCCATATCGCGGATAGTCGTGGTACCTATGTCTAACGTAGGTGTATCACTCGAAATCCTGAATTCGTATAAATCCGAACCCGAGCCCCCCACTGCTTGGTCTCCGCCACCGCCCGACAGTACAATAATATCCGCGCCACGGGAGCCAACTGCTACATCTTTAATGTCAGAGTCTTCAACCTTTACGCCTGTGCGCTCGCTCTTCAAACCAATGCGCGTGACGTTACCTTCACCGGTCATTGCATCAGAATAAGCGCTACCTTCAAGCAACTCTACTGCCAAATCTGGCGCTGGTGCTATGCCACTCAACCCTGCATCAATAATAAAAGGGGTAATATTAAAATCAACCCATACACCACGAATTTGATCAAAATAGGAATTTGTTCTAAGGTCGTTATTATCTCCGGTGTTAATAATTGCTTGATATGATTTTCCATCACTTGTAATCGTTAATACTGATCCGGACATGCTCAAAGCAGAATTAGTGAGTGCTTGATCTGAAACAACGACAATTTCATCACCAATCAACGTGCTATTGCTAAGGACGCCTGCGCCCGGTGCTGACAATCCAAACATAACTATTTTGTCTAGATCTTGCGTTGGTAAAGGCTGAATAGTGTCTAGATACAAGGCGCTTAACTGGCCTGTCGATAAAGCAGCTACTTGTGCTGAACCAAGAGAGCTAACTTGAGCCGTCGATAGTGAGGCTAGCTCTGAAGTACTGAGCGCTGAAATTTGCTGAGAGCTAAGTGAACTAATATCACCACTCAACATTGGAGATGGTGTGGGCAATGGAAAAGTTTGACTGCTTAATGAAACAAAAAATAAGTCTTTACCTGCACTCGTGTACATTACATCGTCACCAGCACCACCCTCAATGACATTAACTTCGCCTACACTAGCGTTGGCACGCGAACCGTATAGTCGATCATTGCCAGCACCACCAATCAGTACATCGCTTCCGTCACCACCGTAGATAACGTCATTACCGTCAAAGCCTGCTAAGACTGCCGTACCTGTTAAATGGGAGACGATGAAATCGTCCCGCATACTACCTAGCACACCTTCAACGCTGGTAATTTCATCTACCTTGTTGCCATTATCAATGCTTACAGAAGCATCGTCATTCCAATCTAAAAACTCACTACTAGAGCGACCAACTATGCTTCTACCGTTATCTTCTAATACGATAGTGACACCTGTCGTGAGCTTAGATTCAAAAACGCCAGGTGGAATCCAAGCGCCACTTATAGACTCGAGCTCTGGATCTATTTGCGATACAGGTAGACCTATTGCATTTGGATCTTCTAACGGGTCAACATATACGTTATTAAAATTTGCAGAAAAATTCGATTCGCCGCGATAATCTACGTAATCGATTTTTCCTTGGCCATCTCCACCGATAATGACGTTAGCACCCTCACCAGGGGCAAACACTTCAGAGCGCGAATCACTACCTTGTAGGAAGTCGTTGCCGGCACCAGTGGCTATGGCATTAAATGCCTTCCCATCAGCAGCTGTAGAAAATGTTAGATAGTTTGAACCAGAAACACCCGCGCCAAACAACGTTCCACTCGTTCCAGCAACATCATCGTCAAAACTAAAATTAATGTCCGATCCGCCTTGAATGACAAGACGATTAATAGTGTCCGTTGGCGTCAGCGTTGAGACAGGACTGCCGGTAGGATTGAAGATGACATCAAAATTAGTAATCGTGCCGCTAGTGCTTAAGCTCTCTGCGCGACCGACTTCAAAGATCGCATTGCCATTGGTAGCATCATCCGTAACACGGCCAGAAACACGGTTTAAAAAATCTAATTGAGTCAGGCTTAAATGACTGTCGCCACCACTGCTATCTGCCAAAAGTACAGGCTGACCCCAGCCGCCAGGAATAATTCCACCTGTAGAATTTGAAAATGCAGAAAACTCGCTAAGGGTAGGAAGCGTAATGGTGTAGTTATTAAAGCTTAATGATCTTGTAGCCAAGCTAGATGACGTATCCAACCCATTATTGAATATCCCGTCTAACATTCCATGGTTAACGCCATACGAGCCGTAACCACTTCCACCATAGCTGTCACTAAGGCTAGCCGAGTAATAGGTAACGCCATCTTGAGTGGACATAGAGGACGACAGAGAAATGTCATATCCCCCAACAATACCCAAATGAATACTTGTCATATCACTCATGGCGACAACCTCAATATTGAAAATAGAAAATTAAACTGGATCGGGATTAACAAAGCATCAAAATTCATGGGAACCACGGTTAGCTAATAACTAAGAGCCGCATTTATAAAGTATTAAAATATATATTTAATATTACATATCTATATTACATATAGATATCAAATATTGAATGATTTGTGGGCATTCAATGAACCTTTATAAATTTTAAATATTTAAGTTGAAACAGCCAATCCGTATTCCCCACCCCTAAATCTTTTGCGGTGTATTGGTAGAGTCTTCCGGATGTATGGCGGTCTTTAAGTGGAGAAATCACGGTTCCTAGAGAATCTCACCAGAGGAAAGTATTCTAGATGTGGCGTTGTAATCAGTGTTTTGAGGATTAACTGAGTCTATTTTTTTACTAATAACATAGATTCATGTTGTGGAGAATAATCCTTAAAAAAATAAACATATTAAAAAAATATCATTTTATACGAATGCGCTCTTTCTGTTCTAGATATCTTGCATCTATATCAAAAATAATTACTCGAATTGATATTTTTCCACTATTTTCTGTCAGCTTTCTAAATACACTTTCTAATTCAATTATCGGCAAACTCTCTCGGACAAAACCGTAATGTGTAAAAATTAACTATTTCAGAACCAATAGAATTTGCAGCTTCTATTAGATCGTCAATCATCTCGGTAACTTCTTTTTTCCCATCAGTCTTTGGCAAAAGAATAAGCTTCGGCTCTAAATCCTGAAGAACAGCTAACTCTGAAAATCTCATTACTCTTGTAGCCGCACCATGAATTCGTGTTTGATTCCAATTAAACTTTTTGCTAATTTGTTCTAGAGGTGCCCCACAGCCAGGATTTGCTGTCGCAGTAATCGTATCTGATTCAATTGATGGAATGAATCCAACAAAGTAACGATCTGATTTCAAGGGTCGAAAAATAGTTTCCATGCTAATTAATTTTTTTAGTCATTTTTTTAAATTTACTGATTACTTTAGTTATTATCGATTTATCGTCTACTAGCTCATCTAATATGTATTTTATTTGTGCTATAAAAAAGTGTTGCTCGTCGATTAATTTTTGTTGCTCATAGAACTGTTTTTGTTGCTCGTCGAACTGTTTTTCAATTTGTTTTAAAAGATACTCCATATACGCTGCTTGCTTTTCTTTGTCGTATTGACTTTGGGTTAATTTATTCGAAATATCTTGTAAATACCTTAATTGACTATCCACTTTTTCATCTTGATCATATTTTATTTTTTCCAAAAGATAGTTCTGTTCTTTCTTAAAGCTTTCAAGCAGTATTTCAAAATTCATTGCTGTTTTTTGTAATTGAATTCTTTCTTCATGAGTATTTTTTTTCCATTCATTGATCTCCGAAACTAACTCCTCTTCCAATAATTGTTGCTTGCTATTGTTTGGTGTGTTTTTTGATCTAATAATTTCTTTACGATATGTTTCGGTAATGATTGTTGCCCGGTCTTTTTCTGGCTTCAACAATTCCTGCTCTAGTTTTTCCATAGAAGCATCTAGATTGAATTTGCCAATTACTTCCAGTGGCACACCCTCGTCCACCAATTTCCTTGCAACCAAGAGCTGAAGCATGTGCTTGAAATGAAACGCTGCTTCTCTACCAAGTCGATTGGGCTTGTCTAGTACTCCCTGTGCGGCGTAATACCTAATTAGCCGCATGGTTAATTTCTCTGGCTTAACCCCCACAGCTTTGCCTAGAGTTTTTGCTCTTTCTGACAACTCTGCTGCGGTTCCCCAGAAACCTCTAAAACTTTCAAATACATTCATTTATCACCTCCATGCAGCATTTATAAACACTGTCATTGACACTGTCAATAAATTTCTGTAACTTCTATTCGTAAGCTTTGAATCTTTTTAAAATGGAATTATGGTTTCTTTTTAATACTTAGAGAAGTTGCGCAAGGAGGTGATGTGAAAATTGTGTTTCGTGTGAGCGTAAGTACCTCTGATGAGATGTTAATGGGACATAAGCTGTGGTTCTCGGATATCAATGGCGTGGAAGCTATATCCGCTACAGCAAGCTCTGATGGCTTTACACCTCTCAATGCGCTAGCTCGGACTTATGGCTGGAACAGGGACTTGGTCGATATTGCTGCGGCTGAATGCAACTTGCGAAGGGAAGTCGCAATCGTTAGTCAATTGACACCTACCCTGTTGTTAGTACCAAAGACAGTAGGTCGGTTAACTTACAAACACACCGTAGAAGGCTATGCTGTCGAATTACTGAGGGCAGCAAAACATCTGAAGATTGAGAGGCTTCATTTCACTCATTTTGGATTTATTCAAAGCCATGATGCAACAAAAGATTTTGTCAGAATTCTAGAAATTTTTTTGAACCCACTAATCGAGTTGTCATTGAGGGAATTGATATGGGAAATCGATATCAGAGGCCTGAAAGCTTTAGAGGATGCATATCACGATGTGCGTATCAGATTCCGATTGCTAGAAAACAAACCCAATATAATTTTCTCTCGAAAATCAAGAAATAGTTATTTTTAGGTGTTTAAAATACTGCATAACAATTAAAAAAAAGGGAGGATAAGCAAATAGATTAACTGCACATATGTGGGTGTTTTATGATTTTTCTGAGGTGCGAACTAATTCAGATGGAGATAAGTATTGAATCGCCCCGGGTTTACTAGACACTTCTTAGCCTATAAATTTAGGCCTATAAGGGGGTGTCATGAGTGCGAAGCGATATACCGAGGAATTTCGAATTGAGGCAGTCAAGCAGGTAACGGATCGGGGGCATCCTGTTG
>JAIPCX010000050.1 GCA_021737945.1 Polynucleobacter sp.
AACCGTGTAATTGATAAGTTAAATTAAAAGCAAGCTATAAGTGCTTGCTTTTAAAGGGTTTTTTGGCTCCCCGACCTGGACTCGAACCAGGGACCTGCGGATTAACAGTCCGTCGCTCTACCAACTGAGCTATCAGGGAATAGTACAACTAAGCCCGCAATTGTAATGCGAATCCTGCATCTACGCAACAAAGGTGTTTTTTTGATATTGGCTAATGTACAAACGGTAAAGCATCGAGTGAAATTTGAACCTGGCGTTAGAAAAACTCGCGGCTAATGCTGTCTAGAGCGCGTAAAGCTTCGGTATAAAGGGTTCACACACTACGACGATGTAATTGTAGTGCTGATTCATTAATCGACAGATTAGGTACGAGCGATTCTCTGGCGCGATCGGTATGCTTCTCAGATAAGTGTGCGGCTAAGTCTGAATCGCCATCGTGTATCGCTTGAACGATGGCGGCGTGCTCATCCCAAATTCCGCTACGTCCTAGTTGACGCTGGTGCACGGCACCCATGACGCGGCGTAAATGTATCCAATGCAGCATTGCCGTTTCGACGATAAAGGGATTGCCGGAAGCCTCGTAAATAGCTTTGTGAAATGCACTGTCTGCTTCGATTAGCGCATTCACATCGTTATCCGACGATGCTTGTTTACCTGCCTCGATCAACGACAAAGGAATCGTTGCGTTTCTGAGTGATGCCAGTCGCGCAGCTAACGCATCCAATGATCCTCGTACTTGATACAGGTGGCCAATGCGAATTGGGTCGAGTTGTGCAACCACTAAACCCCGCCCAGGTCCTTCTTCAAGCAAGCCATCTTTTTTTAGTAAGCGCAGCGCTTGCAAGACGGGAGAGCGAGAGACGTTGAGCTTCTCTGCCAAATCTTCTTGCGTAATTCGCTCACCCGGCGCCAGTACACCTGCACTGATAGCATCAAGCAACGATTTATAAACTTCGTCAACGTAGTCAGTGCGGTTTGGTAGTTTGGCCAAATTCATTGATGACTCCGTTGTTGGGTAAGGCTAAGGAATTTCCCAGTCATGAAGTTAGGCGAACATATCCGGTTGAGTGGCAACGAGATGCTCATAAATCGGTTGGAAATGTAGCCAGCCAATATAGTCAGAACCTACATGTTCACGGCTATAGCGAGCACGATCGGGCGGCACAAAAACGGGTTTGTGACCTGATGCTTCAACCATGAGTTGTTGGCGGCAGCAACGCTCGAGCGCTATAAACCAAAATGCAGCGGATTCGATACTGTGACGACTGGCAGTTAACAAACCATGATTTTGGTGAATGGCGGCCTTCACATCTTTAAACCAGTCGCAGACAGCTAAGCCAGCTTTTTCTTCCACGGCGACTTGTCCTGCTTCATCTTTAATCACAATATGATCTTCGAAGAAAGCTGCGGCATCTTGTGAAATCGGATCTAACGGACGACCAAGCGCAGCGAAGGCAGTGCCGTAAACCGTATGCGCATGACACATCGACAGGATCTCGGGATGTGCTTCATGTACCGCTGCGTGCAACACAAAACCTGCTCGGTTAATGGCGTGTTTGCCTGAGACGACTTTGCCTTTGTGGTCTGCCAAAATCAGGTTAGATATTTTTACTTGAGCGAAGTGCACGCACATCGGATTGGTCCAGTAGAGCTCGGGATGCTCTGGATCGCGAATCGTTAGATGACCCGCAAAACCATAACTAAAACCTTCCAACGCAAAGGCTCGGCAAGCAGCAACTAATCGTTGCTTGCGGTGCAGGCGCTCTGCTTCAATGTTGTCGAACGTTTGAATCTCGGGGTAGATCAGACCGGTTTGTATGGGATCATAAATCGATTTTTTTTGTTCAGTCGCTTGAGGTGTTTTAACTTTATCCAGCATAAGAAACTCCTGATAAAAATTACAAATCTAATGACAACGTTTTTCCCTTGGCGCGAGACACGCATACGGTCAGACAATGGGTTTTTTCGTCATCATTGAGGATGTAGTCACGGTGGTCAACTTCACCATCGAGATACGTAACTTTGCATGCGCCGCATAGTCCCGACAAACATGAGGTAGGAACGCGTCGACCTGTCAACTCTATCGCACGCACTATGGTTTGATCGGGGCCCACGTGAATCACTTCGCCACTCTTAACTAAGTGCACTTCGAATGAGCCCTCAGGTAAATCAGATGGTTGAGATTCAGGCGCCTTGAAGTGTTCGAAATGGACGGTGTCATTAGCCCAGAGAGAGCTGGCCTCTGCGCAAGCATTCATAAATCCACTCGGTCCGCAGTAATACAAGTGTGTGCCTGGGGAAGGATCGTTAAGCAAGGCTGCGATATCGAGTCCTTTGCTTGGCTCGCCGTCATCAAAGTGAAAATGCAAGCGTTCTGGAGGAACTAAGGCTTTCAGCTCGTTTGCAAATGCCACGTTGCCAGGACCACGCGCGCAATAGTGAAGTTCAAACGATGCACCAGTAGCGACTAGTTCGTGAGCCATGGACTTCAAGGGTGTAATTCCAATACCACCTGCGAGCAAAATCGAATGCGTTGCGTTGCTCGACATCGAGAAGGCATTACGTGCCGGACTGACCTCAATCACATCACCCACGCGTACTTTATCGTGAAGTGCCAATGAACCGCCACGACTCGCTGGTTCACGTAATACGCCAATCAGCCAATGCGTTTGATCTTTAGGATCGCCTGCTAATGAATAAGAACGAACTATCCCGCCAGGCAAATGCATATCAATATGTGCTCCTGCTTCAAACGGCTCGAGCGCATGACCATCGGGATCGACTAATTCGTACGAACAAATTCCCTTAGCTTGCCGACGTATGGCTTGCACCATGAGTTGTTTGTTTACCGGCACGGTACTCATGCGTTTCGTTTAGCAAGCACGTCTTGTTGTAAAGCTTCCATCTTGGTTTGTACAAAATCAGCGCGCTCTTTACCATGAAGTTTGTCGGCCTCGGTAATAATAGCAACGACTTGTTTTGCTAGCAGTCGACGCAAGGTTATTTCTTCCTCAGTAGTGCGACCTAGAGGCAATTCAAAAACATTCCCCGAGCAATAGCTATTAGGCTGACCCGCACAGTCACGTAACCAATTAGCGAATTGTTCGGGACCTGCATTCGGGTTGGCGCCACGCACAGCGTCACGTAAGAGTTTGCGGAACATGTAGAGCCCGGCATCAAACTTAGTGGGGTTTTCTAAAGCATGTACAGCAATTTGACGTTGGCTAATGATGGCCTCGTAATCACCTGGGGCGTACTGACAATCTTTGTAGTTTTCTCTTGCTCGATGATCTGTGGGGATAGGTGGCATGTCTTCGAGCTTGTACTTACCGAAACGCTCAGGTCGGCGCATAGCGACTTGACCTTCAAGAAAATCGATCGTTTCGTAACCAACCATTCCTTTGTCACCCACGCCGCGAGTGTCAATGCCTGGGCCCATCACGCGCCAGCCCATCATTTTGCTGTTGTGATCGTCAACCGGAACAGTCCAACGAATCATATGAAAACGGCTAAATAACTTTTTCTTTTTGCCGTCTTCAGAGGTGTAAGCATGCAAACTAAAGTTAGGTAACACTTGGTGCTGTACGCGAATAAACATATGACCGTCATCGGCACGACGAGCTCCGGCTGCAGCAAGACCACGGCCGCCGTGAACGGGCACAAAATGCATATCGGGCGGCACTTCCATAGACGAAGCACCGACTTCATCAAAGGTGGTTCCTTGGTAATGCCCGCCGGTGACTTGGCGTTTAGCATGCAGTGCCATGGTGTGATAGTTGTCTACTGAATTATCGTGAACTTGCAACCAATTACAGTGCTGAAAATTGCTGTAAGGGACAAGCTCATCGCCTTCGGCAACCGTGAAATTTGACTCCCACTCAGGGAATGGTGGCTCTTGTTCCGGCGGACCCATGTAGGCAAACACCAAGCCATGGCGTTCAAAGGCTTTATAAGCACCTTGGCGTATAGAGCAGCGGTAACGTTCGCCTTCTTCCTCTTCACCCTCAGGGAAGGGCACTCTCAAGCAGGTGCCATCAATATCAAAGACCATGCCGTGGTAGCAGCATGAAATTCCTTTTTCTTCGATCTTGCCGTATTCCAAAGATGCGCCGCGGTGCACACAATGGGCGTGGAGTAAACCAATGCGGCCTGAGCCATCGCGAAAAGCTACCAGCTCTTCCCCCAAAATTTTGAGATAGCGTGGTGTATCCGTCAGTTCCATCGACATGCACACTGGATGCCAAAAGCGACGCATGTATTCACCCAGAGGAGTGCCAGCACCACATTCAGTTAACTCGGGATCATGACCCGGCACCCGGTTAGCGTAATAACCGCCAAACGGGACAAGCTTTTTTTCGGTGGGTTCTGGGGCTGGGTTAGTTTTTTCGCGTGTATTCATGGCTTAAGCTTTTGTTTTCAAAAAGAAATTAAATTGACTGCATTTCGTGCTTTGTATTCTGTATACAAAGTATAGCCTAAAACGTGTCAGGGCTAAAATGGACCGAGCAGCACATTTGTTTCCGATGTTGAAAAGTGTGTAATCTAGTAGTTGACAAAGTAATGCGTGGCATTACAATTAGTGAATGATTGTCTCGTTCAAGCACAAGGGGCTTGAGCTGTTCTTTACCAAGAGCAGCTATAAGGGCATCCCCGCACAGTTTGCTCCCAAAATCGAGCGAATTCTTGATCGCTTGGATGCATCGAAAGAACCAGATGATATGAGTTTGCCCGGGTACAAATTTCATGCGCTCAAGGGTGAACGCAAAGGTGAATATGCTGTTTCGGTATCTGGCAACTGGCGAATCACGTTTGATTTCGACGGTCAGGACGCCATCAACGTTAATTTGGAGGATTATCACTGATGGGCGCTTCTATGAGGAATCCCAACCGCAGGCCGACGCATCCGGGAGCGGTGTTGCGAGAGGATGTCATGCCTGAGCTTGGCATTACACAAGCAGTGCTTGCAAGCCACTTAGGCGTCAGTCGTTTAACGGTGTCTGAGCTTATTCACGAAAAACGAGGATTGACTGCGGAAATGGCTGTAAGGGTTTCAAAAGTAGTTGGTGGTTCGCCAGAAAGTTGGCTGCGAATGCAGGAAGCGTTGGATATCTGGCACGCAGAAATAAAATTCAAAGAGAATCCATCGATTGCACCCACTGCTTTAGTTTGAATCATGTGGTGATTCTAAATGTAAAAAGCCCGCAAACGTTCATTTGCGGGCTTTCGTATTTGGCTCCCTGGCCTAGACTGAACCTAGGGACACACGCTTTAACAGTCAGTCTCGCTACCCACACGACTATTAGGAAACAGCATCATTCCTTAGGCATCGATTTTTAAAAACGGCCATTTTTTGGCAAGTTATTCCCACTTAAACTATCAAAGCACCTTAGCGATGGCATCCACAACGCGATCGATGTTGCGCGAGTTTAAAGCCGCAACGCAGATACGACCTGTATCGACAGCGTAGATTGAAAATTCTGTTTTCAGTCGCTCTACTTGTGCTTTGGTGAGACCAGAGTAAGAGAACATACCGCGCTGTTGAATAACGAAATCAAAATTATGTTGTGGTGCTTTGGTTTTGAGTTTGTCAACCAAGGCTTGGCGCATGGCTTTGATTCGTACGCGCATGCCGGCGAGTTCTTCTTCCCATAACTTACGCAACTCAGGGGTTGCAAGCGCCATCGCTACGACCTGACCACCGTGCATGGGTGGATTAGAGTAGTTGGTGCGGATCACTCGCTTTAGTTGTGACATTAAGCGTGCTGCTTCTTCTGCGTTAGCTGCAACGATAGACAAAGCGCCTACACGTTCGCCATACAGCGAAAACGATTTTGAAAATGAATTGGATACAAACAGTGGGCCACCAGCGGTTGCGAAGAGTCCCACTACTTTGCCATCTTCAGTAATGCCATCTCCAAAACCTTGGTAGGCCATATCCAGAAAAGGAACAAGACTACGTTGAGCGACGACTTGAATCACTTGCGCCCATTGTTGATCGGTCAGGTCAGCACCAGTAGGGTTATGGCAGCAAGCGTGTAGCAAGACGATGGAGCCGGCGGGCATGGATTGGAGTGATGCCAACATGCCATCAAAGTTCACACCTTTGGTTGCGGTGTCGTAGTAGGGGTAGTTATTAACGACAAAACCAGCGGATTCAAACAGTGCGCGGTGATTCTCCCAGCTGGGGTCGCTGATATAGACCTGTGCGTTGGGCGAGAATCGTTTAAGAAAATCAGCACCGAGTTTTAGTGCGCCGGTGCCGCCAATCGCTTGCGCGGTGATGGCACGTTTAGAAGTCACAACCTCGCTGTTAGCGCCAAATACCAACTCTTGCACGGCTTTGTCGTATGCGGCCAGACCTTCGATAGGCAAATAGGTACGGGGTGCTAATTTTTCCATTAGCAGGGTTTCGGCTTGCTGAACGCAGGCCAGCAGCGGGACTTTACCGTTGTCATCGTAATAAACGCCTACGCCCAGATTGGTTTTTTCTGGATGCTGGTCGGCGTTGAAAGCTTCGGTGATACCGAGAATGGGATCACGCGGCGCCATTTCAATGGCGGCGAATAGGGGTGCGGAGTGAGGTGCGGTCATCGTGCTAACATCAAAAAATAGTAAGGGGCTTTTCGTAGTTCGAAAAGCGCTCAAAAAGTCCGAAAATCAAAAGATTTCAAGAAACCCCGCATTTTACCAAAGGTCAAATTCCGATGGCTGTGTTATCTGAAGTCGACAGCGCGCTCGACGAGTCAAAGTTTGTAAGTTTTGAAGGTTCTCCATTTCGTTTGTATCAACCGTTCTTTCCGGCCGGTGATCAGCCTGCGGCGATTCAAAAGCTGATTGAGGGTATCGACGACGGCTTATCGTTTCAAACCTTGTTAGGTGTGACTGGCTCGGGCAAGACCTTCACGATGGC